>NZ_AP024235.1:2400000-2708806 GCF_016756315.1 Alteromonas sp. KC3
CGCGCCGGAACTACTTGTATTTTCAAGTTCTCCTTCGATGACTTGAGTAAGTGCTTCATCATTTTCACAAAGGACAATTTCATCAAAAAATGCAGGGACAGACGCATTATGTTCTAGTAGCGCATGCGCAAGGGTTTCTGGCTGTGCTTCATTGATAAAAGCGCTTTGCGCATAAACACGACTTCCACTTGGCATAGCAGTTAAATGCGAAAGCAAATCACCTGCCGAATGAACCGCACTCACATAAGGTTGATGTAAATGTGTAAGAATTGCTTCAACACAAGGTGCGAGATGCGACGGTGAATTAATACTTTGCCATAGCCTTTCTACATTAACTAATCGCACATCGTCTTGTTGTGCTGCATCAAGTTGCAGAGCTTTTAAGGCCTTAATGGTGGATTGAGCGGTCTGATATTCACCCTGTGTGGCCAATGCGTTTTTCTCAAGCGATTTAACCCGTTCGGTCTGTAACGCAAGGGAATCTGTTATCTTACTGACGGCTTCCTGTTGCGCCAAAACCTGCAACTCAGCTTCATTGAACTGTTCTTCAAGAAGCTCAATGTCGCCTACGATATCTTCTTCATTTAGCTGATTGCGCTCTTCTTGTAACTCACCTATTCGCTGAGATGTACGTAGCTGCATGCTCATGGTTGATTGAATTTGGCTATGGCATTGTTGCACGTTACTTTTTAGCTGATGATACGCCTGCTCTTGGTCGCGGGCTTGGCTGTTAAACTCTCGAAGTTCTTGCTCTGCATCCTCAAACCGCTCTCTTGCATGCTCAAGTTCAGCAGTTTTTAATTCCAGCTCCGGCTCAATATTGTCTAACTCTGCACGCGATACCGCTAACGCCTCTGACGCTTCCTTAAGAGAGTCATTAAGTAGTTGCTGCTGTTCATCAACTCTTGCCAATTCTTGTTCAATCTGACTTTTGCGTTGCTTTGCATGCAGTGCATTTTGCTCTAAGCGAGTTATTGCGGTACCAGTATTGAACAACTGTTGTTGCAGATCATCGATGGTTTGCTTAGTTTCAACTTGCTTGGTTTTATACTGTTCTAACCCAGCTTCATCACCCTGTAAGCGGGCCACTAACCCATCGACTTCTAACTGAAGTGCGCTTTGCTGCTTTTGTAGCGCCTCTATATGTTCGCTGTTTTTCAAAAAACGAATAGCCGCTAATTGTCCCTTAAGCTCTCTGGCCTGAGCACGCAGCGTTTTATACCGAGTTGCTGCTGCAGCTTGACGCTGAAGTTTCTCTAATTGTTTACCAAGTTCATCGCGAACATCGTTTAAACGCTCTAAGTTGTCATGGGTATGCTTTATGCGATTCTCAGTCTCGCGACGCCGTTCTTTATACTTTGAAATACCCGCCGCTTCTTCAATGAACACGCGTAACTCTTGCGGTTTAGACTCTATAAGTCGCGATATCATGCCCTGTTCTATGATGGCATAAGAACGAGGGCCAAGGCCCGTACCTAAAAACAAATCGGTCACATCACGACGACGACATTTTGTGCCATTTAGGAAATAAGTAGATTGCGCGTCGCGTGTAACAAGACGCTTCACCGACAACTCATTATAGTTGGCAAACTCACCAGCTATTCGCCCCGCGCTATTATCAAATACCAACTCCACACTGCACTGTCCAACCGGTTTGCGAGAAGATGAGCCATTAAAAATAACGTCTGTCATCGCATCGCCGCGCAAATTCTTTGCAGAACTCTCACCAAGTACCCAACGCACAGCGTCGATCACATTGGACTTGCCACAGCCATTTGGACCGACAATAGCGGTCATTTCACCAGGAAAAGGAATTGAAGTTGGCTCGACGAAGGATTTAAAGCCAGCCAATTTGATCTTTTTAAGTCGCACAAACCCGCCTTAATAAATAAGCGTTTGCTTTTCTGCGTGTTTGGTAACGAATTGAAAATGATACAATCACGGGGGTTATTCTTTTGTTATTATGCGTTTGACTGTACCAAATCTAACAGCTTGTAACAATTACCATTTCAGTGTCTGACGCAGTCAACGTAAAATGGGATAAAAAGCACCCAATAACTAACCAATTCTTTGTAGGGAGAGCGCATGAGTCAAGGTGGTGTACATTATTTTTTCGAAGGCTTTTCATTGATTAAGACAAAAGGCCTGAAGCGTTTTGTTTTTGTGCCGCTTGCCATCAACCTGATCCTGTTTTCGTTAGCGTTTTATTTTCTGTTTGGTCAAATTGAATTGGCTATCGCCTACGTGATAGATCTTGTGCCTGAATGGTTGGGTTGGGTAAAAACCGCCATTAGTTTCTTCCTTTGGCCCCTTGCTGTCATTAGTGTATTACTCATTTTCGCGCTAATATTCGGCACGCTAGCCAATTGGATAGCAGCCCCATTTAATGGTGTGCTTTCAGAAAAAGTAGAGAGACACCTTACAGGCCAAGATTTAGGTGACGAGGGCGTGATGGCGCTGGTGAAAGATATTCCCAGAACCATTGGCAGAGAGCTCACCAAACTCGTTTGGTATTTGCCACGGGCAATTGGCTTTTTACTGTTATTTTTCTTTTTGCCTGTTATTGGCCAGATACTGTGGTTTCTTTTTAACGCATGGATGATGGCAATACAATACTGCGATTACCCCTATGACAATTATAAGGTTGACTTCACTAAAATGCGCTTACACCTTGGCCAGCACAAAGGTAAGGCGATGACATTTGGGATGATGGTAAATGTTTTTTCACTTATCCCGGTGGTGAATTTCATTGTGATGCCGGTCGCCATATGCGGCGCAACGGCGATGTGGGTAAATGAATTAAAACCAACATTACATCAGCAGCGCTAACTTTTGGTACTTTCTGCAAAAGCATTTAGTTCTGCACACTTACATGTAGAAGACTTTGGTCAACAACTTCAAGCGGACTCAATCAGTGTATTGAGTCCGTTGTTTACGGATGCCTAGAGAGCCTCATCTCAGTCAGCATCTGCCGTCTCATCGCCCGCTTGGCTACCATTTACGTATGCTTCATACTCTGAAAGCCAATGCGCCGCTTCCACTTGATTACCACTTTTGTGGAACGCTTGAAAGAAGTTCATCGAGATGGGACGCTGCACATTTTGCTTATTGAGTTGTTGCTCCCAAAGCACAATGTAAAGCGGTGGTATTACCCCACTGTCGTGGTGCTCCATAAACGTAATACGTCGGCTAGGCTTGTAAGCTTGTTTACCACTAACTAGACACGTTTTAGCTGGTGCTATGATAGTAGCAGGATCGATCTCAAGCCAATTAGCCACGGTGTTGTGCGGTGCATACCAATACTCGCTATCAACAACAACATTTGGCGGCGCAAAATCCTCAATCTGACGTGCGTCACACAAACGATTAGCCATGCGTCTACCCATTGGATATTCATCAGCAAAGCCAGCAAAATGCGCTAACTCATGAACAAACACCGAGTAAGCATCACTAATATCAAGATACATAACACCATTTTGTACATTGGCTTTACCTTGCTCTGCAAAAACCACCGCGTGACTGAATTCTCGCGTTTTCGCCATGGTTGCCAAAGGCGTGATATCACAGCCTAATACACCACTGCTTTTATAGTTTTTGTCGCAATCGAGTACATTTTGCGCTAACCAGATAGGCGGTGCTACGCACAACGATAAGTTATCTAGCCTGTTGTCTTTCGTGAAATCTGCATATATCGAGTCTGCGCGAATAATAGTGGCTAAACTCGTCGCAAACGGCTGTATTCGTTGTAAGCAAGCCTTAGAACTGGCGCTCGCTCGCTGCCAAGAATATCGGGTTGCTTCATCTGTAGATATTGGTTTGTACTTTTCTATTACATGCACGGCTCGTTTAGCTTGTGCATGGCCAAGTGTCGCGGCTCGCGTTATATGCACTTTAGCCTCGGCGTATGCGCCTTCACCCCACAACAAGCGACCGTATTTAAACGCGCTTTGCATATCGAGCGTAGCAGTAGCTTCAAGTAACGGTTTAGCTAGCTCTTGCTGGCCGTGCAGTAAATACCAGTCGGCCAGTGCCGCCTGTGCAGGGACATAACCTTGCGACGCTGCACGCACCAGCCATTTTTCACGCTTTACGGGTGATTCGCTCGACATTGCGAATGCGAGCTGCGCTTCCGCTACGTCACCAATCGCCGCCAGGCGCATAAAACGCTGCGACGCGCCTTCTTCACCCAAAATCTGATACAACAACCACGCCGCATCGGCATTTTCAATTTTTACTAGCTTTTCAAGCCAATATGTCGCGGTATCTTTTTCTACCGTACCGTTTGAGAAATCGCTTTCGAATGCGTTGTTGAATAAATTAAGGAAGGCTTGTTGGGCGTTTTCATTTCCCTGATTAGATGCGTCCCACAATAGCGATAAGGCGGCATTGACATGACCAGCGCTATGTTTGAGTGTGCTGCTGTCAATAGCATCATGGGGCTCAAAAACACTTAAGCCATTAGAAACTAATTGCGGGGCATAGCGACCGCTATCCCCCGCAACAATGAGCAGTGCTAAAACTGCCAATACTAAACCACGCATAAGACTTAAAGCTTACTCGTCGTCGCTAGACACGTCGTTAGCTTGCTCACGAAGACGATTAAGCTCTAATCTGGCGTAACGATGTTCAACATAGTCATACACGTTAGTGCTAAGGGCCAATTTGAAGTAGTTAGACGCGATCCCTCTGTTACCCATTTGAGAATGATATTTGCCCAAATAGAAATAGGCCTCGCACAACCTGTCTGTTAGCCCTTTTTGACTTCTGACCCCATCAAGCAGCGAGTTTAGTACCGTATTTTCATCAACAGTACCTAAGAACAAATCCACAATACTGGTTGCCCAATGTTCGTTATCAAGAGAAGGACGAACCGTAGCAAGGTATGTCATTCCCATTTCATCTGACATGTCGTGATGCGCAAAGTAAGCCCATAGTGCTCTAAACGGGTCTGTTTCGTCTTTGGAAAAAAACGTGTCTAGATCAGAAGTTGCCAGTTCAGAGCGACCGCCGTAATACAACGCAATACCGCGATTTAAAAAGGCGAAGTCGTAATCTGGATTAATTTCTAAGGTAGAGTCAAACGCTTCGTACGCCTGAATGAAGTCGTTTTGCTGAATGTAATGTATGCCTATCGAATTATACGCTTCTGCTAAATCGGGCTTAAGATTGATTGCTTGGGTGTAATCGAACTGAGCCAATCCAGAGAGCCCTACACTGTCATACAGCATGCCTCGTTGAAAATGCAGTTCAGCCTTGTCTGTATCTGAAAGCGCTGGGCTCATCAATACTTGATTGTAGCGCGCAATTGCCATTTCTGAACGGGGGTTTATGGGTGCTGGTTCAGCTAAAAGCAAATTCCCCATTTGGGGACGCTCGGCAATTGACGGTGTTTGCGCACAACCGGTCAAAATAGCAACAAATAAGAAAAAAAAGATGAGACTAACGTTTCTGCACATGGTAAAAAATGTATTCTATAGAAAAAGAAAAACCGCCTGACTACAAAGTATACGCGTGTCGCGGCTCGAATGCCGCCAACCTTCTCGCATTTAATGATAAAAGTAAAGCGTAATAGGTGGTTCACAAGGTAGCTATGACAAAAAATAATATCAACTCACTTTCTCAACTCGCATTTCAAGCCCAAAAAAACTCCCACTCGCCCTACTCTAACTTTAAAGTTGGTGCAGCGCTTATTACCCCAACGGGCGACGTTTTTTCCGGCTGTAATGTAGAAAGCGCAGCGTTCCCATTAGGTCAGTGTGCCGAAGCAACAGCTATTGGAAATATGGTTAGCAATGGTCACAAACGCATTAGTCACATTGTAATTGCAAGCCCAAATGAAGATTTTTGCTTTCCTTGTGGTGGTTGCCGACAAAAAATAGCAGAATTTGCCCCCGATGAAACGCAAGTAACCATGGTTACTCAAAGTGGTGAAGTTCACGAAACCACCATTGGGGAACTACTGCCCAATGCATTTAGAGCCCATGATTTAGAAAAGTAGTACATCGGCAAAAGCAGCGCAGAACACTTTTCCATGAACGATAACTTTGAGTATTACAATAATAAAAACGGAACTCATATGAGTGAAACCAATTCACAACCGCCAATTTACCTTATCAATTTGGATAAATGCACAGAACGTTTAAACAACTGCACAAGTCGATTAAACGAACAAAATCTTACACTTACGCGACTTTCAGCAGTGTATGGTAGTGATCTATCTGAAGCGGCAAAGCAAAAACATTACAGTACACCGTTAAACCACGAGCAGTACCATCATGCACTGTCTGATTGCGAGATAGGCTGCTATTTAAGTCACCGTAAAGCGTGGGAGAAAATTGCGTCGGGCGATGCACCTTATGGCATTGTGTTAGAAGATGACATTAAACTGGTTGGTGACTTAAACCTTGCTATAGACACACTTAATAATTTACCCATTGATTGGGACGTCATAAAATTATCAGCTTATAAAGATCGTCAACGAAAAGAAGCCTTTAGTGTCAAGGTTAGTCATGAATTTAACCTAACGGTTCACACTAAGCCAATGACGGGTTGCGCTGCATCTGCTATTACAAAAGAGGCAGCCAAAAAATTGCTGCAGTCATCTGAGTCTTTCGGTAGACCGGTTGACGTTGATATACAGCATTTTTGGGAGACCGGAGTCAATGTATTGTCGCTACTTCCCTATCCGGTAGCACAAGACTTGTCGTATCAAAGCACTATAGCTGATAGAAAGGTAGAAAAATCTGGCCGCTTTTGGCATCGAAAGCGCCAGCAGTTAACAAGTTACTTCTTAAACAAAAAGGCTGTAGCCCAACAAGTCGCGAATTTAAAAAAAGCGGTTGACCAAATACAGCCTTAGCCAAATACGGTCTTAGCTTAAGAGAAACAAGGTGATATTTGCTATCACCTTGTTTTTCCTTTCCTTATCTTCAACACATCAATGACTTAGTTGCCGGGCGAATACCCAGTATTTTGCCTTGAGCGTCAAACGCTAAAGCGACTTGCGTTCCAATTTTAATATCCCCTTCAATACGTTTTAGCGTATTTAATGACGCCAAAAGACCTTCGGAAACAACCACCTGCTCATCTTTACAATTTATCAGTAACCAATTGCCATCATCGGCATAAAGTGTTGCACCTTGCACGCTTACCGCTTGCGCCAAACTGCGGCTGGCGTAGTAGTTCTGGGTGTAGGTATTAAACTTAGCGCGATGCTTATCAGTGCGGTATTGCGCTCCCTCTCCCTCAAACCCGTGGTAATTGACAATACTTACCACCAAGTCTCCTGTGCCTTGCGTATCCAAGCGCTGTGTTTGCCATTTACCTACGTTGTAAACGCCAAACATAACGATCAGTGCAAAAGCAACGGCACTAAACTTAAACGCAGACGAGTCAAACAACGCTATAAATTTCTCGATGCTTATGCCCCAATCGCTTTGGGTTTTGTGTAAAGCGTTATGCTGTAAAATACGCTGTTTCATATCGCTATTTAACGCATGACGCTGCTGGCTTTGCTTGTAGGCGTCTTGCAGCTCTTTATCTGACATAGACATATTATGCACGCTCCACTAATGATTTAAGGTTATCACGGGCATAGCGCAGTCGCGTTTTTACCGTTTCCTGTGGCACTCGACAAATTTCGCTAATTTGCATTAACGAGAACCCTTCAAGCTGAAGTGAAAGCACTTCTTTTTGCTTGTACGGTAACTGGCACAACAAACGCCCCAAATCCTCTTCATCATAGTCTCGTTGCTGACTGGAATTATCACAGGTAGCGGTATTATCTATTGCTTCACTGTCATAAGTCATTTTTGAAGTACGTCTAAACTCGTCAATAAGCGCTCTGCGTCCTATAGTAAACAACCATGCCTGAAAATTATTTGCATGAGTAAAACTGGCTCTTTTCTCGATAACCAATATCCAGGTTCGCTGCGCGATATCTTCAGCAGTTTGTTTATCTGACATTACCATTAAAAAGTAATACAGCTTTGTGCTGTGCAAATCAAACAGTGAGGAGAGCGCCTGATCACTCGCCGTATCGCGATACTGAAGCATAAGACGCTCGCTTAAACCAATTTGATTTTGTTCACTACTACAATCGACATTAACTACGTTATTCGATGCGCTTTTTTCTTTGTTATTAACGCTTCTTACTGAACGTCGAAAAATACCCTGTAAGCTTGCGCCTATACTCATAGGCTATTCCTTATTGTTCTAGCTTGAAATCTAATACTACTACCATGTTAGTTTGAGCAACAGGCTTGCCATCCACTATTTGCGGCTTGTACTTCCACTTTTTCAATGCTCTGCGGGCTGCTCGGTTGAACACATTCGAAGGCTTTGAATCAATAATGCTAATGTCAGTCACTGAGCCACTAGCAGTAACACTGAACCCTAGTTTAACCCACCCTTCTATACCGTCTCTGCTTGCTTCCACTGGATATGTTGGGTCTACTCTAAATTGTGGCGTTGCTTGCATATCGCCTTGGGTTGAGTTCAGATTAATCTCTACATTTAATTCGTTTGAAGGTACGGTTGTATTAAACGTGTATTCATTTCCCGTACTATTATTGTTCGGCTCAAGCGGCTCAACCTTTGTCGGCGGCGTCTTAATCACCTTTTCAATTGGCTTTATCTTGGGCCTTACAATGGTTTTCTCTTCTTCACCTTGGTAAATAATTGGGTCTATTGTAACTACTGGCGTGCTAGTAACCTGAACTTGGTCCTGCTTTATCAGTTCTGCCATCATAACAAACAAACTTGAAGTTACTATGGCACCAGCCCCCAGCAACAAGGTGGCCTTCCCTGCTTTTTTTACTGGCGTTAACCACTGCGATGACGATTGGCTGTGAAGTAGCGGGTTTGTAATTGATATGGTTTGCATGTTTTTTCTCCCGTTTTTCTACTTAACGAGGGAAAAATACAAAAGGGGTGAAATAAAATGAAAAATTTATTTTTTGTCGCGCGCGCTGTCTTGTCGCCTATTCATTTTGGCTGCGGCCATGAAACCCACGATAAAAATAACGAAAATCACCACGCCGACCCACATCAAAACATTAAATAAGAAATTCATATTAAGTCCTTTACGTTGCGTTGCACATAAATACATCCATACCACTGTGATTTATACCATCAAAGTATTTAATACCGATCACTTAAGTACGACTTACTGCAACCTATTGCTCCACTACATTTATGTGCTTAACCATCTACAATGATCTTAATTCTGCTAAATGATGGTTTATAAGCCCTTTGAACCAATCGTAACCTTGCTGATTGAAATTTACTGACAACTTGTTCATAAAACCGTGAAGATAGGTTGTGTGAATAAGCGTTATATTTGGTTTGCCTTCAAGTTCATTCATTACCGTGTTTACGTTGAAGTGTTTCTCCTGTTTGGGAAACACTAAATACGTTGGCACCACTGGCGTTACCCACAAATGATGCCTTATTTGCGAACTATACACACCGTAAACACAAACAACATGTTGCCCGAAACTAGCAGACGCCAACCACGCAGCTGATGCTCCAGCGCTAAAACCAATTACGACGACGGGGGCTGAGAGATTGTTCACGAAAGAACTCACTAGTTCCTGATAGCTATCTAGAGACACGTTTTGAGTAAAATGGTCGTACGCCTCTGATTCACTCACAAACTGCATGTTCATGCCGTCATAAGGGTCGATAATAAACACATTGCCATCAAGTGATGCCCCCAGTACTTCAAGCGCAGGTGTTTTCCCGAAAATATCACTAACAATTACAATATCCATCTATATCATCAATTCTTTGCGTAAATGATATTCAAATTCGTCCTCGCCTATTACTTCAAAACCGATGGCAGTATAGAGTCTAAATGCGGGGTTTTGTTTAAGCACTTTAAGTTCTACGGTATCGTGCACGGTCCCTTGTATCAATTGGCTAATTATTTGTCTTCCATAGCCTTTGCCTTGCTGCGTTGGCATAACTTGTATCTGATGTATGTAAAGACACAAGTCTGTATCTTCAAACTTCACAGCGCCAATGACACTCTTGTTATCAAGCACTAAATGGAAACGCTCATATTGATAAAGTACGCGCTCTTTGTGCTCATCGACAGATAGCACTAAGCCAGCATTAATCATGTGTTCATCCATAGTAGACAGCCGAAGTTCAACCAGGAACGACACATCGTCTTCATTCACCTTACGCAGTGTTAACATTTACCGCCCCACATTTTGATTTATATAAAGAAAGCACAATCATTCGAACACTATTGTTTGGCATCCAGCAATTCACGTAACGCTGTTGGCATAATTGACCTCGCTTTTCGCGTAATAACAGACTCATGCTTTTGCCACAGAATGCCCAGGTATACGACTAATAGCCCTATCGCGGTAAGTGCAAATGGAAACAACCAACTGTCCTTAAATACATTTGAAGCTAAGTGACCCAGATAAATACAGCATCCAATACCGCCGAAGATAACAAATACTCGCCGCACTAATAACGCGCCAACACCTATCATTACCATGTTGATAGTGAAATACATGAACTTTGACCATTCACTGTCTGAGTCTTGGCTAGAGAGCCCGCCCCAAAACGCGATAACCCCAAATAGATAAAGCCAGAATGCATAATCAGCTGATGTTCTAGAACGTATATCAGTCCAAAACGCAAGTAGCGTC
Organism: Alteromonas sp. KC3; assembly: GCF_016756315.1. Classification (NCBI taxonomy): domain Bacteria; kingdom Pseudomonadati; phylum Pseudomonadota; class Gammaproteobacteria; order Alteromonadales; family Alteromonadaceae; genus Alteromonas; species Alteromonas sp. KC3. The sequence goes on from NZ_AP024235.1 coordinate 2,410,668, forward strand.
ATTAGCAAGCCCAAATACATAGAGACAAGTGAGCGAAGCTCCCACGTGTAGCCGTTCGGTTCTAACACTGACGTTAAGTCCATTGTGAGATACCACAACGTTACTGCAATAGGCATTACCATGAAGGGGTAACGATACAACCACGCCAGCACTATACCAACCACCAATGTTGCAAGTTCTATGTACAACCAATGCCACTTCACATATAAATGATATTGCTTATACACCACCTCCTCTTCAGGCCACACACCCAGCCATTGCTGAATGCCGTAGGTTGCAATGGGTGTAATGCATATAACAAACGTGGCACAAATTCCTGCGGGGATCGGTAAGTTTTTGTTAGCCATTCTATTGGCTAGCATGATACCCACAATTGCATAAATACAAGCAATCAACACGATACCCGCACCACCAAACTCTTCCCATCCCAATGTCATAAATAATGTCATAGCCCCTATCGCAATGAGCCCACCGAGATAATAAAGAATATGAGTAAAACTAAATTTAGGTGTTTGAGCGATGTCGGCTTGAAAAAAGTGGTGAAGAGACTCTGCTTGATGTTGAGAAATTATGCCGCTTGATACTGCTCGTTGCAGACTTGCCTTGGTTACTTCCATGTGTGTTTCCCCGCCTTTTTTTTAATTTCGCTTGCTGTTACTTTTAGCGTATGTGGTAGCTATATAAACAAGCTATTTAGCTGTGTTTTTTGTTGTGGGGTAAGCTTGTCAATTGACTTCAGTGCGTATTGAAGCGCTGACTGTGCTTCTTCTGCCATATTGAAATTCACATATGCTTTGATTAATGCGGAATGAGCACTTAAAGATTGAGGATAATTTTCTCGATTCCATTTGAGTAGATCAAGCGCGTCATCTTGACGATTCAAATATTGTAACCACTGTGCGTATCCGTTTGCTTTATCTTCCGGAATTTTCATTTCTGTATTAAGTAAAGCCGAGCGACTGGCAAATTTCGCCTGCAAGTCACCTAAAGTTTTAGGTTCACCTTCTGGAATAGGCCATTCGGAAAACAAGTTTTTCAAACCAGCATACTGCCCTTGAAGCACAGTTGTGTTGTGTGTTTCATTACTAAAGGTCTCAGACTTGACCACTAGTCCGTTAACTGAATACCCAGAAAGCAAATCTAGAAATTCTTGATACGCGTCTGTCATAGTTGGCTCTTCGTTAGCAATAGACACATACAAATGCCCTTGTAACTGTTTACTTTCTAAAGCCTGCTTGGCTAATACCAACAGTTGCTTGTTGTTCCAATATAACGACGGGCTGATGGCGATGATTCCCTCAAACAAGTTTGGGCGCCTAACCATGGCATTAATAGCAAACTGCCCTCCATGCGACGTTCCAGATAGAACTTGATAGTCCAGAGTTCGGTAGCGCTTTTTCACAAGGGGAATAACTTCATTCTCAACAAAATCTAAAAATCTATCCGCATTTTCATGTTGATTTGGCATTAGCTTCTCTAGAGGGGTAATTGTTAAATCTCTAACACGTGTTTTTGTTGGGTTTACAATACCGACGACAATCATTTGCGGCATCTGCTCAAACTTAGCCAGATAATCTATTGTGCCAGCGGTATGAGGCCCCTGAATATCACCATCGGTGAGATACAAAACCGGATAATGAGCCTGACTAGATTTATACCCAGCAGGCAAGTAAATAACTAAATCACGCTTTTCACCAAGCACAGTACTATCAATCGCCAGTTCTTGTGCAATGGGTAACGCTGATAGCGCCCAACTATTACTGTGGCCTGCCAATATCAAAAATAGTAATCCGCATATAATTTTATTCATCTATTTTCCTTGATTTTTAATAGAGCACAAAAGCGCGCGACAATAAGGATTAAAACTATAAATATGCAGCGCAAATAATACTGCACTAACGCCGAAGCCACCGACGTGTTTAATCCCCAGCGAGTAACACAACGTTTTGTCAGGTGTTCCTTGCTTTGTCCACTCGCCCAATTAAGTCCTCTACATACTTATTCTTTGATAACACGTTAAACCTAAACGGCGGAATAAAAGCTATTTCCCCACCCCAAATATCTTTGTTTCGTATTGTTAAAACAACTCGTTCCGGCGATGATTTTTGATGATTTATGTTTACTATATCTTTTAATTCAATCCGAATATTCTGATTGTTTCGGGTAACCAATAATTCATTTCCATTATCCAAAACCTCATCGGCCAAATCCCATGCGAAGTTTTTGAATAAGAAGAAACCAAAAACAATCATTATTATTGGCATGATTAAAAACATTATGGACTGCTCATATGCGCCAAACGAAACGCCAATTACAAAAAATATGGCTAGAAAACCGAACCAAAATGTGGGAAAGAGTGTTTTGAAAAAGAATGGAGATGTTGATATTTTCTTCATAACTTGTTTGCCTGAATAACAACCGTACTTTTTGGTGAAAGGGACCAAGGACCTGTGAAGTTTTGTGAGTTGTTCAAAATTAAAACACCATTTAAATATTCATTGACGCTACCGGCGCTTTGTTGGAGCTTACCATGCCGACGTTTCCTGAAAACTTGGTTGTAATAGTTTGAAGCTATCTGATGCTTTTGCTTCCCATGGCCAGATGCCATCTACTGTGGGATAGACTAGCTGCAGCGCTGGGTAAGTGGTTCCCTCATATAACCAATTGCAAGAAAGCATAAACTCTTCTTTAAATCTATTTGCTACAGGTTTAAAGCAAACTTCAAACCCATCGAGAAACCCTTCATAAAAACCATCTTCCATTAAAACTTCACCTTCTTGGATACGACGATTATATTCATTTGCTATCAACGAAGATAATTCACTTCTTAGTCCAACAATGATCAATTCTGGACGACTTTCCTGCCTATTTATACCGGTAGTATATGTGAAATTAGGATCTTGTTGTTTAGGGTCAAACACAGAGGTGACATGGCAACCGTACGTTGAAATGTTTTCCATAATCTTAATCTCTGCTTCATTCATAAAGCTTCCTCATGAGCCATCATCGGTGTTAATAAGTTATATCAAGGGGGCAAATTGCAGTTGGATATACTTGTGCGAAGCACCTAGCCCACTGTTAATTAACCCGGTGAGTTTGCGAACGAACTAGAGAAACTTGTTAGCTGCGCTTTTCGTCTAATTTGGAAACAGCTTCTTTCAAGTGAGCAATTTCAATATCTTCACCGATATAAGCACTTAACGCTTTGTTGAAATACGCGTTTGCTTTAGCTTGGCTACCTGCCTGTTCGTATAGCAAACCTATTCTTAGGTAAGTAAATGACAAATTATTTGGGCCTAGACTGGAACTAGAATCATCTGACTCAAGCATTCTTGCTAAGGCTTGAAGTGCGTAAAGCCCACTTTCAGGTGAGCCGTTCAGGTATTGAGTGTGGGCTAATTCAATTTCATTTTTTAGAAAATCAGAAGATAGCTGGTTAGCCAAAGATGTTGTTGAAATAAAACAGCCTATTGTAAGTAGGCTTAACCCGATCATTTTATTCATTTTAATATCCTTATAGGTTGAAATGTGTCGGAACATACTGTTGAGTTAACTCACAAATAAGCGGCAATAACACGTAGGCTTAAATGGGAGCGAAGCGACTGAGCCTACGTGTTATTGTCCCGTTGAGCGCTAGCGAACGACTACAGTTTTTTGTTAGATTCTACGGTTTAAAAACAACAAATGCAGCCCGAAGTAAACCAATAAAAACACCATAGCCGAAGAGTATTAGCGAGCGTCTACGACGTTTTGGAAGTAGCTCTTTTACAACCACTGAATTGTCTTTTTTTAAATATGATCTCCATATTAAAAACGAGTACACGCAGAGGCCATATGAACTAGATCCGATTTGGACAGTTGCTTTATGCTTAGGCCAGAATAACAAGTACTTTGAATAAGTAATAGAGTCTCCCACCTTGACTTCAAATTTAGTCTTAAAACGGTCGTAGGAAAAGCAAACTGAATTCCCACCTACGATATGTCGATGTTGATGAAATCTTTCGAAGCTCATATTCCTTTATCCCCTAACTTCCCAGCACGCAGCGCGAGCGCTCTTAGTAGCTTGTTATCTGCAAAGCTTAAAATGACGAATATCTTTCAACTACAGAATAAACCATATCGCAGGTTTGGCACTCAACATCCCAAGCGCTAAACCGTTGAGTAATGTGTAAATCCCCTGAGCATACTGGACAAACTTGTTCTTGAAAGGTACTTGGTACGCTATCTCTCAATCGCTTTGAAAATAACTTAAGGATGGGCCAAAAGTTATCGTCTAATGTAATTCTTAAGTCATCTCTAAGTGCTTCACAAAACTCTATGAAAACAATCTCATCGTGAGAGCGTTTAATGTTGGGGTCTTGGGTACGTAGGGCAATTAAATCAAGAATTTCTTTATAGCGTCCAGGATACCTATCTTTATCAATATTCTGTTTACAGTCCAGCAATTCTTCAATTGAATAGCTTGAGAAATTCGGCTTGCTCAATAACTTCTCCTTGTCGCTAACTTTTAAGTAAAGGGCGCGGGCATGTGGGCTTAAACGCGAAGCAGCTTGTTATGGCCGTGCATGGTCAGCACTGTTTTTTAGTTGATTTGCGTTGCGAACGAGTAAAAAGGTAGAAGCAATGCCACCACCGATAATTCCAAATTGAAGAAACGAGAATTCAGCAGAACCCTCAATAAAAACGCTCCCCATTATTGAGCCTAAAGTAAATATGGCCCTAGCTATAACAACTGTGGCAACAACTATCATGACCCATATTCCAATTGTTTCCCACTTACTCATATGAATTTCCTTATTTCCCTTAAGTCCTGTTCATAACGCTAAGCTTTGGGACCGAGGGGAGTGCCAACCGTGTTTTGTTAGGCACGTTTTTGTGCGACCACGTATAAATGTTTGTTTGGAAAGTCATCGTTTTCCAAGTGCCGACACACGCAATTGTGACTTTCCAATAACTTTAAAATTGCTGGAATACCAAGAGCTGCATGGTATAAGTCTTGGCCCAAAAATGGGTTGCTACCATCCCCCTTTTCATCGACCGCCCCACTTGTAAAAATTATTACACCATTCACTTCCAGATGCTCTAGGAGTTTACCAATTACACTTTCTTGGTTTTCGAGGGGAACATGCCAAATACTATCCCAGGCCGATATGAACGCATATTTTTTACTTGGAACCCAGTTGCAAATATCTGCGTGATGGAATACGACTTTAGGATGCCTTATTTTTGCAAGCCTTAGCATTTCGGTTGAAAGGTCCAGCCCCTCAACATCATATCCATACTTTAATAATAAATCGATTATACGTCCGCTGCTGCCGCAACCTACATCAATAGCTTTCCCAGTCTTCGGAGCAAAGTTAAGCGCTCTTTTATGCTCTGAATTACCATTTTCTCTATTAAAGCGATCGCTATTCCAATGCTCTGCAATCTTATCGTAATTAAATGCTTGCTGTATGGGATTCATATTTATTCCTGTGCCTAACGCTAAGCTTTGGGGCGCAAGCACGTAGGGCATAATAGCGAAGCGGCCCAATGTGCTTGCGCCTCAGCTAACGAAGTGAGCGCCTTAAACGCCTTGTTAGTTGACATTCTTAACACTACCTCGAACAACTTTTAATAGTAGTCCACCACGAACACGATTGAATAAGGCAAAGAATGGATATCCAAACACGGCAAAGAGAACAAATAAGAATGGGCTAACAATCATCGAAACTATGAAATTTGAAGGAGTTGGTGTTTCTATACCCATAAGAAAGAACAGTAAAAACATGATTGTGAAAAACACGTTGAGAGCAAGTGCATAAATACCAAAGATTTTTAGTATAGAAGTAAAGCTTAGTTGAACTCGGTTTTGTTGTTTCATGCTCTTCCTTTGGTTTTTCTTAGGCAACTAACGCTGAGCTCACGGGCCGGAGGAGTCGAGCGGAAGTGAAACTGCTGCGTAACGGAGGTCCAAGTAGCTATGCTGCTGCGCGTAGTGCTGTTTGTTAGGCATTTTACTCTACACTATCAAATATTGTTTCGTATTCATCAGATATTATGAAATTCAACTTCGGGTATTCAGCTTTAAGCATTCTTGAGATTTGAGTTTTAGCTTCTTCGAAAACCGGTACATCGTATAAGTTCATATCAAACTGATACTGACCACTAGAATGCCCGTCGAATTCTCCTAGATTATTCGACTCTACTAATTCAATAACTTTTTCTTCGATTTCTAATTCACTAGATGACAAGAAGAAGTCATCAACTTCTATCATAATCCATGAATCTGACGATTGTTCCATGCTTATCTCTGAATAGGAAATGTTAGAAAAAAACGTTAATAATATAAAAATAAATAGTCGCACTACGATGAATCCTTACTCATGCGTCATGGGAGACAGCTGCGTTGCGCCAATTGTTAGGGCTAGGTATCCATTGGTACTGTATCCCAGTCCTCCTCTACACCATACGCCCAATCAATTGCTTTTCTACGCTCTGAAACAATACCCTCGCTTAACTCGCATTCTTGCCCAGTTAAACCACAGTTTCTTGCATACCAGTGCATTCTATACAAAAGGTCGGACTGTTCTTGGATCTCGCAAATCGGGCGAAGCTTGGCCTTTTGAATGAAATCTTTAGGGTCAGCTTTAAAAGGTATCTTGTGGGCCAGATCATTATCACAATGCCTAAAGTGATCCAGCCCCACTAAACCAATGCACCAAGCTAACGCCTGAGCACATTCGGTTAACCACGACATATTTATTTTATCTTGGTCTCCGATTATGTCTTGGTTAAGCAAGCCATTCTCATACCCGCTGACATAAGGCATCAAATCGTATTTATTAAGTTGCTTGAGTAGCTCCTTGCCATTTGCGTCGAATCCCAAACCAATAACGTATGCCAAGGCGCATAATCTGCCAGCGATATCCTGAGCTGTTCTAGGATTTACCTCATCTAGGCTTTCGATCTGAGGTAAATGCTCAGGCACTTCAATGCCAATTGAGCTTAAGTATTCAGTATTCTTGCTTTTCAGTTTATTCATGCTCATTTCTCGGGAGCCCTAACGCCGCCATAAAAGGCGAGCAACTTGTTGCGAGTCCAGCGTTGAAAACGCATTTTTTGATGGCTTTGTTAAGAGCACTTTACCGCACGGTGCTCTATATTCTTACAACCTTTATAGGTTTTAGGAAAATACTCATTTCTGTTAATTGGCATACACTCGCCGACCTTTATCCAATTTAGCTTATTATCTCGGGAGATCTCTAACTCTAAATATGAAGCCACTAGGCCTCTACTAGTATCTTTGGACCAATCGAAGTAGTGATAGAATGTTCCATGTGATTGCTCAATTCGATCAGATTTGAAATATTTACTTGTAGAAGTAGTTACAGTAACTCCATCCTTCACAATTGACAGTTCAGTACTCGTAGGAGTCCAACCCCATGGCCTTTCAGTTTTGATTTTTAGATCTATAATACAATTACTCTCAAAACTAGCCTTTCCTATTGCCTCAACTATTTCTATATAGTCTTTATATTCTAGTGCTTTCCTGCTCCCCGTTAGATACCAGTTTAGTAGCACACAAAATAACACCAAAGAGATTGTACTAGCTGTTTTTTTGATTTTGGCTTTGTCCATGCTTTGCTCTTAACACCCCGCTTAGGGGCAAAAATAAGTGGGCTATAAAAACGAGCGAAGCAAGGACAGCCCACGTGTTTTTGTCCCAACATGCACCGCTTGCGTCTACAGCGGTTTGTTATATTGCATCTAAAAACTTCCTTGCTTTACTGATACTTAACTTACCTTCTAAGACAGGGTTTGCAAGGATATATATTAGGTTTCCGAATACGTCGTAATCTAAATCCTCGCGTCCTTCAATGAAATTTGCCCACTGTTCTACTTGTTCATCAGATATTTCGCCACTGATAAACATTTTCAGGACTTTTTCTACATGGTGCCGATTGATTGTTATTAGTTCTTCATCTGTATCAAAGGGAAACTCATGGATCTTAATTGCAGCAAGCTCTAAATTCGAGCCAAAATTGATGATTTCATTTAGTGCTTGGAGTCTGTTCATTCTATGCAATATAACTTTTAAATAAGGGGCGCAGGCGCGTGGGCTATAATGCGAAGCAGCCCACGTGTATGCGTCCCAGTGAGCGAAATCGAACGCCAACAGCGCTTTGTTAGGCTTCACTGCATTCCTCGAAGAGCTCTTTTCTATTCAGGATAACCTCGCCCTCGACATAGGGAGCATTTTCACGATAAAAGCCAAATGAATTCCGAAATTCTCTAATTTTGGTTTCTTTTTCATAGCAAATACTTAAAGTTTTGAGGTCTACCCACTTAATAGTTACGCCCGGCGTTTTGTCAGCTAAGAGTATAACCTGACTATTCCCAAATTTATCTTCGACGATAACTTGGTACGGTTGAGAAACCATAACGGAACCGCTTATATCTACCTTTCTAATTAATGCATTGTAATTCTCGTTCGGTGATATATTGGTGCTGATATCCTCGCCTTCACGTACATCAAAATATTTGCTAGAACTGTCACAGCCGGAAATTTGCAAAAATATTAATGTGAAAAATAGAAATGATTTTTTCATGTTCTTTAGAAGCCTAACACCCCAAGAAGGGGCAATTACTTGTGGGCTAAAATACGGAGCGAAGCGACGGGAGCCCACATGTAATTGTCCCTCTTGCTTGGCTTGTTATGTTTCTAATACTCCTCACCCTCATCCCCTACAAGTCTGGCCCCAAGTAATTTAGCTAACTTTTTGGCTTTCCTTATTTGGGCCTTGTTGCTACCGGAAGTAATGCTGCCATTTGAGAATGTGAAATAATATTTTCTGCGTAAAATTGGACTAGTCCAAACGCAACCATTTGGAGTTTGGATTTCAATGGTTTCACCCGTTTCCGGGTTCATTACTTTAGCAGCGTGCTGCACAGTTAATGAAGAATCGCTTTCGCAAATCGTTAACCATTCTCTTACAGAAATCGGGTTATCGCGCTCAATATATAGACTATAAGAAGCCATAGCATTCCAGCTTATTGATAATAAAATCCCAACTAAAATTTTACGCATACTTTTCGAGAAATTGGTCTTCCCCACTAAAAGCGGATATTCATGTTAAGCGTACGCCGTTTCGTATTCATATGGACTGACATAGCCCAATGTAGAACGCTACCACTCTTGTTTACTCGAAGAAGGCAGCGCTGCGATGATTGAATTTAAGAGTTTAGTTTGTTCATTTGAAGGTTCACCTTCTATTCTTGCAGCTTGTTCCAAAAGTGATTTTGTTGAGAAAATTTGCGCGTCAGTAAACGAGTCGATGCTTTTAGCTAAAACGGATTTTGGATTAGCTCTTACATCTTGTCCATTTCCTAATATATGCGAACTTGAACCGAGTAAGTTCTTAGCTTCAGACGCGGACAACTTAAAATCTGATTGAAATAACCCGAGGAGCGTTTCTTTCTGCTCCTTTGTGAGTTCTCCGTCGCTTTTGGCAATAGCGAGCATAAATAATGCTACCACATCCATTGGGGAATCAAGTGAGTAAGCAGGAGGGGTTTCGTATTGCAGCCTGAACTTTATTCTACGATGCCAACTGAATGGATTTAGCCAACCAATATCGATACCACCCTCTTGAAGTCGATTAAGCAACACGAGAATCGTAACGACGACACCTAAAACTCCTAAAATAATATGCATAGAATTTCCTTATCAATTGATTTGGCGGCTAACGTCAAGTTAAGGGGCGCAGACACGAGGGCGAAAATTGCGAAGCCGCCCGCGTAATTGTGACCCAGTGCGCTCTGGCACACGACTTAATTTGATTGTTATATGCTTTTTGAGCAGCTATTTACAACCAATAATTGATTAAAATACCGCATTAGTTGCCAGTGTTTTTTTGGGGCACTGTCTAAATGCCCCATACTTGAAATACTAACGTTATTAATTTCGACCGATAGTTTAAATACTACGCCATCCATTTTACTTTCCGAAAAATACGTTGGTTCCCAGCTAATGATACCCGCCTCTTTGAAAAACTCTAATGAGTGAGCAAGCGTATCTTCTGAAATTACACTAGAACAAAGAACTGATTCACTTCCATCTTTGATAGTAGTGAGTTTTAGCGAGCTTTCAGAATAAGTAAGTAGCGATTTATCCCGATAAGAACCAAGCTCATAGATAACTTGATCTGCTTGTGTAAAGTACGACGAGCACGCCAAGATAAATAGAAGAAGTAATCTTTGCATAGGCATATAACTTTCCAATAACAGGGGCAGAAACATGTAGGCTAAAATGCGAAGCAGCCTGCATGCTTGTGTCCAAGCAGGTTGCACCAACGGTTTGCGACTCAAGCATATCGTTCGACATCTTAATCAGATGCCAGATAATAGCTTTTATAGTTATTTTTAGAATCAAATTGAATTATTAACCATTCGTAGTCAACAGCAAAGTAACTTTCTCTTTGCGGGCCCGTTGGGTAGGACAAACTCGGACCTTCTCCGTCAGGGTCCATTTTTGTAGAGGGCGAACCTAGCAAATTAATTATTTGCTCTCTGCTTTTGCCGGCGAGATTTTCATTTATTAGGCTTCCAAGCATCTGTTGTCTGACTGAATCTTCTCCTTCTCTCCATTTGGCAGATTCTGATTTTTTCCAAACAGAAGATACAAAGTTTAACTCATATGAACCCGAAGGTAAGACTTGCTTATCGCAACCAGCGAGTAAAATAGGAAAGAAAAGGATAAGTGATTTCAAAACGATGCCTTACGCTAAGCTAACGACAGTGACGTAGCTGCATAATCGCGATGCGCCGCTGCGTTACTGTGACAGCGTGGCACCCAGTGGCACACGTGTTAAGCGCCTTGCTATGCTTCAATACCACCAATGCTCAATCTCTTCTTCTGAATTTGAAATAAGCTCGCCGGAGACAAACACATATACAGTAGCTTGGTATTTTTCGCCGTGAGCTTGTTTTCCAGATTCGGAGTTTATTTTTGAAATAGGAATTCGTTCTGATGTTCTAACTTCAATTTTGCCGCTGAACCAGACGAACTTAACTGGGAATGATTTTTCTCCAAAAAAGTACTCAGGGTTCACTGAAGGCGCATTTGCATCACATGCACCATTCACCAATGAATTTAATGTTAATTCTTTGTCAACTAACTCCCAAACTCCCCTGTAGCCTCTCCAGTTCGCACTGCAACGCATATTGTTATCTAGCATTAGGATTATTTCTTCATATCCGTATAGGGCTTCAAGTGGATAGGAGTTAATCTCGTACTCCTGACCGTTTATAACGAATAGCTCGGGAATTTGTTCTGTTGCAAACGACCTCATTGATAATGCTATTAACGTTAGAAGTATAAACCTTCTCATATCTATCCTCGAAGTTGGTCTTACCCACATAAGGGGCAGTAACGCATGGGCTAAAATCCAAGCGAAGCGACAGAGCCCACGTGTTACTGTCACACCGAGCCTGCGAATAGCTACAGTGGTTTGTATGGATAATTTTTCCCTAAATACACCACATTTCCTTTTCAAAGATGGGTAAAGTGAGGCCCAGACTTTGGCTGCAACCAAAGTTGGCTGTGTGGCAGTTCGATTTAGTGCAGGCTCCTCAATTGAGAGACCGATAACAAACATGAACACCACGCAGTGCTCCAAGCAACATACTCGAATAGTCGACTGGGCCCCGAGCTCGCATTTAGCAAACCAGAGTTAGCTTATTATGAAAAAATCAGTAGTGCAAAACATAAACGTGGGTGTAGATGTAGGCAAAGATTGTCTCGATATACATATTCGTCCGTTGGAGGAATATTTAAAAGTAAGCAACGACAAGAAAGGGATAGGTGAAGCGTTAAAAAGGTTAAGGCAATTAACGGTTGAGCGCATTGTTATTGAAGCGACAGGCCGCTATGAAATGGCGTTTGTATCTGCTTGCGCGAAAGCAGCATTACCTTTTAGTGTCGTCAATCCTGTTCATGTTAAACGCTTCGCTGGTGCGATTGGCCGTAAAGCTAAAACGGACAAACTTGATGCGGCGTTGATAGCGCATTTTAGTGAGGTAATTCAACCTGCCTTGTCGACACTAAAACCCGAGAACATTCAGAAGATGGCTGACGCGGTAGCCCGCAGAAATCAGCTTTTAGAGATGCAGACCCGTGAGAAAAACCGCCTTCAAATTATGCCAAAAACTGTTCAATCAAGTATAAAGGCAATGCTCACCGTGTTAAAAAAGCAAATTCAAAAGATGGACGACGAATTAGCCGATTTAATTCAAAGCTGCCCAGAATACCAGGCAAAAAGTGAACTGGTTCAAAGTATGCCGGGCATTGGCAAGGTGTCGGCTGCGGCCCTCATCAGCTATTTACCAGAACTTGGTTTGATGAATAGCAAACAGGTAGCCGCCCTTGTTGGCGTAGCCCCCATGAACAAAGAAAGTGGCCGATACAAAGGTAAGCAAGTGACTCAAGGAGGACGTCACCAAGTCCGAACGGTTTTGTTTATGGCCATGATGTCGGCGATGCAGTGTAACGCTAAGTTTAAAGCCACCTATGAGAGGTTGGTTGCCGCTGGTAAGCCTAAGAAAGTCGCCATCATTGCCTGTGTGAGGAAGATGGTTGTCATACTAAACTCAATGGTTAGAAATGGCGTTATGTGGGAAGAAAAAGCGGCTTAATGTTTAAGTTGACACCATAGTCGTTTGTTATAAGCCACTGTTTAAATAGCCTTACGCATTTTATCTATTAACTCAAGACATGCCTGATAAAGCAAGATTTCCATGTCCTCATTATGGTAAAGAGGTCCCCAGCGGAATAGCCCTCTGAGACTAAATTGCTTTGCAATGAATTCATGCCATGTTACAGATTTAGACACACTGAATGTTTTTACGGTCTTACCGTGATTAATGTTGTATAGCCGCGAAACTAACTTAATTTTTGGACGCCAAAATATTGGTATGCCAGAAGTTCCTAGATTAACGGTAAAAGCTTCGCCACCGTGTAGTGTGACTATAACGACATCCAAGCCAATGTCAGATTTCTTCGGTTCATTAATGTTAGAAATACTGTGGAGGCAAAAAATCTCTTCGAGTTTTTTACGCATATGATCTTGTAGTGAATTTCCACTTATAGAAAAGAACGACTCTATTTTAGATATGTTGCTGTCATTAACTACAGCCAATGAACCTAAGTATACATTTGGCTTTTCAGAGTTGAACCAATCGAAGAGCAAATTCAAATTCCTTTTGGCTTATAACTTTTAAATAAGGGGCGCAGGCATGTGGGGCATAATGGCGAAGCCGCCCCGCGTGTATGCGTCCCAGCGAACGAAGTGAGTGACTTAATTTTTTTGTTAGGTAGCATTGCTGGAAAAATGGACATTTTCAACTTTCGTAATCTTGGGACTTTCACTACAGATGACTTCCAAGCATTCATCGTTTGTTACCAGCATATGTGACCACTCCTGACTGTTTCCCATAGCGAATGAAAGCGGACTCTCTTCGTGCCATGGGTGACCTTTTAGCTTAAAAGTATTCTTTTTAGGGCGTTCAGATGACCACAGATATAGAAGACCATGCTCATCTAATAAACGATATGCATTAACCGTTTCAAAGGCTAACTCGTAAAGCGTTTCTGTTTCTTCATGGAAAATACGAGCGATCAAGTCGATGTGCTTATGTTTGGGATTGCCGAGAATTTCAACTTTTGCGCCAGAAGATTTTGTCAGTGACCATTTATCGATACTCCACGATACATCAACGATCCAAGCAGTTCCTTCTTCAAAAGGAGATTCCCAAGTTTCAAATTCCATCTTGCTACCTAACGCTAAGCTAAGGGGCGATTGCACGTGGGGCATAATAACGAAGTGGCCCCGCGTGTAAGCGTCCCAGTGACCGAAGGGAACGACTTTAGCGCTTTGTTAGAAGCAGAACCTGTTCCGTTGGCCTTTTTAAAAACTAATGAAGCCAGCATACGATTGATTGTTAACGCAAACAAGAGAAACGACAGCGCGATGATGCTTTTGATTTAACTGAAGCAAGCCGCCATTTGAACTAACAAACGCATTGGCGCTTGCTGGCTGAAAATAAGAACTTGGTGTTAAAGCGCCTAATGCGCAACCTTTGAATTTAATGCGGCGACATTAAAACTACCAAAAGCCAGAGCGATGCTATTGAAGACAGGTAAGGGTAGTTGCACTGATAAATTTATAGAGCCAAACGAAGTTTAGGCTGACGCCTTCTAACTTTTAAATAAGGGGCGCAGACATGTGGGCTATAATGCGAAGCAGCCCACGTGTATGCGTCCCAGCGAACGAAGTGAGTGACTTAATTTTTTTGTTAGGTGCGAGCTTATTCATAGACCCCTTGCTTTGTAATCAAGCATCTAGGGCAAAAAGCCTTACCTTTTAATGCCAATTCATTACAGTCAGCAAATTGACAATTGTTAGTTGAATAACCATTGTACTTTTTAAGTAACGCACTTACGTGTTTCCTCAATAGATGATCTTTGCTGACATCAGTTGGAGAGTCAATTTTCACAGCAAATAGTGACTGTACTTTGTCGAAGTGATCAACTAACCAATGTTGAGAACAAGTTGAACATTTGAGAATAGATTGCCAACCATTCCCATAACTTTGCATTTCAGGCATTGAATTGAAGTAACTATCATTTCTCCAACCAATAACTCTTATATCCATGCTTTGACACTGACATTTCACTTGTAGCACCTAACGGCCCGCATAACGGGCAAAAATACGTAGGCTATAATACCGAGCGAAGCGAAGGGAGCCTACGTGTTTTTGTCCCAGCGAGCTTGCGAGCGAGTTTATGCGATTGTTAGGTGCGTGGCCAAGATGGAGCACCGTTTTCTCTAAACAAAACGCCAAAATTAATGCATTTAACGATACCAAACTGAACCTGTAACTCCAGCCACTCATCTTCATAATTGATTGACGTAAAGCCACCAAAATCATCATATTTTGGTTTGGAGTTAAGCATTGAACTTAGAAGTTCAACAGCAGTTTTTTCACTTAGCCCGATGAGACTACTACCAAACAGTTTGGCCTCTTTATTATGAACTTCTAGCCACCCAAGTCGATTGTCACTGTCTGGTTCAAATGACAACTCAATTTCCAGTTCGTTGTATTGAATACGCTTACAGCCACTATCGGTAAAGTAACTTTTATCTGGGCTCCCCAAAAGTTTTTGAGCTTCGTTTTCAGTGATACCGAATAAAAGTGAGTCTATTCCTTTGCCAATGTATAGATCCATCCATTTACCTCAAAGCACCTAACTTTTAAATAAGGGGCGATAACGCGTAGGGCATAATAGCGAAGCGGCCCTGCGTGTTAGCGTCCCAGTGGGCTTTAGCCCACGACTTAATTTTTTTGTTATACACAAACCGTATGTTAACTGCCAGCATGTTGAAGAAAATAGGGTAAAAGTACTGAATAAAACAACCAACGTTTTTAGCTTTTACTTGCTGCCAAAGAAGAGAGCTGCTTGAGTTGAAAAGCGGTGCTTTCAAGCTTCCTTCGATGCTGACCGAAAACCAAAACGAACCTCCAAAGCCGTTGTAAAAAAGTAATGAACTTCGGCCTGACTTTTACTAAAGAATGGGTGGTGTATAACGCCCCAACTTTGGGGCACAAATACATGGGCTAAAATAACGAGCGAAGCGAGGGAGCCCATGTGTTTGTGTCCCAGCGAACGCAGTGAGCGCCAACAGTTGTTTGTTAGCTGCACATGCTGATTAAACCGCAATTATTAATGTTAAACAGACAATAATTAGCCAACCGTAAATACTAAAGTACTTGAGCATATCAGATTGCAACATAGGCAAGTAGTTTTGACTGAACTCTGCTGCTACACGTGGAAACATAGCAATACCGAAGCCAATGCTTGGAAACAAAAAGAAAAACATAAAGCGGGGATCGCGAATAGTCGAAACTGGTTCATAGAAGGAATAAATGCCTGATTTACCCAAAACTAAAATCATTCCCAAATAAAGCGCAAATAATAAAGAGGCTATTTTTTCAGCCCTCCCCCAAATCTTGGGGTCGTCAAAAGTGCCATATTCGTTGAAATGACGCACAGCAAAAAAAGACGGAATAGAAATTAAAACAACTGTTGAGATTAATGTTTCCATATTTGCAGCTAACAACTTACTCGTCCCCAAACCGTCATGCTAATCCACACCACTTTAGGGTATTTGCTCATTTAATTGCTCACTACTTTAAACCACAACCGACAGAGAAATAAAGCAAAAACCGTGTTGTCGTTTTTCGCTCATATATTAAAAACAACAAATCGGTGTTTAGGTGATTTTGGTGTATTTCACGCAGCCAAACACAAAAAAGCCAGCTTTCGCTGGCTTCTTAAACACATAGCAACTGTTACTTTTTCTGTCTAGCAGCAAGCTTTTCAAGCTGCTCGTCAGTGGCAGGAAGCTGGTGCTTTTCTTTCCATTCTGAATACGGCATTTTGTATACCACTTCGCGTGCAGCCTCGTAGTCTATATCGGCGCCCTGCTCGCTTGCAGCCGCAGAATACCATTTTGCCAAGCAGTTACGGCAGAAATCCGCCAAAATCATCAGGTCGATGTTCTGAACGTCTTTGTTCGCGTCTAAGTGCTCTACTAAACGGCGGAATACCGCGGCTTCTACTTCAGTTTGCGTTTGCTTATCCATTATTAATTACCTCTTAAAAAGCGCTTTCGTTATGGCTTAAAAGTGTGGGTAAACGGGTAAAACCCAACCCGTTATTATTTCTTTAAACCCAAAAACGAAAAAAGGGAGCCAAGCTCCCTTTTTACTTATATGTGACTAACTAGGTTTAAAACCTAATTGCCATTATTCTGCGTCGTCAGACTTAGGCGCAGGCTTTTCTAGAAGCTCTTTAATGCTTAAACGTACACGGTTTTGGCGATCAATTTCCATAACCTTAACGTCAACCATTTGGCCTTCTTCTAGGTAGTCAGTTACTTTGTTCACACGCTCGTGAGCGATTTGTGAAATGTGAACAAGACCCTCTTTACCTGGAAGTACTTCTACAAACGCACCGAAGTCTACAATACGTGTAATCTTACCGTTGTAAGTCTTACCGACTTCAATTTCAGCCGTTACTTGCTCAATCTTGCTAATAGCGATGTCTGCTTTCGCACGCTCTGTCGCGAAGATTTTGATAGTACCGTCGTCTTCAATCTCAATGTTAGTGTCAGACTCTTCAGTAATTTGACGGATCATCGCGCCGCCTTTACCGATAACGTCACGGATCTTGTCTTGGTCAATCTTCATTGTGTAGATGCGTGGCGCAAATTCACTTAGCTCTTCACGGTGACCGCCAATGGCTTCGTCCATGGTCTTAAGAATGTGCAAACGTGCTTCTTTTGCTTGTTTAAGCGCAATTTGCATGATTTCTTTAGTGATACCTTCAATCTTGATGTCCATTTGAAGTGCAGTAATACCTTCGGTAGTACCTGCTACTTTGAAGTCCATGTCGCCAAGGTGATCTTCGTCACCAAGGATGTCTGAAAGTACAACAAAATTGTCGTCGCTCTTAACAAGACCCATTGCGATACCCGCAACAGACGCTTTAATTGGTACACCTGCATCCATAAGCGCTAGTGAAGTACCACAAACAGAGGCCATTGATGAAGAACCGTTTGATTCTGTGATTTCAGAAACCACACGAACTACATACGGGAATTCTTCTTCACTTGGCATTACTGCTTGAATACCACGCTTCGCTAGACGACCGTGACCAATTTCACGACGCTTAGGCGAACCAATCATACCGGTTTCACCAACACAGTATGGAGGGAAGTTGTAGTGAAGCATGAAACGGCTGTCGCGCTTACCTTGAAGCTCGTCAATCATCTGTGCGTCACGCTCTGTACCAAGCGTAGCAGCTACAAGTGCCTGCGTTTCACCACGAGTGAATAGTGCAGAACCGTGAGTACGCGGAAGAATACCTGTCGCTACGTCTAGTGCACGAATCATTGCTGGGTCACGACCATCAATACGTGGCGCTCCAGATAGAATGCGTGAACGTACTACGTCAGACTCAAGGTCATGAAGAAGGTCTAGAACTTCTTTCTTGTCTTGATCTTCGTCTTCAGCAAGGATAGCTTCAAGAGCTTTTTCAGTTGCTGCAGTTACCGCGTCTTTACGCTCCAACTTGTCAGAAATCTGGTAAGCCGCAGTCATTTCTGCTTCAGCTAGTGCTTTAACTTTATCTTTAAGTGCAGTGTTTTCTGCTTCTGGCGCCCAGTCCCACTTCTCAGTGCCAACTTCGGCTGCAAATTCGTTGACCGCGTTAACTACTGTTTGCATTTGCTCGTGACCGAACATAACCGCACCTAGCATAGTATCTTCAGAAAGCACGCTTGCTTCTGATTCAACCATAAGTACTGCGCCTTCTGTACCCGCAACAACAAGGTCAAGTTCGCTTTCAGCTTGCTCTTCGTTGCGTGTATTTAGAATGTATTCGCCGTTGCTGAAACCAACACGTGCCGCACCAATTGGGCCGTTGAATGGAATACCAGAAATAGCAAGGGCTGCAGAAGTACCAATCATAGAGATGATGTCTGTAGGGATATCTGGGTTAGCAGACATTACAGTAACAACAACCTGTACTTCGTTTTTGAAACCTTCTGGGAATAAAGGGCGGATTGGACGGTCGATAAGACGTGCAATCAAGGTTTCGCCTTCAGATGGACGACCTTCACGCTTGAAGAAACCACCTGGGATTTTACCCGCAGCGTACGCTTTTTCTTGGTAGTTAACAGTTAGTGGGAAGAAGTCTTGATCTGCTTTGGCTTCTTTTTTACCAACTACTGTTACCAGTACAGACGTGTCGTCCATGCTCGCAAGAACCGCAGCTGTTGCCTGACGAGCAATTACACCCGTCTCTAGAGTTACAGTATGCTGTCCATACTGAAATGATTTAGTAATAGGAGTCACTATTTGTCCTTTAATTTCAATCTTTATTTATCGCTTTTAAACGCGGCGCATAGTATAGCCATGAAGTGGAATTAATACCATGGTCAAATGCAGCCCCGCGAAGAATTTGTCGTGTTATTGGGTGTTTTATCGTAATGCTCTATCGCACCATGACTATATGAAATATCTGTGAAATTTCAATTATTGACTATATTTTCATCATACTGACACAAAAAAGCGTATGCTAGAACAAAAAGGAAACAAGTCGTCTTCACTTTTCACAAGTAAACAAAAGCGAAAACAAGTCAAAAAGAACGTCTAAAAATAAGTGTGCTAAGGGGGTTACCATGTTGGTACTTCGATTAAATAAAGCAGGCATGCCACAAGAGTGGATAGATGTTGAACAAGCTGCAAAGCTCTATAGCCAAGATAAGGTATTGTTTGAGCTAGGCAGTGATGCTATTACCTTGAAAGGTGGCTGGAATCATCAGGGCCTTCAAAGCCAACTTACACTGTCGAGCATAATCGCGTGTGATGGCAAGGTAACTGATCTTTCTGGCAAAGTGGCACTTACCAATCGATATCTGTTTCGAAGAGACAGTTACCTTTGTTTGTACTGTGGCCATCAATTCACGCCAAAACAATTAACTCGCGACCACATTATTCCCCGCTCACGAGGTGGCAAAGATACGTGGACGAATGTAGCAACGGCTTGTCAGCGCTGTAATCACGCCAAAGGCGCAAAAACCCCAGAAGAAGCAAACATGCCATTGCTTGCCGTACCATTTAGACCCAACGTTTATGAACGCTTTTACCTTATGAACAGGCGAATACTGGCTGACCAAATGGCATTTTTGCAAAGTCACTTTACCAGCAATCGCCGCTGGGCCTGCAATGTTTAAAGGCTACTATTGCTGGCTGTAACACTGTGAGGAAGTTGCGCTGCTGATTGGTCAACCTGTTGCGATTCAATCTGCTTTTGCTCTTCTTTCATTGCTTTAAACCATAGGCTTAGCCAATCGGAACACATTTTGTGCTCTAACTCGTGAGCCTCAGCAGTTGGGCAAAACAGACTAACTTTAACTACCACTTTGGCAAGTTCGTTGGTCTTTATTTCTACTTCAGGATCGATTCGAATAAACTCTTGTTCTAAGTGGCGTTCTATCAAGCCTTTATAGCGCTCTGCCACATCACGAAAATACTCACAATGGGCTTGTGCTCTTGCATGGAAGGCAGGTAACAAGCTATAAGCATTAACGGTTGGCTCGTTCACAATTTCAAACGAATGTAATCGGTAGCGACGCATAAAGTTTAAGTTTCTTACCGTCTGGGTCACCAATTGGCTATTTGGCACATATACGTGCTTACCTGTGTAATTGAATGTCTCTGCATCAACTTCTAGCAACGCGGTTTTGGCCCAGTCCATTTCAACCACTTCACCAATCACGTTGTTCATTTGGATCCAATCACCTACCCTGAAAGGCCTTGCCCCCAAATAGTAAATGAACCCCATAAAGCACTGAATAAATTCTCTGGTGGCCAGTACAATTGCTACCATGAACGCCGCAATAGAGATAGCTAAGGTTTGAATTTCTGACGACCACACCATCATCAACAAAATAATAATGAATGCGTTGCCGAGCTGTTCGAGGATGTTTATTTGATTGCGGCGGTCTTCACCGCGACGAGAACTTCGCCGTTTGATAAGGCGCAAAATGCCTTTCTTGATGTAGTGCAGAATGACCAAAAGCACCAAAGATGTGAGCAGCTTATACTCATTGGCAAATGCAATGAGTTGTTGCCACAACTGCGCTGGGTCTATCACTATCTCCATGTCGGCTCCATCTTGTTGCGAAGTGCAGTTATTGTTAGTGATGCGTAACAATAAACTTATGATAAAACATAAAAAAGCGCCGACTACTGTCAGCGCTTTGCATTATGAAGCATGAAGACTTGAGGCACAATCCCGACCAGTTAGACCGGGTAATTAGTGTGCAGCCTCATTTATAAGCCAATCACGTTATTCGCGAATTTGACCTTCGCCATTGACTAAATATTTCTCAGATGTCAGCGACTCGAGTCCCATTGGGCCATACGCATGTAACTTGGTTGTGGCAATACCAATTTCTGCACCGAGTCCAAGTTGGCTACCGTCAGAAAAACGCGATGACGCGTTAACCATTACCACACTTGCGTCAACAGCACGCTGGAACAATTTGCCCTTTTCTGCGTCTTCGGTACAAATAACTTCGGTATGGTTACTACCAAATTGCGCAATATGATCGATTGCGGCATCGAAGTCATCAACAACGCGAATAGCAATTTCAAGCCCTAGATACTCTTCACCGTAAGCGTCTTCCGCGATGATGTCAGCATCAGTGAAATAGGCACTGCCCTTTTCATTTACATGTACCTTAACGCCTTTCTCTTTAAACGCCTCAGCTACTTTAGGAAGGAAATCACCTGCAACAGCAGAATGAACCACTAACCCTTCAAGGGCGTTACATACACCTGTGCGTTGCGTTTTACCGTTAAGTAATAAACCCATTGCCTTATCAAGGTCAGCGTCTTGGTCTACATACAAGTGACACACACCTTTAAAGTGCTGGATAACCGGCACCTTCGCGTTATCGGTAACGTAGTTAATTAACCCTTCGCCACCGCGCGGAATAATTACGTCAATGTAATCGCGTTGCTCCATAAGCTCTTGCATTAGTGTGCGATCTGGATTTGGCACTACAGTGACCAATGCTTTTGGTAGATTGTGCTTTTCAAGTACATCCTGCATAAGCTCAGCAATCGCTAAACTTGTGTCTAACGCTTCTTTACCACCACGTAAAATAACCGCATTACCAGACTTGAAACACAGCGCGCCAGCGTCTGCGGTAACATTAGGTCGTGCTTCATAAATCATACACACAACCCCTAATGGAATACGCATCTTCTTAATTTCTATCCCATTAGGGCGAGTGCCAATAACACGCTCTTTACCAACCGGATCGTCAAGTTCAACAATAACTTCGATACCTTCGGCCATAGATTCAATACGCTCGTCGTTCAAAATCAAGCGGTCTACCATGGCAGCATCAAGGTTGTTTTCTTTTGCTCGTGCTACTTCTTTCTCATTAACCGCAATGATTTTGTCTTTGTTTGCGCGAATAGCTGCCGCCATGTCAGTTAACACCGCGTTTTTTTGGCTTTCACTTAAAATAGCCAATGTACGTGCAGCTTGTTTTGCCTGTTGTGCTAACTCTGTAATAATACTCATTCTTTCTCCAGATTTGCTATGTGCTGATCAGAAATAATCGGTCCTGTTTTCTCTTCGAATTCGTTGGCGAACTCTTCATTTTCCTGATTAGCAATAAAATTCAATAAACAGCTACTGTAATTCGATTTAGCTTTCACTAACTTGGTTCCATCTTCTTTACGAACCAAAATGGTATCGCCTACCGAAAACTCACCTTTTACGTCAACGATCTCGCTACTGGTAAGTTGGTCTGCATTGCTGTCGAGTGAGGCATCGAAGTCACCTTCTACAATTACCTCGCCCTGCGCGTTCGACGTATGTCGCATCCAATGCACATTTTCTTGCATCGGTTTCGCGTGGGGCTTGAAGTGCGTGCCTGGGTTTTCACCATTTAGCAGCATATTAAACGACAGCTCAGTAAAGCCGTTAATAATATATGTGTCTATACCATGCGAAACAGCTTTTTCAGCCGCTTCTATTTTAGTGCGCATACCACCAGTACCCACACCACCTTTCACTGCACCACCTGCCATGGCATATATAGACTCATCAATGTGATCTACTGTTTTCAGCAAGGTCGCATCATCATGTTCATGCGGATTCTTGTCGTACAGTCCATCGATGTCTGAACAGATAATCAGTGCGTCTGCTTCTGCGGCCGATGCCACCATTGCAGACAAGTTATCGTTGTCTCCAACCTTTAATTTATCGGTTGTTACCGTATCGTTCTCATTAACGATAGGTAGGATATTGTTATCCAACAGACTGAAAATTGTTTCGCGAATACTTACGTAACGCTCACGATCACGCAAGTCCGCGTGTGTAAGTAGCATCTGCGCCGAAGGAAAATCAAACAGTCTATCCCACGTCGCTATCATTTCAGTCTGACCTGCGGCAGCCATTGCTTTTTTAACCGCTATGTCTGATTTTTCTTGCTCTGGAAACAGGTGTGCGCCTGCAGCTACCGAACCAGAAGAAACTAACACCACTTGGGTACCATTCGCTCTGCAACGTACGATAAATTGAGCAATACTCAATAGATAATGACTACTGCACCCTTGTTGATTGGGCGATATCAGTGCACTACCTACCTTTATCACTACACGTTTCCAATTAGGGTTACTCATAATAAACTTTTAAACCTTAAGATTGTTGATTCGCTAATTCTTTACTGGCTTGCATAAATGTTTGTTGAACACTTAATGAAGGGCTTTCATCCAATCGACTTACCCCATAAAGCAACAATGTGCTCACTGCAAAACCAGGAATAATTTCATATACCACGCTGCTCAACGTTTCACCGCCATCAAGCACCGGAGCGTAAATCCAAAATAAAACGGTGATTGCACCGCCCATCATCCCTGCAAGTGCCGCTTTTGCGGTAAGATCCTTCTTATATAAACAAAAGAGTACTAACGGCCCGAATGCTGCGCCAAATCCAGCCCACGCATTACTGACCAGTGACAAAATCGTGTTAGAGGCATCCAACGCCAGTAGCAGAGCTACAATTGCAACGCCTGCTACGCCGTAACGACCGATGGTCACTGTTTGCTTTTCGCTTACTTCTTTTTTCGTCACTACACGATAAATGTCTTCCGTAAGTGAACTTGCACTCACTAACAATTGTGACGAAATCGTACTCATTATGGCTGCCAAAATAGCTGCCATTAGAAAACCGCTAATGAGCGGGTGAAACAATAATTGTGAAAAAACGATAAATATTGTTTCTGGATCATCCACTGCCAAATTAAATTGATTAGCGTATGCAATACCAACAAAGCCTGTCGCTAACGCGCCAATAATAGTCACAGTCATCCACGACATACCGATATTTCGGGCCGTACTGACAGCATTCACTGAACGTATCGCCATAAATCGAACAATAATGTGAGGCTGACCAAAATACCCAAGGCCCCACCCCAAACTCGACAGTAAACCTACAACCGTTAGTGTTTCTAACGATTCTGAAAAACTCGGCACGGATTTATACGCTGCCGACGTCATTTGGGTCACACTATCGAACTCACTGAAGGCAACGATAGGAACCAGAACAAGCGCGATAAACATAATGCAGCCTTGTACAAAGTCAGTAAGACTTACCGCAAGAAAGCCACCTAACAAGGTATAAGAAACAACTACACCGAGTGTGATGAAAAGCCCCAACTGGTAATCAACTGAAAATGCGCTTTCAAACAACTTCCCGCCTGCTACCAGCCCTGCAGATGTATACAGCGTAAAAAACATAACGATGATGGCAGCTGACACTATGCGTAAACTAGCATTTGGCGTATTGAATCGTTTTGCAAAAAATTCAGGTACCGTAAGTGCGTCATCTGCGATTTCAGTGTAAACACGCAGTTTTGGCGCTACTAATAAATAATTGGCAAGGGCACCAGCCACTAAGCCTATCGCAATGTATACCGCATCAAACCCCGATACGAACATTGCACCTGGTAGCCCCATCAACATCCAACCAGACATATCTGACGCGCCAGCTGATAGCGCGGTGACGTGCGGACCTACTTGTCGGCCGCCCAAAATATAACCCGAAATATCACTTGTGGACTGGCGGTAGGCGAAAAGACCTATCCCAAGCATCGCTATAAAATAAACCGATAGCGACAAGTAACTTTCTAATGGCATAACGTAGAACTAATCCTCTTTTGCTCATAGTAGTAACGATTACTGTTCTCGACATTCAAGCGTTCTTAAATGTACACACGACTGATCTCACGAATCCGTCATGCAAGCTCTTATCTCTTCACAGAACTTCATATAATAAGCACTATTTAAGTAGAGCAATAATCATTAGAGCTCTAACAATATAAAGGTTTTATAATTTATTTCAAGTTCAATTATTGTTCAAACAGGTCTTAAACCGCTTTAATACGAATTATTAACCATTCTTGTTTCACACGAAGAAACGGCGTTTAAATTAAAATATTTTATATTGATATCAATAACAAAGGCACAACCAAAAGATTCGTGAAACACAATTAAAACGGTACAAAGAACTATATTTTATGCAAAGTAAGTGCTTTTAAAATCATTTTGAAAAAGAAAGCATTATTTAACTCATTGAGGCGAAATAATGTCCATAAGAACCTTTTCAACAGGTGAAAGAGCCTCAAGGTTGTATTCGGCATCAAGAGAAAATGAGTCGATTTTGGAAAGCGTATCTTGAAGCTGTTGAGGGGCGTCATCCAAACATAATAGCTTCGGGTGAATGTAATACTGGCGACAGACGCTGGGCGTGTTTCCTATTTCAGCAGCAACGCGTTTACTTAATGTGCTCTGCCATTTCTTATTTGTTGACTCTTGTATTTCGCGGTATGTATCACCTAAGCACATTAACGCAAAGCGACTTGCTGCCCATGTTCGAAAATCTTTGCAACTAAAGTCTTCACTCATTTTGTCGTGAATAAACGCATTAACATCTTCACTGGTTATATCGTGCCATCGTGATGACTCATCTTTGTATCGAAATAGGCTGTAGCCTTGTTGCTGCGCACTTTCGCAAATAAGCTTAGCTAGTTCAGGGTCGTCAATACTCAGATTACGTGTTTTACCATGCTTACCAATGTAAGAGAGCGCCACACCATCTTCACAAAAACTTTGAAGATGTTTACGACGTAGGGTTGTAAGTCCAAACGTATTATTCTGCTTGCTGTATTGTACGTTACCGACACGTGCACCTGTGTAGTCGAGTAAAAGACAAACCAGCGCGCAAGCCCTCTCGTAGTTCCATGCCTCTTTTTCAACCAGCTCCAAGCAGCGCTGCCGAAACTGAGGAAGCTGTTTTCCAAATTCCAACAAGCGAGAAAACTTTACCGCTTGCTGATGCTCATGCCAGTGTTGATGATAGATGTATTGCTTTCGTCCCTTTTCATCTATTCCAATTGCTTGAATACTCGCTTTACTGTCTTTACTAATTTTCGTGTCATGCCAGTTTGGCGGCACGGCCAAACCCTTAATACGATTGAGCACACGCTTACTATTTACTTTTCTGCCACTTGCATAGCGGTAATAAAAGCGTTTTTTACCGCACTTTATTCTGCTTATTGACAGGTGCTTGTCGTCGCCGTAGTGATAACACAACCCCACTTTTTCCACTGCAACACTCCATTATCGCGCTTCAATTCCCTATTGATTACAGACAACACCTCAACAATGATCACCATTATTGATACAAAGCAGGGTCTGTAAGGCTTTCGCAAGGTATGCGTAAATTACACACACCATGTAAGTCCGGGGGATAGCTGCTATTACTAAGGTCGTTTTAAATATTGCCTCTTTTTTAATAATAGCTGGTGGTTGAAAGAAGATTAAACAGGTGTAATGACCGCCACTACTCTATAAAATTCAATGACATAAAAACTAAATAACGAGCTTGGGATACGCCATACTTCCAAATTCTGTAGTGCCCAAATGGGGTCGGAACGTAACTTGAATACACTTTTACCATAGATTAGAGAAACGTATTTCTCGTTGAGTCAAACACGGATATTTAGGGTGCTAAGATGTCTACTACATTTTCAAATCACAATAATTTGCGAGGGGCGGTTATTTCAAGTAACAAGCTACAAGTGGCTGCTATTTTCGAGTCAAAACAACGTGCTCAACAAATGGTTGAGATTGTTCGCGATAATACTGAGGTTGAGCCGTCGCAAATCGAATTGATTGATGCGGGTGATCCTTACTTTAGCGAAAAACTTGAAAAAAGCAGCAATAAAATTGGGCGCAGTTTGTGGTCTTCACATTTGTTGCTTGGTAGCGTTGGCTTTCTTTTTGGAATGTTTGCCGCGTTCTTGCTTACGCAGTTTGGCCCTGCACTTACGCAGCAAAATGTCCTCTTCACTTATATCGCACTTATCAGTCCAGGAATATTTGTAGGGCTATTTATTGCAGGGTTGATGGGGTTGCGCCCTGATAGAGACCATCTCATTCAGTCAGTCAAACATGCGATACGCTACGGCAAAGTCGCCATGGTGATAAATATGCGCAAATCACAATCATCTGATGATGTGATCACTGTATTAGATAGACATGCCGGCAATGTTGTTGAGTCGGTTAGATAAAAGTAATCTACCGAGCATTTTTCGGTACTACTGATTATAACGGTTGGTTCTGGTACGACATCATAAAAGGAATGTAAACAAAACGGCAATAATTGCGTATTATGCTTAATTGCCGTTTTATTTTCTGGCCGTTTCTATTGGCCCTTTTTTTGAAGTTGGTTGGGCACATCATGGACCTTATATTTTTCGACTTAGACGGAACATTACTCAATAAGTCTTCGCAAATTTCGTCATACACAAAAGACACCCTTGGGCTACTTGCTGAAAATGATATTGCATATACCGTTGCAACAGGTAGAACCATGCACTCTGCTCAGCATGTTATTCAAGATACGCCGTTTGTATTGCCTCACATCTATAATAATGGTGTTGCCATTTGGGACCCAACTGGCAAGGCACTTACTCTCGAAAATTTGCTGGCTCCGAACGAAGTAAATACTATTTTATCCTGTGCAAAGGAAAACAATATTACGCCTTTTATCAACACCGTTGATTTGGCGAGTGATAATCACGAACACGTTATTTACCATTCTGCACCAATGCATCGCGTCGAGCGTGAACTCATCGACAAGTATTTTTCGCGTACTAAGGCGGTACTAGAAAGTGCAGAACGCCTCCCGCTTCATGCTCACATTACCAACATAAGCATGATTGGAGATGCCAAAGTAATTTATGAGATGTATCAGCAGCTAAACGCTACAGAAGGCCTTATCGCTTATTCAGGACCGGCAATAGAAGGCGAAGAGTATCGCTGGATGGACGTGCACCATAAGTTAGCGAATAAAGGCAGTGCGGTTGAAATTCTAAAATCTCAATTGGGTGCTACTAATATTATATGCTTCGGCGATAGCGACAATGATATCAGCATGTTTCAATTTGCTGATGAAGCTTATGCGCCATCTAACGCGAAGCAAATGATTAAAGAAGCCGCAACATCAGTTATCGGTCATCATGATGAAGATGGCATTGCACGCTTTCTTAGAGAGCGCTTTTCACTGTAAAATTACCAATTAATTGCTTTTCTGTCTTTGAAGAACTTTCCATTGGGGCCTCCTTTTTTGTGCATAGCTAACCAAATAATGGTATCGGCCCCCTCTTCTGGTGTTTTCGGTGCATCAGCCCCCCCCATACGAGTATGAACCCAACCTGGCGTCATACTATTTACCATAACGTCAATATCATCGTCTTTAGCAGCTTCGTCTACCACAGCGGCCATTTTCACCGTTAATGCGTTTAACGCAGCTTTGGAGATGGCGTAGCACAATGGCCCTTGTAACTGATCATTAAAGCTTCCGTAACTAGAACTCACATTAATAACTCGGCCAAATTTGCGCTCGATCATTTGCGGTAGTGCTTGCTGTATCAACGTAAGCGGTGCATTCACGTTTACTTGCATCGATTTGGCGAATTGTTCTGCACTGACATCGCGCCAGTATGTATCATCAAGCACGCCAGCATTGTTCACCAAGATATCTATTGGCCCAAAAACCGCTTCAGCTCTTACAAACGCATCAACAATCGCGGTTTCGTTGTCTAGCGGCATTTCTATAACGTGAAGGTCGCCACCAACAATATCCTTTTTGGCCTCTAAACCAGACTCTTCGTCTCTACAAGCCAGCAAGACTTTATAACCCTCTTGCAAAAGGCCCTTTACTACTTCTAAGCCGATACCACGATTTCCACCTGTTACTAAGACATTTTTTGTCATTGTATTAACACTCCTTGCAAGTACGTTTATATTGGCTGTCGATCAAGTTTTGTCGATAAGAAAAAGCTAAACGGAAATACTACGCTCCAAACTACTGCTATCGCCGCGTACGCCCACGTCATACTTAGACCTAGTTCAACGGCGCCAAACTTAGCACCGGCTATATAACTTAGCGGCGCAAAGATTGCCCCGCCCGCCGCGGCCAACAACACCCGGCCTTGAAACATCGTCATGCTGTGATAAACAGTACCCGCAAAAGCTGCCCACAGCAGACTGAGCCAGATAGGTATGGGCCAACCAGGCAATAAGACTTCTGTTTCATTGAAGATAAAAAGCCCTACGTTTGTCAAAGCAGCATCAACTATTGTTCCCAGTAAGAATAACGTACCCATCAGTTTGGCATCTTCAAGGCGCTTAGGAGACACCGATATCCATGCCAAAATCAGTAACATAACGGGCATTACCGCGTCATTCTGAAAAAGAATAACTAACCACCAGATAGTTTGAAACCAGACGAAATTGCCTACTTTGATAACGGTACTTCGGTTCATCAGCCCTACTCTTTTAAACAGCAATACGTGCAGATACACATATTCTTAAATCAACATGTTGCACGCGTTTATACAATTGGAGTACGTCTCCAATTTTAAGTAAGTTCATTTTAAGAAACATTCCCACTGATGCGGTGCGACGGGTATGAAAGTAATCGAAATGAAGGACAACACGTATAGAAGCATATAGAAAGTAGCAAAGGATATGTTTTACGTGAAAATGGTTAAATACTACGTGCTTGGCGCTATTATTGCTCTACTGCTTACGGTGTGGGCACCTAATGTGCTATTAGCGGTGCTTTTTGCATGGACCGCATTTTCTTTAATTGCTGTAAGCAGTGCTTATCTGCTGAACTATCCAAGCTTATTTCGCAAACGTGAAGATGGGTCAATTCCTTTTTACATTCGGTGGATTTTTATTCCTTTTTTGTTGGGCTCTTGGTTATATAACGAGTATGCAAGAAGAACTGATAAAGTCCCTCCTCTTCAACAAATTGAGCCTCAGCTTTTTCTGGCATGTCGCATGTCATCGAAGCACGTAGAAATATTAAACGACAATAATATCGATGCCATTTTAGATGTCACGGCCGAATTTGACGGTCTAGATTGGACCGCTTACCAAGAAGACTTCCGCTATCTGAATATTCCTGTGCTTGATCACACCAGTCCCACGCCAGAGCAACTTGTAATGGCAATAAACTGGCTACAACAGCAAATAGACGAAAACAAGAATGTTGTAGTGCATTGTGCGTTAGGGCGTGGGCGTTCTGTGTTAGTCGTGGCCGCATTTTTACTCGCGAAAAAACCTAGCCTTTCAGTAAATGAAGCACTTTCTCAAATTAATGATATTCGCCAAACCGCTAGACTCAACAAGCGCCAATTGGCGGCACTTGAGAAAGTAAAAGAAGGTGGTCTACTGTCTTTGCAACAAAAATTAACCCTCATTGTGAACCCTGTTGCAGGCGGTGGAAAGTGGGATGAATATAGAGACGAAGTACTTTCAAGGCTTAATGAAAAGTTTAGCGTTACAGTGAAAGAAACCACGCCAGATATCAATGGTAAAACACTTGCCGAAGAAGCGCGTAATAAAGGGGCAAAAATTGTTGTAGCGTGTGGCGGTGACGGCACGCTAACTGAAGTTGCAAGTGCATTGATAAATAGTGATGTGGTGATGGGTATAATTCCCTTCGGCACCGCAAATGCGCTAAGCCAAGTGCTGCATGGTTACTTGAGCAAGGTAATGCCTATCAGTACCGCGTGTGATGTCATTATAGCGGGCGATACCATGGCTATCGATACAGCAACATGTAACGACCACGTCATGTTACTGGTTGCAGCTGTAGGCTTTGAGGAAAAAATGATTTCTGCAGCAGACCGTGAACAAAAGAATATGGGCGGTCAGTTTGCCTACCTAAAAGGCCTTTGGAATGCCATATCCAACAACGAAAATATGGCTTTCTCTATGACTATAGACGATGAACAGCAAACAACATTAGAAACCCCAAGTTTAGTTATTGCCAATGCCGCGCCGATGACAACAGCACTTGCCCAGGGTTCTGAGCCCCCCGATATCACTGACGGAAAGCTCGATTTAACATGGCTAACACCGCAAACGAATTCAGATAGACAGTTTCTTTCGCTTGCAGAGCTTGTGCTTAGCCCCGCACAGGCAAAAAAGCAAAGTGACTCAATTCAGCATAAGCAAGGTAGCGAAATAACACTGCACTTCGACAGTGTTACCCCCTACGCCGTCGACGGTGAGATTTATGAAAGTGACAAACTTGTGATCACATCCCGTCCTCGCAGTTTGACGGTACTGACCAATTTCGAAAAAAAGGAGCGTTAAGCGAATGCCACAACTTAGTAACTTTGATGAAATATATCAATTTTTGCATAAGCGCTTTGAAAATGAAAAAGAGTATCTTCAGGCCGTACATGAAGTGCTTCAAGATATAGTGCCTATCTACAATGCTAACGAAGCATACAAATCTTTGGACGTAATACGGCGGCTTTGTATGCCTGAGCGCATTATCTACTTCACAATTTCATGGATGAACAGTGATGGTGATATCGAGGTAAACCAAGGTTGGCGGGTTCAACACAACTCAGCAATGGGGCCCTACAAAGGCGGCTTGAGGTTTCACCCAACTGTGAACTTATCAGTACTAAAATTTCTTGCCTTTGAACAGTGCTTTAAAAATGCCCTTACTGGCCTCCCCATGGGAGGAGGTAAAGGAGGTGCGGATTTTAACCCCAAAGGAAGAAGTGATAGAGATATCATGCTTTTTTGCCAAGCTTTCATGCGAGAGCTCCAACGCCATATTGGAGCAAATACTGATGTGCCAGCAGGAGACATTAACGTAGGTGCAAGAGAAATAGGTTATCTCTATGGTGAATACCGACGACTTAATAACAGGTTTGAAGGTGTACTAACGGGTAAAGGACTAGAATTCGGTGGTAGCTACGTAAGAACTGAAGCCACGGGCTTTGGTCTCATCTATTTTTTAGAGGCTGTTTGCCGCGCTCAGGATAGCTTTGTTGAAGGTAAGACCGTAATTATTTCTGGCGCTGGTAATGTCGCGCTTCACGCTGCACTTAAGGCCAGTGAAAAAGGCGCTAAAGTAGTGACGCTTTCTAATAGTCGTGGCCTTTTGTATAACGAGCAAGGTCTAAGCGAAGCCGACATAACTTGGGCCATCGAAAATCATAACCAGCGCGATAACATTTTACTTGATATGGCAGATGAAGGGATGGGTAAATGGCAACCCGATGCAACCCCATGGCATATCAAGTGCGATATTGCTCTGCCCTGCGCTACGCAAAATGAGTTAGACGAGAGCGATGCTCGCAAGCTCATAGAGAAAGGCTGCACAATGATTTTAGAAGGTGCAAATATGCCCTGTACTGACAAAGCACAAAAAGTATTTTTTGATGCCAAAGTGACTTACGTTCCAGGAAAGGCATCTAATGCAGGTGGAGTCGCGCTCTCTGGTCTTGAGATGTCGCAAAATGCAATGTTTAGTCAACGTAACGCAGACACCTTAGATGAGCAGTTACAAACCATTATGAACCATATTCACAACCTTTGTGTTACCGAAGGTAAGCACGACGGCGAAACTTACATCAACTACATGAAAGGCGCTAATGTCGCCGCTTTTAGAAAGCTCGCTGACGCAATAGTGGCGCAAGGTGTTTAGCACCTTGCACCACAAGGGTGAGCACTATTTTTCCAAGAGTTATGTAATTTTTTCTTCGCTTTATATTTACCTCTAACACCCTCGCATGGCATAGACAAAAAAAGCCCATAAAAACATAGAGTAAGCATTGTTTTCCCGATTGGAATAGTTCTCGCATTAGTAAAAGCGTTCGAAACTACCTGAGGAAAATAATATGCAAATTTTTGAAGCACTACGTCAAGATCATGAAAAACAACGTCTACTATTGAAGATCCTTGCTGAAACCAGTGGAAACACTGCTGCTAGACGAGAGTACTATGAAGAATTGAAAGTACAGCTAGAAAGTCACGCAGTAGCGGAAGAACGTCATTTCTATTCACAGTTACTTGAGAAAGATGCCACTGTGGATTTAACTCGACATGGCATAGCGGAACATCATGAAATTGATGAACTACTGGAAAAACTGGACGAAACCGACATGAGTTCACCAGGTTGGTTGCGTCACCTAAAAAACCTGCAAGATAAAGTAGAGCATCACCTTGCTGATGAAGAACAGGAATTCTTTCAAGTAGCGGGTAAAGTACTTAATGACCGCCAGAAATCAAAGCTTGCCGATGAATACCGTGAAGAAATGAAACTAGCGGTGGAATCAGCAACCACTGCCGCTTAATGGTGAGTCGGCAAACAATACACGGAACGTCAATTAACCCTAGCCCCAAAAAAGTGGCACTGCGCGAATTGAATACAAAAATGCCAGCTAAACACTGGCATTTTTTTATAATCAAAATCGTGAAAGGCGTCGACTTCGACACTGCGTTTTTGCAGTAAAGAAAAACAACGCCTGTAATGTTCACCTATTTTTTAGCGATGATGTATACCGCATGAATTACACCAGGAAAATACCCTAAGATCGTTAAAAGAATATTTATCCAAAAGTGAGCACCAATTCCTACCTGCAAAAATACACCGAGCGGCGGAAGCAAAATCGACAATAAAATACGAATAATATCCATAGTAAATTCCTTGTTGTTGAATTATTTTCACTATCTAGTGAGCAAAATTGTCACACTTTAGTGATTATGTAATGCATCTACTGGCACAATTCACGTCTTTATTTATTACGCTGTTTTTACTGCACATTAAGTGCCACTTATGTCGACAAAGACAACTGAAAACGAACATACAACCATGAACTTACTACTTTTTATTCGTAAATGTAATACATTCGGGTATCAATAAAAGAGACTAAGCGCCAAACGGCGTGTGTTGCAACCACGCTTCCAAATCATTTTTATTTAGCGGGCGACTAATAAAGTAACCTTGAACCACATCACATCCCCACTCTTTCAAAATTTCTAGTGAGGCTTTGTCTTCTACACCTTCTGCCACTACCTTTAGATGAAACGCACTGGCTAAGCGCAGTACAGTATGGACGATCTGTTGATCGTTTTCGTCACTTGCCAGCGATAATATAAAGCTCTTATCAATTTTAATGGTTTTAACAGGTAAGTTCTTAAGGTAGGCAAGTGAGGAATACCCTGTTCCAAAATCGTCGATTGCAAAATGAAACCCTCGTGCAGTGAGCTCAGACAAGTTTTCAATAGCCAACGACGCATCTGCAACTAAGTCACTTTCTGTTATTTCAAGCTCAAGGGCTTCAGGAGACAAGCCTTCATCATTGAGCTTCTGAACCAATTTATTCAGCAAAACTTTGTTTTGAATATCTTGAGTCGAAAGATTCATTGCAACAGTAAAGTGATATCCTTTACTCCTAAAGTACGCCAAGTCGGTGATAGTTTGTTGCATTACCCATGTCGTAACCTGTTCAATAAGACCGGCTTGCTCTGCAATAGTAATAAACTCATCTGGCGGAACAAATCCTAGTACACTGTTGTTCCACCTTATCAGCGCTTCCATACTGGAAACTCTCATGCTAGCTAGGTCAACTTTAGGCTGATACACCATCGAAAGTTCATCTTGTTGGCTTGAAAGCGCGCGTTTAAGTTCCGTCGTTATCGAAAGCCTTCTTGAGTATTTGTCCTCAAGCTCAGCGCGATAATTAACACACCAATTCCCCGAATGAATCGCTTCGTCAGTAACAATGTTCATCTTTCTGAACAATTCTTCAGAGGTAGAGGCATCTTGAGGACAATTGATAATAGCCATCGCTACCTTGACTGGAATTGCAATAAGGTTACTTTCAACCGGCTGTTCTAAAATATGTCTTAATGTATTGAGCTGGTCTTCGGTTAGGTGCTGTTCAGTGATATATAAGATCTCGCCGCCTGCCAAACGCGCTGAGGTACCTGGCCAACGCTGCAACCTAATAGCCAATGTTTTAAGCGTATTATCCCCATTTGAATAGCCGTACAAATCATTGATCGTTCGAAAACCTAGCACCGTGATAGCAATAACCTGAACAGATTTTTTCTCGGCCATTTGATTTTCAAAATAATCTTCTACGAAATTGCGATTGTACAATCCGGTAAGTAC
Source organism: Alteromonas sp. KC3 (assembly GCF_016756315.1). Classification (NCBI taxonomy): domain Bacteria; kingdom Pseudomonadati; phylum Pseudomonadota; class Gammaproteobacteria; order Alteromonadales; family Alteromonadaceae; genus Alteromonas; species Alteromonas sp. KC3. The sequence continues at coordinate 2,445,860 of NZ_AP024235.1, forward strand.
GTCGTGCTGTGCCTGATAACGAATGTGCTTTTCACGACTTTTAATGCTGGCTTGCATGCTATCAACGGCATTGGCGAGTTCAGAAATTTCTTTAAGTTTCGAGGGTTTTTCAAGGGTGGCACCGTAATTACCCGACGCCACTTTATTCACCGCCGCAACCAAATTAGAAACGGGTTGGCTTACATTACGTGACAGCAGCATGGAAAGCGCTAATGCAATAAAAATTGCGATTACTGTAAAGGCAAGAATTGTTATTTGAATACTCGTAAACGCATTAAACGAGTCAGAGGTGTCCAACGCTAAGGTTATATTAACGGGCAAGCTAGTCTCAGATGAGATATTCACTTTGCGAGCGAAATAGTGGTGTTCACTGCCAAATGTCACTTCTAACCACGAGGGGTCATCTTCGAGCGCTAAGATAGAATTAGCAACAGGTTCATCAAGCGTTGTGGTCAACACCTGTTTTGACTGCTTTTCAGAGATTATGATTTCAGCATCAACAAGTGTTTTTAATTCATCTAACAACGTTTGGTCGAATTCGATACCGATAATCATGTAGTAGCGTAGTGTGGGAATTTCTACACGATAAAGGTTCAACTGCACTAGCTTGCCATCGACAACGAAAAAACCGCTATCTACGCCTTTTGCCGCTAACTGAAGTGTACTGTCGAGTTGTTGCCCTTCTTCAAATAAGGATGAGTGAGACACGACAACGGTATGGTCGAGACCGACTAGCGCTATTATATTAGTGTTAAGTCGTTGAGCGTAGCTGGTAAATGCCGCAGTTATGGAAGGAAGATCTTCTGTGCCCACTGCCCTTCTAAAATCAAATGAGCGAGATAAAACATTTGAAACGCTGCGTATGACTTCTTGGCGGTCATCTACAACTTTATCAAACACTTTTTCTGCTAATGCAATATCTTTGTCAATGCTCTCGACGACTAACGAATTAGCAGATTTCCAAACCGCGCCAATAATTAACAATGATGCTATTACAATTCCCAAAAACAGGGTTTGGAACAAGCTTTGACTTAGCGTTTTCTGCACTATAGCGCCTCTCGATGCATCTTATTGTATTTCGCTAACACAACCACTACTACCTTTCGACTAAAGAATAGCTGATTCTCACTTTTTCTGACAGTAGTAAGACGCTGTATTTCCACAAATTTAAATGTTTGTTACAAATTAGCCCTAGAGACTCAAACGGTCAGCTTAAAATTTGTAAGGACCTAATATAGCCGAATTGATACCTGCAATAGTTAAACAAATACGCAATAATATCTGGTACTATTCGCATCCAATGACCGATCGGGCTGTAAAGAGGTATTAATGTTCAAGGCGTTAGTGGGCAAGCATTATCAAAGTTTGCTTATATTAATACTCATTACTCTGTTATCCGTGTTCGCGGTTACAGGTTATGTCGCCATTAACAATATTGTCTCAGAACAAAGTCGCATTCAACAACAAGCCGTCAGCCCCGTCTACTCACTCGTTAATCGCGAGTTGCTAAAACCCCTTCATATTGCAGAGACATTCGCGGAAACAATCACGTTTGAACAAATTCTCAAGAACGACGTTGATGAATCGTTTCTCCTTGCGCAATTAGCGAGAATGGAAGAAAGGCTAGGCTTAATTTTTTTTGTCGCGTTAGAAAAACAACGTAGACAGCTCATGTCAGATGGACGCAGTTTCGATCTGATTGAGGGTGAAGTTTACTGGTATTTTGAAGCGCTAGACACCAAAGAACGTATCCTCGCTGACCTAGGCCAAGTGGGTAATGTCCATCTCTTTTTTGATGTGAAAATATACAGCGATAACGACGAATTTTTAGGCTTTGTCGGCGTCGGCAAGCCCATCAAATCTTTTATTGAGTCACTTAACAAATACAAAGCGCAATACGGTTACGATTTTCTATTTGTTAATGAGCGCAATCAAGTGCTTCTGTCATCTGTGCCAGATTATGTAGTAACCGATGATTACGTACCTGATCTTAAAAGCTTGCCATGGTTCGACGATGCCACTGTAAACCTCAATGATTTAAGCAATGTCATTGTAGAGAATGATGACAAAGAAGTTTTAATTTCAGAAATAAGTATTCCACAACTTAATTGGCGCTTGTTACTTCTAACGCCATTGGAGACAAGGCAAGCACAATTAACAAAAACCTTTGCGATAAACGCTTTACTTGCTTCATCGGTTATCATCATTGTTATATCTGGTATTTTCGCTGTATTTATTAGCTATAAGCGCAAACTAGAAAAGCGTATGGAAACAGATGCGCTTACAGGGCTTGCCAATCGTAGCTATTTGCAACGTCGTTATCAGCAGTTAAGAAAGCGTTCCGCTAATATTTGTATTGTCATGGTCGACCTAGACCATTTTAAGCAGATTAACGACCAATACGGTCACGGTGCAGGTGACGAAGTACTGCGCACAGCAGCAAACGTTTTAACTAATATACTTCGCAACGGGGATACAGTATGCCGCTGGGGCGGAGAGGAATTTGTATTACTTATCCCTGAAATAACCGCTCAAAACTGTATGGCGCTCGTTGAAAAAGCGCGCCGTGAAGTAGAACGCGGTAACGTAAAACACGGCACCCACACTATTACATTTACTGCGAGTTTTGGTGTGACAGCAGGCTCTACATCGCTTCAACTTTCTAAACACTTAGCTAACGCAGATATGGCGCTTTACGAGTCTAAGCGAAATGGAAGAAACAGAGCGACACTATTTAAAAAGTAGTGGCTTTCTAACTATCTTCTTCATAGCAGCGCAATATACTCTGAACGTTGCATAAATCACACATAATAAGGTCAATCACACGCTCCTATTAGACAGTGTATGGTAGCTTTTTAGTCGCGCTTTAGGTTGGGCATTGGGCTTTGGGCGTCAGCCCTCAAATCGTTAGTGTGGGGATATCGGAAAAGAAGAAGCACAAGCAGAAGCAGAAGTAGAAGTAGAAGCGAAACTAAAGTGACAACAGCAGTGAAGTATTGTTGTATTGCTAGTTTATCAACAAACAAAAAAACCGTAGCATTAGCTACGGTTTTTTAATTGGTGCGGAAAGCGGGACTTGAACCCGCACGAGCTATGCTCACCACCCCCTCAAGATGGCGTGTCTACCAATTCCACCACTTCCGCGAATTAGATTATTTAGTTGCTACCGTCTGTATCAGGTACATCCGACTGACTAGCGTCGTCTGCTACTGGAACATCTTGGTCAGCAGGTATTTCTACAGGCGCTTCAACTGCCGCAGGTACCTCAAGGTTGTTCCACTCGTCTTCCGCACTTTCGCGGTTTGCAGACAATGCACCTAGCATAAGGCTAATAAAGAAGAACAAACCTGCCAAAATAGCAGTTGTACGCGTCATAAAGTTACCTGAACCTGTTGATCCAAACACAGTGTTTGAACCACCTGAACCAAATGAAGCGCCCATGTCTGCGCCTTTACCTTGTTGGATAAGTACAAATCCAATCAATAAAAGTGCAACGATAAGGTATGCTACTAATAGCACTTCGTAAATCATAAATACCTCGTCAGTTTGCCGCTTGGCAAATTGAAATAAAATCTTCAGCTTTTAAACTGGCACCGCCAATTAAGCCACCATCGACATCTTGCTGCGAAAACAAGGTTGCCGCATTATCAGGCTTAACACTACCACCGTACAATATACGAAGGCCTTGCGCCAATTCTGCGTCTACTTTACTAAAGTAACCGCGGATAAATTCGTGAACTTCTTGTGCCTGTTCAGGGCTTGCTGTTTTACCTGTTCCGATAGCCCAAATTGGCTCGTAGGCAATAACACTTCGCTTAAGCTCATCAACTGTCATCAGTGATGTTAGCGCATTTAACTGCTCAGCAACAAAAGACTCTACGTCTCCAGCTTCTCTAACGTCAAGCGATTCGCCTACGCAGATAATAGGAGTAAGACCTGCCGCTATGCTTTTTTGCGCTTTTTGCGCAACCAAAGCATTCGACTCACCTTGATCTTCACGACGTTCAGAGTGACCTACAATTACATAATCACACCCTGCTTCTTTTAACATCTCTACTGATAGTTCACCAGTATGAGCGCCGTTATCAAGATGGCTGACGTTTTGAGCACCAATTGAAAAACCAACCTTTTCAAATCCGTGAAGTAGAACTGATGGCGCACAAACAACGACTTGTGCATCACACTTCACTTCAGCGAGCTTTTTGTTGAAGTCTGCTACAAGCGACAAACTTCCGTTCATTTTCCAGTTTCCAGCCACAAATGGCTGTCTTTCTATTTTACTCACAACGCAGACCTTAGCCCTGTCTTTCAAGCGGGCGTGATATTAACTATTTAATCGGTAAGATACAAGCACAAAAAGTGAAAAATCCTGCTACGCCAACTAATTGGCGAGTTTACGAACAGTTTCAGCGATGTGCTCTGCCCATTTCGCTGATTGCTGCTCATCGTTAGACTCAACCATCACACGGATTAAAGGCTCTGTACCACTTTTTCTCAGAAGAACACGCCCGTTTTTACCCAGACCAGCTTCAGCTTCAAGCTTAGCTGCCTGCACTTGCTCATGGGCGAGATAATCTTCATCTTGATTGGCGTAACGAACATTTACTAGCGTTTGCGGATACATTTCAAAGCCACTTGCCAACTTGTTGAGATCCATATCAGAGCGCAACATAGCTGCAAGCACTTGTAACCCGGCAACAATACCATCACCTGTCGAGCACATGTTTAGGTTAAGTACGTGACCTGAGTTTTCGCCACCAATACTCCAACCCTTTTGTTGAAGTAATTCCATTACATAGCGATCACCAACATTGCTGCGTGCGAAAGGAACACCAAGCTTACTTAATGCATTTTCAAGACCCAAGTTACTCATTAGTGTGCCAACAACACCACCTTGCATTTTTCCATTTTTTAGCGCATCGCGAGCAATGATGTAAACAATTTGGTCTCCATCTAGCACATTGCCTAAATGGTCAACCATCATAATGCGGTCACCGTCACCATCTAATGCAAAGCCTAAATCAGCGCCCGTTTCTTTTACTTTTTCAACAATACTGTCCATCGAGGTAGCGCCTACCCCTTCATTGATGTTCAAGCCATTAGGTGCCGTACCCAATTCTATTACGGTCGCACCTAGCTCGCGCAGTACGTTTGGCGCAATGTGATAAGTCGCGCCGTGTGCGCAATCCACAACAATCTTCAGGCCAGTTAGTGAAAGCTCTGATGGGAATGTGCCCTTACAAAACTCAATATAACGCCCAGCCGCGTCGTTAATACGTACTGCTTTACCCAGTTTGTCTGACGCAACACAGGTCATCGGTCGGTCAAGCATATCTTCAATAGCAAGCTCAATGTCATCATCTAACTTAAAACCTTGAGCAGAAAAGAACTTTATACCATTGTCATAAAACGGGTTGTGTGATGCACTAATCACAATACCCGCTTCTGAACGGAAGGTTTTGGTAAGGTAAGCAATCGCCGGTGTTGGCATAGGTCCAAGTAAACCAATGTCGATACCCGCTGCAGACAATCCTGCTTCAAGACACGATTCAAGCATATACCCCGATATACGTGTATCTTTACCAATAAGTACCTTGTTTGTCCCTCTTCCTGCAAGTACTTTACCTGCGGCCCAACCAAGCTTGGTGACAAATTCAGGGTTGATGTTACTTTCACCTACTTTACCGCGGATGCCATCCGTACCGAAGTATTTGCGCTGAGTCATTATTATTCCTTATTCGATTGTATTCAGCATTTTTACGATGTTTACTGCATCAGCAGTCTCGGCAACATCGTGTACGCGAATGATATGTGCGCCCATTTGGGCAACAATTGTAGCGAGGCTTATGCTTCCAGCCAAGCGCTCATCTACTTTTCTGTTAAGAAGATTGCCGATCATAGACTTTCGTGACATGCCGACTAACACCGGATAGCCCAGTTCCATAATTTCTGGCAAATGTTTTACTAATGCATAATTGTGCTCAAGTGACTTACCAAAGCCATAACCCGGGTCAAGTAACACCCGTTCTTTTACAATCCCTTTAGCTTCACACGCTTTAACGCGTTCGCTTAAAAAGGCGCTTACATCTGCGACAACATCATTGTAACTTGGATTGTTTTGCATTGTGCGTGGCTGACCTTGCATGTGCATCAAACATACAGGCACTTTCGCATTTGCTGCGGCTTCAAGTGCATTAGGTTCTTGAAGTGCACGAACATCGTTTATCAGGCCCGCCCCCGCTTTTACCGCTTCAGTCATCACTTGAGCTTTGCTTGTATCAATAGAAATTACGCAGTCGCTATTACGGGCTACGGCTTCAATAACGGGAATTGTTCTATCTAATTCTTCTTGCAACGAAACGTCTGGCGCACCCGGTCGCGTGGACTCACCACCAATGTCGATGAAGGTTGCGCCCTGTTCAACCATTTCAAGCGCGCGCTTCAGTGCTTTTTCAACAGAAGCGTGTTTACCACCATCTGAAAATGAGTCAGGAGTGACATTCAATATGCCCATTACGTGGGGCTGAGAAAGACTAATAAAATGATTACCGAACTGCATGATAGGCTCATCGTTAAAAAAGTGGCTCAGGTAGAATACCGATGTTCAAACTAAGAAAGTCAAAGAACGTGGTTTCACTAGGTGTAGTCTACCTAATTCAGTACAAATAAAAAACGCCAGATAAACTGGCGTTTTTCACTATTTAGGTGTGGTTAGCTTGGAATATCTCCAGGCTTACCTACAGACGGCTTATCAACGCCATCATTTTTAATCTCGCCTTCGCGAACAGGTGCACCACCACTTGGTTTACCGCCGTCAGAAGGTCTGCTGTCGTCCCAATCTGCAGGAGGACGTACGTCAGTGCGATTCATTAAATCATCGATTTGTTTAGCATCAATGGTTTCGTACTTCATCAGTGCGTCTTTCATTGAATGCAAGATATCGATGTTTTCTTCAAGGATCTTCTGAGCACGGTCATAGTTACGGTCAATTAAAGACTTAATTTCCGCATCAATGGCACGCGCTGTGTCATCAGACATATTTGTTGCCTTTGACATAGACTTACCAAGGAAAACTTCACCTTCATCTTCAGCGTAAAGCATTGGACCCATTTTGCTCGATAAGCCCCACTGCGTTACCATCTTGCGCGCAATTTCAGTTGCACGTTCAATATCGTTAGACGCTCCGGTAGTTACTTTATCGTCACCATAAATAATGGCTTCAGCAATACGGCCACCAAACAAACTAGAGATCATACTTTCTAAGTGCTGTTTAGAGTGGCTTACGCGGTCCTGCTCAGGCAAATACATGGTAACACCTAACGCGCGACCACGAGGGATAATAGATACCTTATAAACAGGATCATGCTCTGGTACTAAACGACCCACAATAGCGTGACCCGCTTCGTGATACGCTGTCATTTCTTTTTCAGGCTCAGACATAACCATTGACTTACGCTCAGAGCCCATCATGATTTTGTCTTTGGCTTTTTCAAACTCTTCCATAGAAACAAGACGTTTGTTACCGCGAGCAGCAAAGAGTGCAGCCTCGTTTACAAGGTTCGCTAAGTCTGCACCAGAGAAACCTGGTGTACCACGGGCAATAACAGAAGGTTCTACGTTTTCAGCCACTGGCACCTTGCGAATGTGCACCTTAAGTATTTGTTCACGACCGCGAATGTCTGGCAAACCTACCACTACCTGACGGTCAAAACGACCCGGACGAAGTAATGCAGGGTCAAGGACATCTGGACGGTTTGTCGCAGCAATAACGATAATACCTTCGTGACCTTCGAAGCCATCCATTTCAACTAGCATTTGGTTAAGGGTTTGCTCACGCTCATCGTGACCACCACCTAAACCTGCGCCACGCTGACGACCCACTGCATCAATCTCATCGATGAAAATGATACATGGGGCTGCTTTCTTTGCTTGTTCGAACATGTCACGCACACGCGATGCACCAACACCAACGAACATTTCGACAAAGTCAGAACCTGAGATGGTAAAGAAAGGCACTTTTGCTTCACCAGCAATTGCTTTTGCAAGTAGGGTTTTACCTGTACCAGGAGGCCCCACCATTAATACGCCTTTCGGGATCTTACCGCCAAGTTTTTGGAACTTAGATGGGTCGCGCAAGAAATCTACCAGTTCAGACACGTCTTCTTTGGCTTCGTCACAACCAGCGACATCAGCAAATGTTGTCTTAATTTGGTCTTCACCCAGTAAGCGCGCTTTGCTCTTACCAAATGACATTGCACCACGGCCACCACCGCCTTGCATTTGACGCATGAAGAAAATCCACACACCAATAAGCAACAACATGGGGAACCATGAAATAAAAATAGATGTAAGAAGAGACTGCTCTTCAGGTGGTTCGCCGTACACTCTTACGTCATTCTTAACCAAGTCAGAAATCAACTTGTCGTCGAAGTAAGGTACGAAAGTTTGAAAAGTGTCGCCTGAACGCTTTGTACCGCGAATTTCGCCATTATTATTGATGCGAACTTCACGAATATTTCCCTGTTCTGCTTCTCTCAAAAACGTTGTGTAGTCGGTTTGTGAACGAGCTGATTCACTAGGTGAAAAGCTCTGAAAAACCGACATTAAAACAACGGCGATGACTAACCATAAGATTAAATTTTTTGCCATATCGCTCAATGCTACTAACCTCTATAAACCCGAACTGCTGGGATATTCAACACTTTGATTATTGAACAACCAAACTCGTTCGCAACGAAAACCGCTTATCCCAAAGCCTACTACACTTTATACCCACAAGCCACCAAATACACCTCACGAGAACGTGATCTGGACGAGTCTGGCTTGCGTGTCTTTATGGTGGTGAAAGATTGTTTAAGTGCGTTCATGTACTCAACAAAACCTTCCCCTTGAAAGACTTTTATAACAAAAGCCCCTCCTGGTTTTAATACTTGATGACACATATCGAGCGCGAGTTCACAAAGATACATCGAGCGCGATTGGTCAACAGAAGCATTACCCGCTAAATTTGGTGCCATATCAGACAACACTATATCTACGGTGTTCCCACCAATTCTGTTCAATAGTGCTTCGAGAACGGCATCTTCTCGAAAATCACCTTGCAGAAAGTCTACGCCAACTATAGGGTCCATGGGCAATATATCGCATGCGATAACTTGACCATTGTCACCAACCAGTTGTGCAGCCAACTGAGACCAGCCACCAGGCGCAGCCCCAAGGTCCACAAGTGTCATACCGGGTTTTATAAGCTTATCTTTTTTCTGGATTTCTTCCAGTTTGTAGATAGCTCGCGAGCGCCAACCTTCCTTCTGTGCTTTTTGCACATAATGGTCGCTGACGTGTTCTTGTAACCAGCGTTTACTACTGGCAGAGTGTTTCTTTTTTGTCATTCCAATACAATGTCATTAGGATTGTAGACGAGATGGCGTTAGAATACGTTATTTCAAGCATAAACTAACAGATTAATTGTAAGAATTATTACTTCATGAAACTTTCAAATAAACAGAAACAATTTCTTAAAGGCCTTGCACACCCACTGAAACCCGTTGTGCAACTAGGCGCAAACGGCCTTACAGAAGGGGTAGTAGCAGAAATTGACAACGCCCTTAACCATCACGAATTAATTAAAGTTAAGGTGCCAACCGATGATCGCGAAGAGAAAGCGCTAATCATGGATGCCATTGTTCGTGAAACAAACTCAGTTAAGCTTCAGGTTATCGGCCACACGCTAATAATCTATCGTCAAAGCGAAGACTGTAAAATTCAGTTGCCAAAATAGTTACTCATTAGGTGTCGATAACCTGCGGCACCGTAGTGTTTCTTCTTACTTCCCGTTAACATCACATTAATAAAGTGAATACTACGGGAGTAAGAATTAACTATGACGCTAACCAATCTTACCGCTATTGTAACAGGCGGATGCTCTGGACTTGGTCATGCCACTGCAATTGCACTTCGCGATGCAGGCGCCAAGGTGAGTCTTTTTGATTTAAATGAAGAGCTAGGCGCACAGCGCGTTGAAGAACTAGGCAAAGACCACACACTTTTCACAAAAGTTGATGTGCGCGACGAACAACAAGTTCAAAACGCAATCGACGCTACAACAGCGGCATTTGGCACAATCTCATTGGTCGTCAACTGTGCCGGTATAGCGCCCGCCAAGCGTTTATTAGATCGTGAAGGCAACCCTGCCCCACTTGGCGATTTTCAAAAAACCATCGATATTAATTTAGTTGGTAGCTTCAACGTAGCTCGTTTAGTTGCAGCAACAATGGCTAAGCAATCGCCCATTAACGACGAAGGTGAGCGCGGTCTTATTATCAATACGGCATCAGTTGCGGGATACGAAGGGCAAATTGGTCAAACTGCGTATGCGGCAAGTAAAGGTGGAATAATCGGTCTTACGCTTCCCATGGCACGCGATCTAGCGCCTCTCGGCATTAGAGTAAACACGATAGCCCCAGGGGTAATGGGCACGCCTATGCTATTAGCGATGCCAGAAAAAGTGCAAGATGCACTGTCTGCCAATGTTCAATTTCCAAAACGCTTAGGCTTCCCTGAAGAATTTGCGAAACTCGTTATTCACATGGCCAACAACAGTTATTTAAATGGCGAAACCATTCGTTTAGACGGTGGCCTGCGCATGCCGCCTAAATAATATCGTAAAATAAAAAACCCGCCATCTGGCGGGTTTTACATAATTAATCTAGAATGACTTTAGCTTTTCATCTTCATCAATGTGTCAGCTTCTACCGTAAAGCGGTTAAAGAAGTCATCTTCTAATTCACCGGTAATGCGAACACGCTCGCCTTTCATAAGCGAAAGATAACCGCCTTCATCAACAGGGGCATTCTCTAGCTCGTCAAGTTCGACTGTCAGCGTGGCGTCGCCAACTTCAATTTGTAACGCTTCTTTACCGATTGATTTCACTGTACCAACTAGCACCATTTCTTCGTCATCAAATTCGATGTTGCTTGCCGTACTCAAATATAAATCTGCAGATGCTTGGTCAACTGAATCTGCTAAATATACGGTGTCCATATCTTCCACAATCACGCTCTGCGCTACTAATCTCTCGTTAGAGAACATGCCTTCGCCCAGACGTGCGGTTACCATCACATCTTCACCATCCATTTCGGCATACGCTTTCGTATCCAGATCGGTGTCTCTTAGCTCAACAAAAATTTGCCCATCGCCGTAGTCAAGCGTAAAGAATTGAGAATCTACCGCGGTTACTTCTCCCGTCAACGTTATCCATGTATTACCCGGAAGCGAAGTTCGAGAAGTTGGCTGCACTGACTTAGATGATGCTTGCATCTTAGCCACCTTGTGGTCGTCAACTGTGGTATTAGCTACCGCCGATGACCCCATCATTGCTACTGAAACCATTGTTGCCGTAATTGTTTGTTTAGCGTTAAACATTGTGACCTCCTTAAAGGCATATTTGTTATCCATTCAACAATGTTTAATGCAAACCCAATGCCGTCCTTAAAAATCAATCACTTACGTCATAAAGCTAAAATTAAGAAATTATCAAAGCAGAAAATTATTCTTACTTTTGCACACATTACATTGTGCAATAATACGCACTTTGAGTTTTACGGCTTAGCTATTCGCCATCGCCACCATTAACAATTAACGCAATGTTATATAAGCGATTTACTGCATGGTAATTGATAGAGTTTTTAGGGTAGCGCCCCTTAGAGCTAATTTTACCCGCTTCCTGTTCCATCAAAATAGTTAACGCATCGTCAACCGTTTCGACGGTGTAGATATGAAACAAACCTTTCTTAACGGCATCTACTACGGTTGTATCTAGCACTAAATTGATCGCATTTGATTTGGGAATAATGACCCCTTGCGTACCGGTTAATCCGCGATGCTGACAAAGGTCAAAAAAGCCCTCTATTTTTTCGTTTACGCCTCCAACAGCTTGTACTTCACCATATTGGTTAATTGAGCCAGTGATAGCCAGTGTTTGTAGACAAGGAATTTCAGTAAGTGCCGAAATGAGTGCGACCAATTCACCTAACGACGCACTATCACCATCGATGTGTCCGTACGACTGTTCAAGGGCAATGTTTGCTGAAAGCGTAAGTGGAAAGTGTTGCGCATACTTATTGCCCAAATATCCGTTTAGCAACATAACGCCCTTTGAGTGAATTGGCTGGCCAAGTTCTACCTCGCGCTCAATATCCACAACACCGCTCGCGCCAGCGAACACGGTAGATGTAATACGTGCAGGTGTACCAAAGGCTGTGTCACCAATATCTAATACCGTTAGACCATTTACTTTACCCACTGCTTTCCCTTCAGTGGCAATAAGCACATGACCTTCTTTAATATCGTTAAGTAACGTCTGACTTACCCTGCCTGTACGACGCTTCTTCGCGCTTAGCGCGGTTTTAAGATGGTCAAGTTCTAACATTTGCGCGTTTGACTTTTGGCAAAAGTAAAATGCCTCGTTCACCAGTTCAATCACTTCAGCAAAATGCGCAGACAGTTTTTCTTTGTGCTCTGCCATTCTTAATGAGTATTCTACTAAACGGCACATGGCATTTGCGGTTATGCCCTCTAGGCCCAACGTATGCAAATGCGCTCTGACTTTGCCCACAAAATCAAATAACGCCTGTCTCGTCACCGGAATTTCTAAATCAAAATCAACCAGTACCCGAAAAAGCTCATCAAATTCATCATCGTAGTCTTGCAGTGTGTAATACAAGTCTCGCGAACCAAGCAGCACTATCTTCACGTTTAAATCGATAGGTTGCGGGTTCAGCGTAATGTTATTTACCATACCAACGTCTTGTTGAGGCAAATCCATGCGTAAGCGCGTAGACTTTATCGCCAGCTTTAAGGCGTCCCACACATACGGCTGTTCAATAAGTTGGTCAACATCAAGCAACAAATAGCCACCATTAGCACGGTGCAATGCCCCAGCTTGAATCATGCGATAGTTAGTGAAAACGCTACCGTGAATATTGGTATACTCAATTTTGCCAAACAGGTTTTGGTAAGTAGGGTTGGGTTCATAGATAACAGGCGCAGCATCATCAAGTTTGTTTGATACAAGTACGTTCGGAAGAAACTGTTCTTCTAGGAAGATCTTTTTATCAAAGTCGTCGCTTTTTTCTTCTTTTTGCTCTTCACTATGGATAACTAACACGGCATTGACTAAAGCCGTTTTTAGTTGCTTTAAGAACTTCATAACACCAAGGTCTGACGAATACTTGTGCTCGAGTACCTTGATAAGCGGTTTTATGCCCTGCTCTGCCGTTGTTTTGTCTAATTCACGCAGTCGCTCTGAATTTTCACGTTTCCACGTAGGTAAGCTCAACAAATTTTCGCTAAGCCTGTTTTCAAGTTCATCTATAAGCGCATAGAAACCTTCTCGTTCACTGTCGCTTAAACTGGCAAAATCGTTATCGCTTATTGGTTTACCGTCAATAATGGGCGAAAACGTTATTGAGCCACCTTCCTCATACAGCGCCACATTATTTGCTTGCGCATAACGCTCTACAGCATCGATAGCAGCATCGTATTTTTGTTCAAACTCTCGAGAAATCGATGTGCGTCTGCGTTGGTAACCCGGATTATCAAAAGCAATGGGTAAGGAGTCCAACACATCATCAATCAATGCTGCCATATCTTTATGAAATGCCTTGCCACCGCCCGGCGGGAAACGCAACACGATCGGCTCGCGTTCTTCATCAAAATTATTGATGTAGCACCAATCGTCCGGTGCCGGCAATTGAGCCACTTGACGCTCAATATAATCTTTTACTAGCGTGAATCGACCTGTGGCGGGTTCGCCCATCACATAAAGGTTGTAACCTTTTGTATTAATACCTAAGCCAAAGGTTAGCGCCTCGCGCGCGCGCTCCTGTCCAATAAAAGTGGCATTCAGTGCTTCATTGTCTTTCAACGCACTGTTGATGGCTCGGCGATTTATGGTAGGCGTTAATGCGTCAACGTCTAACGCGTACAAGGTAGTGTCTACAGACATGCTTTTCTATCGTTGTTGCTTTAAAGTAAGTGAACCCCTAATTAACAATTGTGTCAAACGCTTATCCTTCATATCCCCCTTTATTGCACTCAACTGCGCAAGAATCGAGCACAACTTGTTACTAAAGGCCGAAGCGCTATGGTGATTAGCGTTAAATCACACTAGTATGGAAAAGCAACGTTTTACGAATAACTCACTAACAACAAAAAAAGGATTGCAAACTATGACAACACCAGACTTTACTTCTCAACTCATCGCGCGCCGTGCCCCTTGCAGTCCAACATTCTTAAAATCGGCCGTTTTACGCTCGGTACTGGTAGGTTCATTATTCCTAGCTTGTAGTAGTAATGTCCATGCTGACGTCAAATTTGCTACTGAAACAGGTTTCTCAATCACTAATGTGAGCGAGAGCAGCGCGCCTATTGAGGCCGTGTATTCACATTTTGTGCAGCACATTGACATGTGGTGGCCTAAAGATCATACCTGGTGGAAAGGTACACTTAGCATTGATGAGCGCGCAGGCGGCTGCTTTTGTGAAAAGAAAGACAACGCGAGTGCCCAGCACATGCAAGTAAGCTACATAGAGCCCAACAAAAAAGTGGTTTTGACCGGGGGACTGGGCCCACTTCAGGAAATGGGCATGTTCGGCGCGCTGACTTGGCAGTTCGATGAGCAAGAAAACGGTGAAGGAACAAAAGTGACTCTCACATACACCGCGTCAGGGCATATTCATTTTAACGGCAAACCCGCATCATTAGACGAAGCAAAGGGTTTGGTAAAGGTTGTAGACCAAGTCCAAGCACAACAACTCAGCGCCTTAACGTCATTTAGTGACAAAAACTAAGCCGACACACGCAAACATGGTTACTTTTCCAGCAACTAACAATAAAAATGTCCTAACCTAGTGTTAAGCTATTGAGGCATGGCTTCGCGCTGGGGTATTCTAATGGGCTATGTATATGTTCAATCGGGTCATTGCGCCAACATTTCAGCATAAAATGCTGCAAAGTGCTTAAAGACCATCGATATAAAAACGTTTTAACTCTTAATGCGGAAGCCTAAGTTTCATGGCCGATAATCAGTACAACCCTAAAGATATAGAACAACGCGTTCAGCAATACTGGGAAGACAATCAATCTTTCAAAGCAAATGATGAAGAAGGCAAAGAGAAATTTTATTGCCTGTCGATGTTCCCTTACCCAAGTGGCCGTCTCCATATGGGTCACGTGCGCAACTACACTATCGGCGATGTAATTAGCCGCTTCCAGCGCATGCAGGGTAAAAACGTGATGCAGCCTATGGGTTGGGATGCTTTTGGCCTACCGGCAGAAAATGCTGCAATTAATAACAATACTGCACCTGCCAAATGGACGTATTCAAATATTGATTACATGAAGAACCAGCTTCGTTCTTTGGGTTTTGGTTATGATTGGGACCGTGAGGTTACTACCTGTAAATCTGACTACTACCGCTGGGAGCAATGGTTCTTCACACGTTTGTACGAGAAAGGTCTCGTTTACAAGAAAAATTCAACGGTTAACTGGGATCCTGTTGACCAAACTGTACTTGCAAACGAACAGGTTATCGACGGTCGTGGTTGGCGCTCGGGTGCCTTAGTTGAACAGAAAGAAATTCCTCAGTGGTTTATCAAAATCACTGATTATGCTGAAGAGTTGTTGAAAGACTTAGAACAGCTTGAAGAGTGGCCTGATCAAGTGCGTGCCATGCAGGCAAATTGGATTGGTCGTTCTGAAGGTGTAGAAATTACTTTTAACCTTTCAGCACCGGTCAATGATATCAATGACTTGACAGTATACACCACTCGCCCAGATACCTTCTATGGTGTTACCTATGTGGCGGTTGCTGCACAGCACCCTCTTGCTGAATTTGCTGCTCGGTCGAATCCAGAGCTTGCCGCGTTTATAGAAGAATGCAAAAACACCAAAGTTGCAGAAGCTGAACTAGCAACAATGGAGAAAAAAGGCTGTGCGACTGGTTTTGAAGTTGTTCACCCGCTTACTGGCGAAACATTACCTATCTGGGTAGCCAACTTCGTACTAATGGATTATGGCTCTGGTGCAGTTATGGCTGTTCCTGGGCACGACCAACGCGACTGGGAATTTGCGACAAAGTACGATTTACCTATTAAACAAGTTATTGCACCTATACCGGGTGACGAAGACAAGTGTGATCTAACGTCTTCTGCCTATACGGAAAAAGGTAGCCTAATTAACTCTGATAAGTTTGATGGCGCAGATTTTGATGCGGCATTCAACGGTATCGCCGACGAGCTTGAAGGTAAAGGTTGTGGTAAGCGTAAAGTGAACTATCGCTTACGCGACTGGGGTGTAAGCCGTCAGCGTTACTGGGGCGCACCTATTCCAATGCTTAATTTGGAAAACGGTGAATCTGTACCTGTTCCGGCAGATCAACTACCTGTTGTGTTACCAGAAGACGTGGAGATGGACGGCGTTACTTCGCCTATTAAAGCTGACCCTGAGTGGGCAAAGACCACGTACAACGGTGAAGCTGCGCTTCGCGAAACTGATACCTTCGATACGTTCATGGAGTCGTCTTGGTATTATGCACGCTATGCCTGTGCAACAAATAACGACGCGATGCTTGATCCAAAATCGGCTAACTATTGGTTGCCGGTTGACCAATATATTGGCGGTATTGAGCATGCTATCTTGCACTTGTTGTATTCGCGTTTCTTCCACAAACTACTTCGCGATGAAGGCCTTGTGAACTCAGATGAGCCATTTAAGCGCTTATTGTGTCAAGGCATGGTATTAGCAGATTCGTATTATCGTGAAGACGCTTCTGGTAAGAAAACATGGTACTCACCGACCGAAGTTAGTACTGAAAAAGATGACAAAGGTCGCATTGTAAAAGCGTGGCTAACTGCCGACGGTGAAGAAGTTATTCACGGCGGTATGACAAAAATGTCAAAGTCAAAGAATAACGGTATTGACCCACAAGAGGTTATCGACCAATACGGTGCCGACACAGTGCGTCTATTTACTATGTTTGCAGCACCACCAGAGCAAACGCTTGAGTGGGTTGACTCAGGTGTTGAAGGAGCAAACCGCTTCTTGCGTCGTATTTGGAAGCTTGTTACTGAACATGTTGAAAAAGGTGCGCCTGTAGCGCTTGACGTTAAAGCGCTGTCAAAAGACCAGCAAGCACTACGTCGAGAAGTACACAAGACTATTGAAAAAGTGTCAGATGACCTTGGTCGTCGCCAAACTTTCAATACTGCAGTAGCCGCAATTATGGAGTTATTGAACCATCTTCAAAAAGCGCCACAAGAAAACGAGCAAGACGTCGCAATTATGCGTGAAGCCGTAGAGTCAGTATTGTTGCTTCTTAACCCAATTACTCCTCACATTGCCCATGAGCTGTGGAAAGTGCTTGGCCATGAACAAGACATTGATGTGGCACCTTGGCCAACGGCTGACAAAGCTGCGCTAGTAGAAGATGAAAAACTCATCATTGTACAAGTGAATGGCAAGGTTCGTGCAAAAATGACTATTGCAGCGGATGCCTCAAAAGAAGCCATTGAGGAAGCGGCAAAAGGCCAACAAAATGTACAACAATTTATTGATGGTAAAACGATCCGCAAGGTAATCGTTGTACCTGGCAAGCTTGTTAATATTGTAGCGAACTAGGTAAAACGGCATGAAAAAGTACTTTCAAATAGCGATTGTTTTGATTGGCCCGCTGTTAGTTGCAAGCTGTGGCTTTCACTTGCGTAGTGGCCCAAGCTTGCCTAACGACATCAACACGGTTGCTATTGAAAGTGCGAGAGCACACGCGCCGCTGGCGCGTGCGCTGGATGACAGTCTTAATGTTTACGGCTTAAAAGGTGTGTCACAAGGCGCTCGAGATTCGGGTCAAAACATCCATATTTATCTGTTGCCCGAGCAATTAGAGCGCCAACTGCTCTCAGTCTACCCTTCTGGACAAGTTGCCGAATACGAGCTTATCTATATCGTGCGCTACCGTGTCCAATTCCCAGATAAAGAGCCTCTAATGGCCCAGTTTGAAGTGGTGCGCGATTATCAAGACGACCCAGACCAAGTACTAGCTAAATCGCGGGAGCTCGAATTGATGCTAGATGAAATGCGTAACGAAGCGGCTGATATCATAGTAAGACGACTTTCAAGCCAAGCTGTAGCGGCACAAGACGCTCAGTAAAACGGCTATGCAAATCTATCCCAATCAGTTTTCTCAAGATATCAAAAAGGGCTTACGTCCCTGCTACTTGGTTTTTGGTGACGAGCCTCAACAAAAGTTTGATGTAATTGAGCAAATTCGTGCAACAGCAAAAGCCAATGGATTTGAAGAGCGCACTGTACTTGTTGCAGAAACTGGATTTTCTTGGAATCAGTTAATTGAAGCAACGCAAAGTATGTCGTTGTTCTCTAGCCAACAGTTTATTGAACTAGAACTGCCAACAGGAAAGCCCGGCACGGAAGGTAGCAAAATGCTTCAAGAAGTTGCCGCATCACTCAACCCCGACATATTGCTGTTGGTCCACGGCCCTAAAATTGGCAAAGATGTTCAACGTGGAAAGTGGTTTAAAGTTCTCGACGACCTAGGTGTATCCGTGCTCTGCTATCCTCTAGAAGGTAAGCAGCTAAATACGTGGATAAACCAACAACTCCAGTCTCATCAATTAAGCGTCACACCTGGTGGTGTTAAAATGATTTCTGATTTTTGCGAGGGCAATATGCTCGCCGCAAAACAAGAGATTGATAAGTTAGCGCTGTTGTACCCCAATCAATCAGTCTCTGAGGAGCAGATTGAGCAAGCCATGGTGGATCAATCCCGCTATAACGTGTTCCAGTTAGTTGACGTTATGCTAAACGGTGAGAGCACGCGCTGTATCAAAATGCTATATCGACTAGAAAGTGAAGGGTTAGAACCCAACATCGTAATTTGGGCTCTAATACGCGAGTGGGAACAACTATGGAAGTTGAAGTCGGCGCTTGTCAATCGCGAGCCCATTCAGTGGCAAAAGTTTGGGATATGGCGCAATAGACAAGGTTTTTATCAAAACGCATTAAACCGACTAAGTCTTGAGCAATTAGAAGAAATCCAACACGCACTGACTAAGGCTGACCACGCTTTTAAACAAAATGTGATTGCACGGCCTTACATTGAACTTTGCCATTTGTGCATGATGTTTATGGGAATTGATCTTCGCGCTGTGCCCTATTTGGAGGCCTAGCAGTGCCGAGTTCAGCCCGTTGCACTCCCATTAAAGCTATTTTAGGCGGCACGTTCAATCCACCTCATATGGGGCATATTAATGCGGCACTTAGTGCAGCAAGTGAATTAGGTATTGAAACCGTACATCTTATGCCAAGTAAAGTGCCACCGCATAAGCCTGTTGAAGTATCAGAAGACCATCGCGTACGCATGATAGAGCTTTGTTGTGAGGGACAATCTCGTCTTGTACCAGAGCTCATAGAATTATCACTGCCTTCTCCATCGTACACGGTCAAAACACTTAGCGAGCTTAAAGAAAAATCAGAACACACAATCTGTTTTTTCATTGGTGCGGATTCCCTGTATAATCTCAACAAATGGTTCGAGTGGGACCAACTGTTAAACTACTGCCACCTTGTGGTAATGCGACGCGATGGCGAAAACTTTACGCCAGGTAGTGAAATAAGGAATTGGCTGAACAAACATGTTACTCAAGACATGAGTGTAATTCACAAGCAGTCTCACGGTGCAGTAATACTGATAAACACCCCACTCTATCCCGTTTCATCCACTGATATTCGTAACGCATTGTGTGTAAGAAAAAGCAGCAACTCGACGCATGCCATGTCCATGATTAATGAATGGGTTCCTCGTCGGGTGCTAGACTACATTAATGCGAACCAGTTATATAAAAGTTAAGTAAGCGAGGAAAACTCTTGGAGAGTCAACAGCTCAAACAGTTTGTTAAAGACAAAATTGACGATATGAAAGCACGCGACGTCATTGAATTAGATGTTCGCGGCAAATCTACCATCACTGATATTATGATCATTTGCTCTGGTAACTCAAAGCGCCATGTTTCATCTATTGCTGAGAATGTAATGGTTGAAGCAAAGAATGCGGGACACGCGCCAAGCAGTGTGGAAGGTAAAGAGACCGGTGAATGGGTATTGGTTGATTTCGGTGATGTTATTTTGCATGTTATGCAAGATGAAACACGCGACTTCTACCAACTAGAAAAGTTGTGGTCTTAATAGCCAACGAGTAAATATTTTTGTAACGTCTTTAAACGGCTGGATATCGCAAGATATTCAGCCGTTTAAAAGTGAATAAGCAGTAAGGAAAGCGCAGTGCGTATACAAATTGTCGCCGTTGGTACTAAGATGCCCGCTTGGGTTAATACGGGAGTCGACGAATTTATTCGACGCTTTCCAAGCGACATGCCAGTAAGCTTTACCGAAATACCAGCAGGGAAACGCGGCAAAAACGCTGATATCAAGCGTATTTTAGAAAAAGAAGGCGAGCTGATGCTGGCGGCAATTCCAAAAGGGAACCGAATTGTAACGTTAGAAGTTACAGGGAAGGCGTGGGATACCCCTACTCTTGCCAAACAGCTAGACAATTGGAAGATGGACGGACGAGACGTTAGTTTACTTATCGGCGGTCCAGAAGGCCTAGCCCCAGAATGCATTGCGGCTTCTGAACAAAAATGGTCGCTTTCTGCTTTAACATTACCTCACCCACTTGTGCGTATTATTCTCACCGAGAGTTTATACCGCGCGTGGTCTGTTACCCAAAATCATCCATACCATCGCGAATAGCGCGTAAACTGGACTATGCAAAGAACGTCAATGCACCGAAAACGCCAAGCAATTCGCGACCACTCTGCTGAAGCGAACTTGTTTGCTCGAAGAGCAACAATTGCGTTTATCATTGTAATTGCCATGCTGGGTATAGTGCTCAACAACCTGCATTCATTGCAGGTGACACAATATGAAGACTATCAAACCCGCAGCAATGGCAACCGCATCAAAGTGCTACCGGTTGCGCCCAATCGCGGTTTAATTTACGACAGAAACGGTATTTTACTGGCCGAAAATCGTCCTGTGTTTAGTCTTGAGATTATCCCAGAACAGGTTGAAGACATTGACGCCACATTAGCGCAACTCACGCAGTTAATGGGTATAACAAGTGACGAGATTGAACGCTTCCAATCAACCTTGAAAGGAACTCGTCGTTTTAAGCCTGTGGCACTACGTACACAGTTAAGCGAAGAAGACGTTGCGCTTTTCTCTGCCAGTAAACACAAATTCCCAGGCGTTCAAATAGAAGCGCGTCTTGCTCGCTATTACCCTTATAAAGAAACCCTTACCCACGCTTTAGGTTATGTTGCTCGCATTAATAAGCGAGACCTACAAAAGTTAGTAGAAGCAGGCCTTGAAGACAATTACGCTGCAACTCATGACATTGGTAAGCTAGGTATTGAGAAATACCACGAAGAAATACTGCACGGTAAAGTGGGTTACCAACAAGTAGAAGTAAATAATCAGGGGCGAATAATACGCGTTCTCAACGTTGAACCACCAACGCCGGGTAAAGACATTGTTTTAAACCTTGACCTTGAGTTACAGCTTGAAGCTCAACGTATTATAGAAGGCATTCGGGGCGCCATTGTGGTCACCGATGTAAAAACAGGTGGCGTATTAGCCCTGTATTCAAATCCAAGTTATGACCCCAATTTGTTTGTTCACGGTATAAGTAGTAAGAATTATTCTGCCCTATTAAATTCTCCTGACAGACCACTTATCAACAGAGCAACACAAGGGCAATATCCGCCCGCGTCAACGGTCAAGCCTCATTTGGGCTTACTTGGTCTTGAAGAAGGCACAATAACTGCCGACTATACCATTAATGATACGGGTCGCTACCGGTTGCCCAATGTTAATCACGTATGGCGCGACTGGCGCAGTTGGGGCCACGGTAAAGTTAACGTATCTAAGGCTATCGAAGTATCGTGCGACACGTTTTATTACGAACTGGCTTATAAATTAGGAATCGACAAAATCAGTGAAGCCATGTACGAATTCGGTTTTGGTGACTTTACGGGAATAGATTTGTATGAAGAGTCTGATGCCAACATGCCCAGTCGCGGATGGAAACGAGCTCGCTTTAATCAGCCGTGGTATATCGGAGATACAATTCCTGTAGGAATCGGTCAAAGCTTTTGGACAACTACCCCTATTCAGTTAAATCATTCAGTGAATGCACTGATTAACCGTGGTGAACGCTATATACCTCAAATTATTCGAGGTTACATGAATGTAGATAGCTCAGTAGATCTTATTCCCCTTAAATCGTTACGTCCCATTGAAATTAAAAACGAAGAGAACTTAGACGTTATTTTAAACGCTATGCACGATGTGGTGAGCGGTGAAGAAGGTGGTGCGCGACACGCATTTGCTGATACAAATTACGATTCAGCAGGTAAGACAGGTACGGCGCAGTTGTTCTCTGTTGGGCAAAACGAAAAATACGACGCCACTAAAATTGACGAGCGTTTACGTGACAATGCTATGTACGTAGGTTTTGCTCCATTTAACGACCCTGAAATATCGGTAACGGTAGTGCTTGAAAACGTGGGTGGCGGTAGTAAAAATGCCGCCCCTGTTGCCAGACAAATTATGGATTTCTACTTTAGAGATCGCGTCTTCGAGACGGTGACTAACGATACCGAAATAGCACAAAATCAGGTAAATACGACCCAACCATGAAACGGACCACGCTAAACCCAAACAAAATAAGCTTTCTTCAGCGAATTCATATTGACGGATGGCTGTTGGTTGGCCTACTGGTACTAAGTGGCGTTGGTCTATTTACGCTATACTCTGCGTCAGGACAAGATATGGGGCAAATGCAGCGCCAGTTTATCCGCTTGGGCTTGAGCTTTTTTGTTATGTTAGTGCTAGCCCAACTCCCTCCTGGATTCTATCGACGCCTTTCCACTTATGCTTATGTAGTGGGCTTGCTGATGCTGGTAGCAGTACTGCTTTTTGGCGACATGGGTAAAGGTGCCCAGCGTTGGTTAGATTTGGGATTTGTGCGCTTTCAACCTTCTGAACTAATGAAACTTGCTGTACCTATGATGGTAGCCTGGTACATTAGCAAGTACACCATGCCGCCCAACACAACACATATTGTAGTGGGTTTCGCTCTTGTTGTTGTGCCCACAATTCTTATTGCCAAACAGCCCGATTTAGGTACGTCTTTGCTTATTGCAAGCTCAGGAATTTTTGCCATTTTTCTTGCCGGGATGAGTTGGCGATTAATTTCAATTGTCGGCGCTATGGTGGGCGCTTTTGCGCCGGTAATGTGGTTTTTCCTTATGAAGGATTATCAAAAACAACGTGTGTTAACGTTTTTAAATCCAGAAAGCGACCCGCTTGGATCTGGCTACCACATCATTCAATCTAAAATAGCCATCGGCTCGGGTGGCGTAGACGGAAAAGGATGGCTTCAGGGAACCCAGTCACAATTAGAGTTTTTACCTGAACGTCATACCGATTTTATCTTTTCGGTCTTCAGTGAAGAATTTGGGTTAACTGGCGTTGTTGGTCTTCTCGCTATCTACGTTTTTATCATTTTACGTGGCTTAATTATTTCTAGCCGCGCACAGGATGCTTACGCCAAATTATTAGGTGGCAGTATTACCCTAACCTTTTTTGTATACGTCTTTGTAAACATGGGAATGGTGTCTGGCTTGTTACCCGTGGTAGGCGTACCTTTACCTCTTGTAAGTTATGGTGGCACCTCTATGGTGACTTTGATGGCAGGTTTTGGCATTCTTATGTCAATTGCTACACAGAAAAGGCTGATGTCCCGGTAACACTATGCGCTATGGTCTAATTAAGAAGCCTACACACATTGCGTCTTTGTCAAAGACGTATTTAAACGCGCTATTAGCCGCGCTGGTTACTTTGTGTTTGTTTAGCTGTAGTAGCACTGCACCAAGCCGCTATACACAAAAACAAGACTCTGCCCCGCGTCATGTTGCCAAAACGCCTGAAACGTTAGATGCAGTGCCAAAATACGAGGCCTACCGCATGTTTAACAGTAGACCTTACAAGGTATTAGGCAAGCACTACACCCCTATGAGCACGGGCAAAGGCTACGAAGAAGAAGGCTACGCTAGCTGGTACGGTCAAAAATTTCATGGGCACTTAACGTCAAATGGCGAAACGTACAATATGTTCGCGATGAGTGCTGCACATAAGACCCTACCATTGCCGTCATATGTGCGCGTGACAAACCTTGAAAATAACAAACAAGCTATTGTGCGAGTAAATGATAGAGGGCCTTTCCACGACAATCGCATAATTGATTTATCGTATGCCGCAGCGGTAAAACTGGGTTATCACAGCAAAGGGACAGCTAAAGTAAAACTCGAAGTTATTCACTTTGATGAAAACAACAACGTGACAGTGGGTAATAAACCTACGGTTTCGTACGATGAGTATCTTGGTATCGCAGTTGTACCTTCCCCGCAAATAGCAAGTCCCCCGCACAGTGAGCATCTTGAGGCAGAAGAATTGGGCGGAGATAAACAACTAGCCAAAACAACGGCAAATGATGCAAATGGAATTTATATCCAAGTTGCAGCACTTTCTGACGCACAGAAAGCCAAGTCTATTTCGAATGTATTGTCGGCGCTTTATCAAATTCCAGCCCATCTACCTATGTCGAACAATATCTACAAATTGCAATTAGGTCCTATCTTTGAAGAAGCAGTTGCAGCAGAAGTACTTGAGCAGTTAAAACAAAATGGCTATCCCAACGCATACACGGTTACTCAAACTTTGTAGCTAGCACGACATATATTGGTGATTTATCCAGCGCAAATGTGGCAACAATGTGTCATTCAACAGGCAATATCCGTATTTCTTCGCCTTGTCCCTACTCTTCACTAAACTTTTTTGATAAAACCTAGTCTTATCGCTGAGCGATGAATGCAAATCGCTAGAATTCTTATATCGCTAGCTTTCTACTAAGCCTTTCGATAGGATCATAATAACAGTATCAACACTAAAAAAACGGTGTTGAACAGAAAAGCTAAAATTGGGTCGCTCTTTAGGTAGTTCAATACCTGTTAGAGTAAGCTTCACAAATACACGGACACAACGGTCAAAGAAATTAGAACCATGCTAAAAACAATTAAACGCGCTAAACCGTCATTCCTCACCTTTGCCTTTTTAATGCTTGGCGCATTAATGCAAATGGCTAACGCTGCAGTGGTAACACCACCAGCGCCAACCGTTGCGGCAGAAGGCTTTCTTCTTACCGACTTTGAAACCGGTCATATTATCGCGTCTAAAAACGAAGACATGCAGCTTGCGCCAGCAAGTTTGACCAAAATCATGACCATCTATGTTATCGGCAAAGAGTTGCAAGCTGGTAATATTAGCTTAGACGACGAAGTTACCATTTCAGAAAATGCGTGGGCTAAGAAGTTTCCTGACTCTTCAAAAATGTTTATTGAAGTTGGTACTCAAGTATCAGTACGCGACCTTCTACGCGGCATTGTAGTGCAATCGGGTAATGACGCTTGTGTAGCAATGGCCGAACACGTTGCAGGTTCAGAATCTGCGTTCGCTAGCATGATGAACGCGCATTCAGCTTCGCTTGGTTTAACTGGCTCTCATTGGGTGAATGCACATGGTTTACACGACCCAGACCATTACACCACTCCACGTGATATGGCCACGCTTTCTCGCGCACTTATTTCAGAGACGCCTGAAATGTACAAGATTTACAGCGAAAAAGAATTCACCTACAACGGTATTAAGCAGTACAACCGCAATAGTCTGTTGTGGGACAAGAGCCTAAACGTTGACGGTATTAAGACTGGCCACACGTCTGATGCGGGTTACAGCTTAATTACTTCAGCAGAACAAGGCGGCATGCGCTTAATCTCGGTAGTGATGGGTACAGACAGCGAACGCGCACGAAAAGTAGAAAACAAGAAGTTGTTAAAATATGGCTTCCGCTTCTACGAAACATTGACTCCTTATGAGGCTGGACACAGCTTTGTTGCTCACCGTATTTACATGGGTGACAGAGAAACAGTAGACCTTGGAATTAACCAATCTACCCCCATTACTATTCCACGCGGTCAAGCGGCTAACCTAGAAGCTAACTTTGAGCTAGACAAAAAGCTCGAGGCACCACTGGCGAAGGGCCAAGTAGTTGGTAAACTTTATCTTCAACTTGAAGGAGAAGATGTAGCGAGTTACCCGCTTGTGACACTTCAGGAAGTGCAAGAAGGCAGCTTCTTCAACCGCATGAAAGACTACATAATGCTTCAGCTAGGCTTTGATGATGAGTAGCGACGTATAAAATACGTCAAAAACCTAGTGGTGAAGCGGCCAGATTTGTTACAATCTGGCCGTTTTTTTATATGAGATTTACTGTACCGAGGATATCGCATGGATACCCGTTTCGACGAATTACTTGATTTTCCGACACACCAAACGTTTAAGGTAATGGGCGTTGCTCATGAAGACTTGCCTGAGCAAGTGGTAACGTGTCTACAACAACATGCCCCTGGCGACTACTCGCCAACGGTTAAACCAAGCAGCAAAGGTAGCTATCACTCTATCTCTGTTAGCGTGCGTGTTACCAGCAAAGAGCATATGGAAACCATTTATACAGAACTGGCAAAGCTTGAGCTAGTTAGGGTTGTACTATAAGTGAACGAGCAGTCAACTATCAGCAGTGATCACAACGTGATTATTCGTCAGTTAGGCCGACAATCATATGAGCCTATCTTTAAGGCTATGCAACGCTTCACTGATGAGCGAACCGCTGACACTGAAGATGAAATTTGGCTAGTGGAACACGACGCTGTATTCACCCAAGGACAAGCGGGAAAAGCTGAACATATTCTTATGCCCGGTGATATCCCAGTAGTCCAAGTGGATCGCGGTGGTCAGGTAACTTATCACGGCCCAGGTCAGCAAGTTATTTATTTAATGCTAAACATCAAACGCAGAAAGTTAGGTGTACGTCATTTAGTCACTGCGATGGAAGAAGCAGTGGTCGGATTACTTGCAAAATATGGTGTAAAAGCTTACCCGAAGCCCGACGCACCTGGCGTGTACGTGGATGAGAAAAAAGTTTGCTCCCTTGGCTTAAGAATACGTAATGGCTGCTCATTTCATGGCTTGGCGTTAAATGTTAATATGGATTTATCGCCGTTTCAGCGAATTAATCCGTGTGGATATGCAGGTATGGAAATGATTGATACTGCTCGTCTAAACGGCCCCACGTCGCTTGAAATAGCGGGTAGTGAGCTAACTGACTTATTGTTAGAAGCGCTGTCCATTACCCAAACAACTTACAAAGAAGGTTTTGATGAGTAACGCACGACCACAAGCGGGGGTCAAGCTCCGTGATGATGAAAAAGTAAAACATATTCCCGTCACCATTATTCCTACTGAAAAGGAAGAAATGCTGCGTAAACCGGAGTGGATCAAAATTAAGTTGCCTCGAACAACTGAAAAAATTGATCACATCAAGAAAACACTTCGCAAAAACAATCTGCATTCAGTATGTGAAGAAGCAAGCTGCCCTAACCTAGCAGAATGCTTTAATCACGGCACTGCAACCTTCATGATTTTGGGTGACATATGTACTCGCCGCTGCCCGTTTTGCGACGTTGCCCATGGTAAACCGTTACCACCAAGTGCAGAAGAGCCTGAAAAACTCGCTAAAACGATTGCTGAAATGAATCTTCGTTACGTGGTTATCACCTCTGTGGACCGCGATGACTTACGCGATGGCGGTGCTCAACACTTTGTTGATTGTATTAATGCTATTCGTGAACATAGTCCATCGACCACCATTGAAGTGCTAGTGCCTGATTTCCGCGGTCGTATGGACCGTGCGCTAGAGATTTTCAAAAATGGTGTTCCTGATGTGTTCAATCACAACCTTGAAACCATTCCACGTTTGTACCGTGAATGTCGTCCAGGGGCTAATTATCAGTGGTCGCTAGATTTACTTAAGAAGTTTAAAGCGCAACACCCGGATGTGATGACGAAATCAGGTCTAATGATGGGTATGGGCGAAGAAAATGAAGAAATTGAAGGCGTACTTCGTGACCTACGGGCACATGACGTAGACATGTTAACCCTTGGTCAATACCTTCAGCCAAGCCGTCACCATTATCCTGTGAAGCGTTATGTGCACCCGAAAGAGTTTGACGCACTAGGTGACTATGCGAAAGAAATTGGTTTTACCCATGCAGCATGTGGCCCCATGGTTCGTTCAAGTTATCATGCAGACCAACAAGCAGCAGGTAAAGAAGTTAAGTAAGTCATTTTCTTTACTATGATTGCCTTTGCGGTATGTGTTTAATTAAGAAGCGGTGCTATCACCGCTTTTTTTGTGTCTTTAAATCGGATTACTTCGATTGTCGAAATTAACGCTATTAGCGTGACAAACTAATTCGGGTTGTTAGAATGCCCGTCTTAAAAGTTTATTCCCTCGTTAACGCTAAGGGCATTCAATGCGCAAACACATATACATTGCTTATACTGGCGGTACCATCGGTATGAAGCCTTCGAAGCAAGGGTACGTCCCTGCTGCTGGCTTTTTGGCAGATACTCTTAAAAACATGCCTGAATTCCATCGCCCAGAAATGCCGTTGTTTACGCTTCATGAGTATGACAATCTCATAGACTCGTCTGATATGGACCCGTCCGATTGGCAGCGTATTGCCGATGACATAGCGCAAAACTATGATGCCTATGACGGCTTTATCATTTTGCATGGTACTGACACCATGGCATATACCGCATCGGCGCTCAGTTTCATGCTAGAAGACCTTTCAAAACCGGTTATTGTGACAGGCTCGCAAATACCACTTGCCGAACTGCGTTCAGATGGTCAGGTTAATTTATTAAACGCGCTTTATGTCGCAGCGAACTACCCTATTGCTGAGGTCGGTCTATTTTTTAACAATCGTTTACTACGCGGAAACCGCAGTAGAAAGGTGGACGCCGATGGATTTAGTGCATTTGACTCACCTAACTTCCCACCATTGCTCGAGGCTGGTATTAACATTCGCATTAAATCGGGAAAGCTAGCCACTACCCCATCCAATTCACTCACGGTGTCTAACGTTAAAGCACAACCGATTGGAATGGTAAGTCTTTACCCGGGCATTGCTCCAGAGGTAATTAAAAATACGCTGCAGCAACCTGTCAATGCACTCATTTTACTGAGTTATGGTGTAGGCAATGCACCACAAAACCCTGAGTTGATTGCACAGCTAAAGTATGCGAAAGCGCGCGAAATACCTGTACTTAACTGCACCCAATGTATGCGTGGTCGCGTAAATATGGGGGGATATGCTACGGGTCATGGATTACAAGAAGTCGGCGTATTGTCAGGCAGCGATATGACACCAGAGGCAGCATTGGCGAAGCTGCATTACTTACTCAGCAAAGGCTTGTCTTTTGAAGAAATCATTGAAAAGCTCACGCAAAACTTGCGCGGCGAGCTAAGCGAATAACGAAGGTAATACTGTGACAACAACCTATACTGGCGTATTGCGTAAAATGCACACTCACGCAGACGATAATAATAACGTGCACTATACACTGCCCATAGGCGATGAGAATGTTGATATTAATGCACTAATAGGCAATGAAATATCACTCACGTACAACGGCGAAATAAACTGTGTACATTGCAACCGCAAGACCAAAAAAAGCTTCAACCAAGGCTATTGTTACCCTTGCCTAATTTCACTCGCACAATGCGACAGTTGCATCATCAAGCCTGAGAAATGCCACTATCATGAAGGAACATGCCGTGAACCTGAATGGGGCGAAGCACACTGTTTTAACGAGCATTTTGTCTATTTGGCGAATACTGGCACGGTTAAAGTAGGAATTACGCGACAAATCACCGATGGTGTATCGACCCGCTGGATGGACCAAGGCGCAACACAGGCAACAGTAATGTTACGCGTACCTGACAGATTAACCAGCGGGCTTGTTGAGACGCTGTGTAAAGAGCATATTGCAGATAAAACAAACTGGCGAACAATGCTAAAAGGTAAGCCGGAAGATGTAGATTTGCTGCAAGTAAAACAAGAATTACTTGAAAAAATTGCTACCAATTTAGACGCACTAAAGCAAGAGAAAGGTTTACAAGCTGTTAGCGAAGTGACAACCACTACCCATGATATTCACTACCCTGTTAATGATTATCCGGTAAAAATTAAATCACTTAACCTGGACAAAGATCCAAGCTTTTCAGGTGTATTAAAAGGCATAAAAGGCCAATACTGGCTACTTGATAACGATAGAGTTATTAACATTAGAAAGTTTGCTGGCTACAACGCTACGCTAACATGCTAACAAGAAAAGCGAGGTTTTATGTGACCGCCATTACCTCGCTTTTTGATTGTACGACTAAACAAAGTTTCCCTTTCTTCTTTCTTTTGTGCATTGTGTAGCCGACCGATTAACGACGTACTAAAAAAGGACTTTAGCAATGCGTATCTTTCTTCTCACTCTTTTTTTCTCATTTAATTGTTTAGGTGCATTGAATGTTCCATTGCAAAAAGAACTTCAATCCATGGCCAGAGCAGATAAAACAGTGAGGAACGAGATAACTCGCATAGGGTGGGAAAATGCACCTTTTGAGCTACTCGAAAAGATGCGCTCAGTTGACAGCAAAAACACCGCAAGACTAAAAGCTATCGTTAAAAAGCACTCATGGGTAACTGAGAAATCAGTAGGCAAAGATGGCGTTAACGCTGCTTTTCTGATTGTTCAACACTCGCCTGATTTTGCTTTTCAAGAAGAAATGCTCCCTCTGATAAAACGTTCATACTTAAATGGTGAAGGCATTTCAGGTCAAGAGCTTGCGCTTTTAACAGACC
Source organism: Alteromonas sp. KC3 (assembly GCF_016756315.1). Lineage (NCBI taxonomy): Bacteria > Pseudomonadati > Pseudomonadota > Gammaproteobacteria > Alteromonadales > Alteromonadaceae > Alteromonas > Alteromonas sp. KC3. The sequence continues at coordinate 2,476,813 of NZ_AP024235.1, forward strand.
GAGTTTTGGTTCATCAAGACAAACAACAAATGTATGGTACTCAGTTAAATATTGAAAATGGTGAGTTAGTGTTTGACCCAATTTACGATATTGATAACGTAGACAGTAGAAGAGCCGAAGTTGGGCTACCTTCATTGGAAGAATATAAAAAGTTAATATCAAAAGCTTATGGAATGCCGGTGAAATAACAAGCTAAGGAAAGAAGATGCAAACATTATTAATTATGGGTGTGCCAGTAATAGTCATTTTATTAGTCATCGTGACCCTAAAATTAAGAGAGTTGTTCAGCTACTTAGCGATAGTCGGATTAGCTATCATGTCTACGTTTACTGTGGAGTTTCTTTTCTGCTCTGTCCTTAAAACACAATGTGAGCCTGACGCGTTAAATTCAGTAGGCCTTATTATTCATTCGTTCATTGTAATAACAATATGTTCGGTCATTTACGCCATTATGCCGAGTCGATTTAAGAAAATTTCTTAATAGAACGTGACAGTAAAAAACACGCCGCTTAAGAGCGGCGCACTTTGCAACTAAAACTACATGTAAAAAAACTTAACGCCAATATTCAAAATAGTCTTGTGTATTTCGTTGTGGCTTAGGGGCAGGCTCAAATGCTGGCGTACCTAGGTATAAAAACCCAACTATTTCATCGTCTTCTGCCAAACCAAAACCGTTCTTTACGGTATCGCATTGCGCGTAGCTACCTGTGCGCCACATGCCATTAAAACCTTGCGCTACAGCTGCCATTTGCATTGCCATTACGCTGCAACTGGCCGATGCTATCTGCTCGACGCGAGGTACTTTTTCATGCTCGTGATACTTAGCAATAGCCACTATCACCATAGGTGCACGATGAGGTAACTGAACAGCCCTATCAATTTCTTTTTGTGACTTTCCGTTTTCAATAGCAGATTGCTCGTAGAGCGCACCTAACTTGTCTAACCCTTTTCCTTCACAGACAATAAATCGCCACGGCGTTAAACACGCATGATCAGGCGCTCTAAGCGCTGCCTGCATAATATTTTCAAGTTCATCACCGCTCGGTGCTGGTGCTGACAATCTGGGCTGAGAGCTTCTGTTAAGTAGTAGGGTTAATGCATCCACGTGCAACCTCCAGCTGTAAAATAGTGTAATTTAAATTCGCGAATGTTGGGCTTTGCGTTAAGGACGTACCGCAAAGGTTTACTCGCGCTAGCTGTAATGATCCTACGACTGCACAATAAAAAAGACCAGAAATTTCCGGTCTTTATCAAGGTTTATCTATTCGAAGCGTTCGCTATTAGGTGGTGTAAAAAAGTAATCAACACTAACGTACCTACCGCCACCGTAGAAAAACAAAACAAGCAGCATGACAAAATATGTTGCAGCAAACTCAATCCCGTTATTTAGCACTACAAAGTTACCACTGGAAGTCAGCCAGTCATAATTTCCGTATTCTTGAAGCAATGACTTGGCCGCCGCGAGTTTTTCGGGTGCAGATAAAATACTTTCGCTGTGAAGAATGGTACCGTCAGCAAGCCACGACGACGCATCAGCAATTGCTAACCAGCCGTTTTCTGCGTGCACACTCACCATGGCAACAACCATCGTTATCATTAAAGGGATAGAGACTAATCGTGTTAATGCACCAAATAAAATTAGCACGCCACCTACAAGTTCAGCAGCTGTGGCCAAAAATGCTAACACCATTGGAAAAGGCAGGCCCAAACCATAGTCCTCATTGCCGAACCACTCTACAATACTTTCAAAGCTTGAAGCTTTATTCCAACCCGCTTGAATCATTACTGGTGCTAAATAAAGTCGCAACAAAAGGAGTGGTATACCGTCTGCGTGTCGTAAACTTTTAACTACTCGTGTATATAGGCCTATCATTATTGTTATCCTTATAAGTATTTATACTTTAAAAGAACGGTGGTTTATGAAAAATCTTTCATCTCAAAACGATAAGCATTCACCGTTTTTGCGAATAATGCAAAAAGGTCACAAAAAAACAGGATATAAAAAAACATCAGGTAACCTATTGTTAACGCTAAGCGAAAACGACCACAAACGTATTGCACAACTCATCGCCAAATGGATTGAGGATAAAAGAGAGAAAAGTAATAGCGCCAAATAAAAAGTTACAATTAAATTCGCGATCTTACTCGTTTTCGGTAACATAATAGGCTTATATACGTTTATACGCTGAACGCGTTGCGCCAAAGCAGCAAGAGTTCATTGATTAAATTTAGAAAAGGTAGTGATTTATGGCAGCCAAAGGAAGTTGGACGAAATCCTTGTTTATTGGCTTGTGGACGGTGCTAAACTTTACCCGCAAACTGTTTTTTAACATCATCTTTTTGGTTATTTTTGTTGGTCTTATCATCGCCATTACTAGCCAAGATGGTGATCAACTCACCGTGAAATCAAACAGCGCGCTATTTCTAACACTCAATGGCCAATTGGTAATTGAAAAAGAAAGCGTTGACCCTTTCGAGCAATTCATTCAAGAGTCGTTGGGTGACCAACCTGAAAACCCGGAAGTACTCGTACGCGATGTAGTAAAAGTACTAGAAAATGCACAGAAAGACCGCCGTATTAAAGCGTTAGTGCTTGACCTTCAGGGTCTTCGTGGCGGTGGTTTAGATAAATTGCGCACTGTTGCCAACGCTATAGATGAATTTAAAACGTCTGAGAAACCAGTGTATGCAATTGGTGATTACTTTTCTCAGGACCAATACTATCTTGCTGCCCACGCCGACCATATCTATTTAAATCCTATGGGTGGTCTCATGTTTGAAGGCTACGGTCGTTATGGCATGTATTTCAAAGATATGCTGGAAAAACTCAAGGTTACTACACACATTTTCCGTGTAGGAACTTATAAGTCGGCAGTAGAGCCAATAATGCGTAACGACATGTCAGAAGACGCTAAGCGTGCCGAAAAGCAGTGGCTAGACGGCTACTGGGCACAGTATAAAGCAGACGTTGCGAAAGCTCGTGGTATCGACGAGGCTAACTTTGACGAAACGCTACAAGGCTTGTTGGATAAATTCGAAGCGGCCGGCGGCGACTTTGCTCAGTACGCGCTTGAATACAACTGGGTAGATGCACTTAAAACCCGTGAAGAAGTACGCCAAGAACTTGTTGAGTTAGTTGGCAAGGATGAAAATCAACTTGGTATTAACTACACCGCGTTCAACACGTACTTGAAGGTGGTTAACCCACCGATGCCAGTGGTTAACAACGATATCGATAAAGTCGCGATTGTCGTCGCCAAAGGTACTATTTTAGATGGTAACCAAAAAGCGGGCACGGTAGGTGGTGACAGCACGGCGAAGTTATTGCGCAAAGCGCGTTTTGACGACAATGTTAAAGCTGTCGTACTACAAATCGATTCGCCGGGAGGCAGCGCGTTTGCTTCTGAGATTATACGTCAGGAAGTACTTGAGCTTCAGCGTGCTGGCAAACCGGTTATTGCTTCAATGAGCACCTACGCAGCATCAGGTGGTTATTGGATTGCAGCAAGTGCCGATCGCATTATCGCTAGTCCTAGCACCATTACCGGTTCAATTGGTGTGTTTGGCATGTTTATGACTTACGAAAATTCACTGGATTACTTAGGTATCCACAGTGATGGCGTAGGCTCTACAGAACTTACTGGTTTTTCTGCGGCCCGCCCCCTTGCGCCAGAGTTTGGTCAAATACTTCAGCGCAATGTCGAGAACACCTATGGCAATTTCTTATCACTGGTATCAAACGCACGCAATATGCCTGTTGAAGAGGTTGATAAGGTAGCACAAGGCCGCGTATGGATTGGTAGTGATGCCATTGACTTAGGACTTGTCGATCAACTAGGCACTTTAGATGATGCCGTTACCGCCGCTGCAGAAATGGCTGAACTTGAAAACTTCGATACTTTCTATGTACAGCGTACTCTTTCTGCTCAGGAAATATTCTGGAAAGAATTTTTCGGACAAGCAATGGCAGTAGTCGGTAAATGGCAGTTTGCAAATACAGACACTGCGTTGGTCAATGAACTAAAACGCGTTCTCAATGAAGTAAGCACAGTGACCAAATTAAACGATCCGAAAGGTACCTATGTGCTTTGCTTGCCTTGCGATGTAAAATAGCGCCTTAAAAAGGGTAACCGTTAAGCTTTTATCAGCTAGCGGTTACCCAATAGACCTAATCTGTAGAGTAAAAAAACATCGCAACACATGATTTATCACCAGAGCAGCGTCAAGATATACAAGACGCTGTTTTTGTTTGTTACGAGCGTGCAGAACGATTCTTCGACAAACACTTCCCTCGCCCATCGATTAGCTATCGACGCTCTGGAAAGAACGCAGGTACCGCGTTTTTACAGCAAAACAGAATTAACTTTCACCCACTACTTTACAAAGACAATACCAGCGCTTTTTTGCGCGATGTTGTTCCTCACGAAGTAAGCCATTTGTTAACTTGGCAATTATATGGAAAAGTTAAACCTCACGGCATCGAGTGGCAAGCTATCATGAAGCAGGTTTTCGGGTGCATGCCAAATACGACGCATAGTTTTGATATAGGAAACACAACCAATACAGTAAAATACCACTGCTTATGCGATAACTACGCGCTTACTATTAGAAGGCATAATAAGATTCTTAAGGGTGCTCAGTATCGTTGTAAAAAATGCAACGGTATACTTAAGCGCACGAGCGCCTGATAAACGCGCATTTAAAGCGACACACAATTAACCATATTGGCCATTGTTGAGCGCTTTAGCTGAACCAGTGTTTAGTGAATACACTGTCTAAGTCGTTAAACGCCGTTTTTAGCAGGTGAGCCAGCTCTTTATACTTTGGCTTAGACTTAATTGATGCAACATTACATCCCTGAGATCGCATTTTGGAATGAATATCCTGATACCAACTTTTAAGCTGGGGCGGTAGATACTGGTCTGAACGGTGCCCAAGCCACAACAATCCTTGCATGGGAAGACTTAGAAAAAACGCACCAATCGCGATTGTCTGCGGCAAATACTCCACACCAAGATTTTGCAATAGTAACGCACAGGACACAATGGCAACCGGCGGCATGGTTTTAATGGCAAACTTGGTTGCTGCAATCACTCGACACTCAGGGAAGTAAGCGTATAGCTCCTTCTTTACAGGCCATGTCTTCATGTATTGCTGTCCATCTTTTAACAACGTCATCACCGATTGAGACATGCTTCACCTCTGCGCCTAAAATCATGCATAACCAAAAAGAATGCGTAATTTATTATCACCATTCCTAAGTCAAATTGTAATCGTCTTTTGGGCTAATACAAGACTGTTTGTGGGTTTTATACGCCTACTTATCTTAAGACACAGAAACCTAACAGAAGTTTAATTTCATTGGTGAGCGTATCATTTAACGCCGTTTGTTCGTCGTAAAAATAAGGGCAATGGTAATTGTTTTAGCAAAAAAGCATACATCAAAGACTAACTTGCTCTAAAAGAGAAACTACTCTTTGAGTGACATTTTCATCGCTAAAAGGCATCATAGCTGCCTTTAATGTATAACAACAAAAAGAAACGTAGTGATAAGGTTGATTTAATCATGATTGCCCTTACCTAGCGTTCTAAGAGATTTAATAAAGTAGCCCGCTTGGGTGAATTATTTGGAGACGAAAATGGCAGAAAGCAGACACGTCCGTCTACTTATCTTGGGTTCAGGCCCTGCGGGTTATTCAGCTGCAGTTTACGCGGCACGCGCTAACTTAGAACCTGTACTTCTAACTGGTATTCAACAAGGCGGACAGCTTACTACCACTACTGAAGTGGAGAACTGGCCAGGCGACCCGGAAGGACTTACTGGTCCAGACCTAATGGTGCGCATGCAAAAGCACGCCGAAAAATTTGATACCGAAATCATTTTTGACCACATCAACAAGACTGACCTAACCAAACGTCCATTCACCTTGTACGGTGACAGTGGTACGTATACGTGTGATGCGCTTATCATCGCAACAGGTGCTTCGGCGAAATACCTTGGTATGGAGTCAGAGCAAGCGTTCATGGGCAAAGGTGTGTCTGCATGTGCAACGTGTGATGGATTCTTCTATCGCAATCAAAAAGTAGCCGTTGTGGGCGGTGGGAATACAGCGGTAGAAGAAGCGCTTTATTTATCAAACATTGCCTCTGAAGTTCATGTGATCCACAGAAGAGATAGCTTTAGAAGTGAGAAAATTCTTGAGCAGCGTCTTCGTGACAAAGCTGAGAACGGTAACGTTGTTTTACACCTTAATCGCACCCTTGACGAAGTACTTGGTGATGAAATGGGCGTAACCAAGATCCGCATTAAAGACACAAACAGCGATGCCACTGAAGAACTTGATGTAATGGGTCTTTTCATAGCGATTGGTCACAAGCCGAACACCGACATTTTCGATGGTCAGCTTGAGATGAAAGACGGTTATATCGTGGTTAACAGCGGTACAAACGGTAATGCAACGCAAACCAGTGTAGAGGGCGTATTTGCCGCTGGTGACGTGAGTGATCACATTTACCGCCAAGCAATAACATCTGCGGGAACGGGCTGTATGGCCGCGCTTGACGCAGAAAAATTCCTTGATGGATTTATGCCAGAACAAGGTTAAAAACTGTAATTTGGCCCTGTAGTTTGCAGGGCCCCTACCGACTTATGATCGCTTTACATTATATTGAAGAAGGTGCTCCCTTCCCTCCTGTAGACACTGCTTTGAGCGATCCAAATGGCTTGCTAGCGTTTGGTGCGGACCTTAGTCCCCCTCGGTTGTTTTCAGCATACTCTCAAGGCATATTTCCTTGGTTTAGCGATGATGAACCACTTTTGTGGTGGTCGCCCGATCCAAGGGCAATCATTGACTTGGATGATTTCATTGCTAGTAAGAGTCTGCGAAAACTGGCTCGTAAGCAACAATATCCTGTGACGCTCAATCATGCTTTCGAAGAAGTGATTGAAGCGTGTTCGTCTATTTCACGCAAAAGCCCTAATAATGATGGGTTATCAACCGACACGTGGATTACAGAGGATATGGTGGATGCGTATAAGCATTTACACACTTTGGGTTTAGCGCATTCTGTAGAAGTATGGGATGGCGATGATCTGGTCGGTGGCTTATACGGCGTAGGAATAGGCAAAGTCTTTTGTGGTGAGTCAATGTTCCATGCAAAGAGCAATACGTCTAAGTTGGCCATGCTAGCCTTAGTTGAACATATGAAACAGCAGAACATGGCATTTATAGATTGTCAGTTGCCAACGGAGCATTTGATGTCTTTGGGTGCAAAAAGTGTTTCGCGGGGTCAGTTTGTTGAAAAACTGCAGAAGAACAACCACACTTTAACTGAAGAAGGCGCACTATCGCCTGATTACCTAGCAAGGTGGCAACCAAAGGTTATTACGCCATGAAGTTCGGTATTACACATTCATTTACGTGTAGTTACTTGCCTGAAGAGCAAGAACAATTACTTGTGTATGCTGAAAACAATGATTTTCAATCGTGGCGGTATGCTCAACTTATTCAAGCGGGGTTTAGACGCAGCGGTGAACAAATTTACCGGCCACATTGCCCTAGCTGCAAAGCATGTAAATCAGTGCGAATTCCAGTAGATGCATTTACCCCCTCTCGCAGTCAAAAGCGCATACTGAAAAGCAACAAACCATTTTCGGTTAAGTTCGCCAACACACCAGCAGCATCATATTATCCGCTGTATGAACGCTATATCACCGAGCGTCACGCTGACGGAAGTATGTACCCTCCTTCGCAGGACCAGTTCGACAATTTCGTGTTGTGTGATTGGATGAAGACGCACTTTCTAGAAGCGTATGATGGAGACAAGCTTATTGCCGTTGCTGTGACCGACGTTATCGACGAAAACAATCAACTACTGGCATTATCGGCACTGTACACATTTTTCGACCCTGATTACGAGCGACATTCGTTAGGTACCTGGATGATATTGCAGCAAATTGAACAGGCGCAATTGTTGGGGCATCAGTATCTTTATCTAGGATATTACGTGGAAGGTTGCCAAAAAATGTCGTACAAACACAAGTTTCTGCCATTTGAGCAATTTGTTGATAATCAATGGCAGCTTATTTCAACAACAAACCCATAACCCTGACCAAGCGCGGATTAGTGTGCTTTTCTAAACTATTTAGCTGAAAATACATTAATTACTTTACACTGAACCCAAGATTGGGTAAGGTCTGCGCGGCAAAAATTTTGAATTACTGAGGTAACTGCTTTACATGGCAAAAGAAGATTGTATTGAAATGGAAGGTACTGTGTTAGACACACTACCTAACACTATGTTCCGCGTTGAACTAGAAAACGGTCACGTAGTGACTGCGCACATCTCTGGTAAAATGCGTAAGAACTATATCCGAATTCTTACTGGCGATAAGGTCACCGTTGAGATGACTCCTTACGATTTGACCAAAGGTCGTATCGTTTATCGCGCAAGATAATGAGCCATTGAAGCGGTAACGCATTGTTAAAAGCCCGGTCTATTGCCGGGCTTTTTTGTGCATAGTGAAATGCACAAAAAAGGGGCTAGCAAACGCTAGCCCCTTTTATACATTTGCATTGCTGTGGCGATTAACTCGGCTCAGGTTCTTCTGAAGTAGCATCCACACCTGCGTATTCAAACGTCAGTTTGTCTTCTACACAATCAACTTTAACGTTTCCGCCTTTCGCCAGTTCACCAAACAATAACTCGTTGGCCAGTTCCTTCTTAAGCTCATCTTTAATTAGACGCGCCATAGGTCTTGCGCCCATCGCTTTGTCGTAGCCTTTTTCAGCAAGGTAAGCTCTTGCTGCACTGCTTACTTCAAACGACACGCCTTTAGCATCTAACTGCGCCTGTAGCTCAATAATGAACTTATCTACAACCTGCAGGATAACCTCTGAGTCAAGGTGATTAAACCAAATAATACCGTCCAAGCGGTTCCTGAACTCAGGGGTAAATACCTTGTTGATTTCGCTCATTGCATCGTGGCTATGATCTTGTTGTTTAAAGCCAATAGACTTGCGTACGGTTTCCTGAACACCAGCATTGGTAGTCATAACAAGCACTACGTTTCTGAAGTCCACTTTTCGGCCGTTATTGTCGGTTAACGTACCATGGTCCATAACTTGAAGAAGAATATTGTAAATATCGCTATGCGCTTTCTCAATTTCATCTAGAAGCACCACAGAATACGGGTTTTTAATGACTGCATCCGTCAACAAACCACCTTGATCAAATCCTACGTAGCCAGGAGGCGCACCTATTAAGCGGCTCACCGCATGACGCTCCATGTACTCAGACATATCAAAGCGAACGAGCTCCACGCCCATGATTTTAGCGAGCTGCTGTGTGACCTCGGTTTTACCCACACCCGTTGGACCTGCAAACAAGAAGCTACCTATAGGCTTAGTTTCTGTACCAAGACCAGAGCGAGACAATAAAATTGCATCGTTAAGGGTCTCAATGGCCTTGTCTTGGCCAAATACCACCATTTTAAGGTTACGCCCTAGGTTCTTAAGTACCTCTTTGTCAGACGCCGATACAGACTTCTCTGGAATTCTCGCCATTTTAGCTATGATCTGCTCAATGTCGCCTACCCCAATTGTCTTCTTGCGCTTTGACGGCGGCAACAAGCGCTGACTGGCACCCGCTTCATCCATAACATCTATTGCTTTATCAGGGAGGTGACGCTCATTGATGTATTTAGCTGACAATTCAGCAGCAGCTTGAATCGCCTTTTGTGTGAAACGCACATTATGGTGCTCTTCGTAGCGACTTTTTAGTCCTAACAAAATTTTCGTCGTATCGCTAACACTTGGCTCAGTCACGTCCACTTTTTGGAAGCGACGAGCGAGTGCGCGATCTTTCTCAAATATACCTTGATACTCTTGATAAGTCGTTGAACCAATACAGCGCAATTCGCCACTAGAAAGTTTCGGTTTAAGCAAGTTCGATGCGTCCATTACACCGCCCGATGCGGCACCAGCACCAATAATGGTATGGATTTCATCAATAAACAAAATAGCGTTTTTGTCTTTGCCCAACTCTTTCAAAATAGCTTTAAGACGTTTCTCAAAGTCACCGCGATATTTTGTACCCGCTAACAGACCGCCCAAGTCCAGTGAGTACACTGTACTTTCTGCAATAACTTCTGGCACATCGTCATTGACGATACGATACGCTAACCCTTCGGCGATAGCCGTTTTACCCACACCGGCTTCACCCACCAATAGCGGGTTATTTTTCCGTCGGCGACATAAAATTTGGATAGTACGCTCCACTTCAGAATCTCTGCCAATGAGCGGATCAATTTTTCCATCTTTAGCATATCGATTAAGGTCAGTGGCGTATTTGCTAAGCGCTGAACCACTTTCTTCGCCAGCTTCGCCCTCTTCAGAGGCTTCTGGATTTACAGGTTCATCATCGTCGGCTTTACTTACACCGTGGCTAATAAAGTTAACAACATCCAAACGAGTAACATCCGCTTTTTTGAGAATGTATACCGCTTGCGATTCTTGCTCGCTAAAGATAGCAACAAGTACGTTAGCACCCGTTACTTCATCTTTGCCTGACGACTGTACATGGAATACAGCACGCTGAAGTACGCGCTGAAAACCTAACGTTGGCTGTGTTTCACGCTCGTTAATCTGGTCATCTAGAATCAGTGGCGTGGTATCTTTCACGAAAGAGAGAAGCTCACTTTTAATCGCTTCTATATCCGCACCACAAGCTTTGAGTGCATCACGAGCAGCTGAGTTATCAAGCAGTGCCAACAACAAGTGCTCAACCGTCATAAACTCATGACGGTGCTCTCTGGCAAATACAAACGCACTATTTAGCGTTTGTTCTAATTCTTTATTTAACATATTGCTCGCCCTCTACAAAATACCTTATGCCTGCTCCATCGTACACATCAGCGGGTGCTGATGCTTGCGTGCATATTGATTTACCTGCATTACTTTCGTCTCTGCTATCTCAGCAGTGAAAATGCCGCACACGGCTTTTCCTTGATAATGAACGGTCAGCATAAGTTGGTTGGCTTTCTCAGCGTCCATATTGAAAAACTGCATGAGTACCTCAATGACAAAATCCATTGGTGTATAGTCGTCATTGTTCAACAACACTTTATACATGGGAGGCGGCTGCGGCTTTTGTCGCTGCGCGTCTTTCTGTTTTTCCTTTTCGATACTAATAGCGTTGTCTTTACTCATAACTTAATAATAGTGGTTTCATGACAGATATGTGTACAAACTTTTGAATAAATTTATTCACATTTGTCCTTGACATAATATGGTTAAAAAATCTACATTTTGATAGTGGCCTTGAGTATGAATTTTCATAAACGGTCTGGCCACTGTGTCTCTGGATCTATAATGGGGGCATATACGTGTGAGTTCAAGGATTAAGAGGAAGTCGAAGTATGGCGGTTGGCAAAGTTAAATGGTTTAACAACGCGAAAGGTTTTGGGTTTATCGTACCAGAGGACGGTGGTGAAGATATTTTTGCTCATTACTCAACGATTCAAATGGAAGGTTACCGTTCGTTGAAAGCAGGTCAGGAAGTAACGTTCGAAGTACAGCAAGGCCCTAAAGGGCTGCATGCTGAGAACATTGGCTTCAAAGAAGAACCTGAGCGTTAAGAAAGAATTTTAAAGGCCTGGCTTTCTAAGCCGGGCTTTTGCTTTTCTGTCACCCTATTTATGGCGTTTTTAAGTGCCATAGGTTTTGTTTGTTCTAAATTTCCCTATCAGCATTATCTGCATCGATGCCCATTTCGGTAGTTATTAAATTTAATTTAATGGTACAAATTTGTTTATCATTACCTAATGTCGCTCAAAAAAAGCACACAACTCAACCAAAATAAGTAACGTTAGATAAAGCGTTTACTGCAATTACAGTGCGTTCTAATCACGTGTGCGTATATTTTTATATAAGTTATCAAAGGTTTTTGTTGGAAATAAAAAACCCTGCAGTTTTTCAACCGCAGGGTTTTCATAGTTTTTTTGCAATAGCTACTTTGCAATAACTACCTTGCAATGAGCATGACTACGTTAAGGTAGTCATGAACTCAGTAACCATTAAGCTTCAAGAATAGCTTTTAATGTCTTGCTTGGAGACATAGTAGCGAAAAGCTTGTCTTCATCTGGGTAGTAATAACCACCAATTTCTTGCGCACTACCTTGTGTTGCATCAATCTCAGCCAGGATGTCATCAACCTTCGCTGATAACTCATCAAACATAGGCTTAAACTGCGCAGCTAGGTCTGCATCTACCGTTTGGTTGGCCACTTCTTCAGCCCAATACAAACCTAGGTAAACGTGGCTACCACGGTTATCTAGCTGACCAGCTTTACGAAGCGGCGATTTACCGTTGTTAAGCAGTTTTTCTGTAGCTTTATCAAGCGCTGTAGCAATCACTTTTGCTTTTGTATTGCTGTGTTTAATAGCAACATCTTCAAGCGATACCGCTAGTGCAAGGAATTCACCCAGTGAATCCCAACGCAGGTGACCTTCCTCTACAAATTGCTGAACGTGCTTAGGAGCACTACCACCTGCACCTGTCTCATAAAGGCCGCCGCCCGCCATCAATGGAACAATTGACAGCATTTTAGCGCTTGTACCAAGCTCTAGAATTGGGAACAAGTCAGTCAGGTAGTCACGAAGTACGTTACCGGTTACTGAAATAGTATCTAGACCGCGAATTGCACGTTCCATACTGTAACGAATAGCACGAACAGGAGACATAATTTGAATGTCTAGACCATTTGTATCGTGGTCTTGAAGGTACTTTTCAACTTTCTTGATAAGTTGCGCATCGTGAGCACGCTCGTCGTCTAGCCAAAATACTGCAGGCATACCAGATTGACGTGAACGTGTTACCGCTAGCTTAACCCAATCTTGAATAGGTGCATCTTTCACCTGACACATACGCCAGATATCACCTTCTTCAACATCGTGAGAAATAAGTACGTTCCCGTCTTGGTCAACAATTGACACTGTACCATCTGCTTCTAACTCAAACGTTTTGTCATGCGAGCCGTACTCTTCTGCTTTTTGCGCCATTAGACCAACGTTAGGTACCGTACCCATAGTGGTTGGGTCAAACGCACCGTGTGTTTTACAGAAGTTGATAACTTCTTGATAAATGGTTGCATACGTACTTTCAGGAATTACCGCTTTGGTATCGTGCGCTTTACCATCTGGACCCCACATCTGACCAGAGTTACGGATCATTGCTGGCATAGATGCATCAACAATTACGTCACTTGGTACGTGAAGGTTAGAGATACCTTTGTCAGAGTTAACCATCGCAATTGGCGGACGGTCTGCATAACATGCGTTGATATCTTTTTGAATTTCAGAACGCTGACTTTCAGGCAGACTTGCGATTTTGTCGTAAACACTGCCAAGACCATTGTTTGGATTTACACCAAGCTCTTCAAACAGGTCACCCCATTTGTTGAATAGGTCTTTATAGAATACTTTTACACAGTGACCGAATACGATTGGGTGAGACACCTTCATCATGGTCGCTTTTACGTGTAATGAGAATAGAACGCCGGTGTTCTTCGCATCTTCGATTTGCTCTTCGAAGAACTCGCAAAGCGCTTTTTTGCTCATGAACATGCCGTCGATAACTTCGCCAGCGAGTAAATCTACACGCGGTTTAAGCGTTTTCTTGCTTCCATCTTTACCCGTAAATTCGATGCTAACGTGACCGTCTTTCTCAACCGTCACAGATTTCTCACCAGAGTAGAAATCGCCACCGCGCATGTGCGCTACGTGCGAACGAGACGCTTGAGACCACTCACCCATTGAATGCGGGTGCTTACGGGCATAGTTCTTAACCGCTGTCGGTGCACGACGGTCTGAGTTACCTTCACGCAGTACAGGGTTAACCGCACTACCTAGTACCTTACCGTAACGTTCGCGAATGTCTTCTTCTTCAGCAGTTTTTGGTGAATCAGGGAACGCAGGAACGTTAAAGCCTTTGGCGTTTAATTCTTTAATTGTTGCGCGAAGCTGAGGTATTGAGGCACTGATGTTTGGAAGCTTGATGATGTTAGCATTTGGGTCTTGGGTCATCTCACCCAGTTCAGCTAGCGCGTCTGGCACTCTTTGTTCTTCAGAAAGATACTCAGGGAAATTTGCCAATACACGTGCAGCTAGCGAGATATCGCTTAGTTCAACGTCAATATCTGCGGCTGCAGCAAACTTCTGGATAATAGGAAGCAATGAATAAGTCGCCAGCATTGGCGCTTCATCAGTCTTCGTGTAGATGATCTTAGACTTGGTCATTATATACCTCAATTTTGTCGGCAGCGTACTACCGTTTTTAGTCCATTGGGTCGCAACAACTCGCAATATATTTATATTGCGCCCATAGTCATTGCGATACGTAATTGATGCTTTCCACTAAATACCTTTGGTGTTTAAACCCTCAGTACCTAGCCACTTGCTGTTTTCGTCGTCGTACTTTACTACGCTCCATTCTATCGCTGCTTCACGTCTCATGTGTGCCAATTCTGGCGCGTGAAACGTGGTTCCCTACCGATAACTGCTTAATAAACGTACGAATGCTCAGCCTTATAGTATCGACTGCGTCCATTAGTATAGGGTCGAAAGTTTCAGTTACAAGTCATACCATTGTCTTAACATATAAGATCACCGAATTTATCGACAAACTCTGCATTTTGCGACTTCTGCAAGCCGTCAGATTTCTGTGCGCAAAAACTCATGAGTGCATGTTAAAATAGGTACGTTCTTGGTTAATATTCGGTAATTTAAATGGCTTCACCTTCCACAGTAATTTTGTTTAATAAGCCTTTTCAAGTGCTCTCTCAGTTCACCGATGCAGACGGCAGAGAAACGTTGAAAGACTACATTGATGTGCCTGATGTATATGCTGCTGGACGGTTAGACAGAGATTCTGAGGGCCTGTTGGTTTTAACTAATGACGGTAAACTTCAGCACAAGTTGGCCCACCCGAAAGCGAAAACGAGCAAGACTTACTGGGTTCAAGTCGAGGGCATTGCTGATGATGCGGCAATAAACGCCCTTAGAAATGGTGTTGAACTCAAAGACGGTATGACCCGCCCAGCCAAAGTTAAACGCATGGACGAACCCGCCGTTTGGGAGCGCAATCCTCCAGTAAGATTTAGACAGTCAATTCCTACAAGCTGGCTTTCCATCACAATAAGCGAAGGTCGAAATAGGCAAGTACGCAGAATGACCGCGCACGTGGGCTACCCCACTTTGCGTTTGATTCGCTACCGCGTAGGAAACTGGACGATCGACGGAATTGAAAATGGAAAATACATTTCTTTTTAAGTAAAGAGATAACATGTGAATTACCCCGCGTAATCTGTTAAAATCCGCGACCTCAAAACGGGCGCTAGCCAAAACACTTAAAACGTTAATCGTTAGTAGGCTTTTTTGTGACTTGAAAATGCTAGTTTGGCCCTTACTTCTCAATTCCTTTTAATTTAATGAGTGTGCAATACGTAGTGAGTGATATTGATTCTAACGCAAGCAAGAAAGTAATCGTCGGTATGTCCGGCGGCGTCGATTCGTCTGTTTCAGCCTATCTGTTACAACAACAGGGTTACCAGGTTGAAGGTCTTTTCATGAAAAACTGGGAAGAAGACGACAATGATGAATACTGTGCTGCTGCGGAAGATTTAAAAGATGCTCAAGCCGTTGCCGACAAGCTTGGTATCGAGCTACACACTATTAATTTTGCCGCAGAATACTGGGACAACGTGTTCGAATACTTCTTAGAAGAGTATAAAGCCGGACGCACGCCAAACCCAGATATCATGTGTAATAAAGAAATTAAATTTAAGGCATTTTTAGAATTTGCTGCCGAAGATTTAGGCGCTGACTACATTGCGACGGGTCACTATGTACGTCGTCGTGAAGTAGATGGCAAATGGCAAATGCTACGTGGTTTAGATAACAACAAAGACCAAAGCTATTTCTTGTATACGCTGGGTGAAGAGCATGTTGCTAAAACGCTATTCCCCGTGGGTGATATCGAAAAACCACTAGTACGTAAAATTGCTGAAGAGCAAGGTCTAATCACCCACGATAAGAAAGACTCAACAGGTATCTGTTTTATCGGTGAACGTAAGTTTAAAGACTTTTTAGCCCGTTATCTTCCTGCTCAGCCGGGAGTCATTGAAACGGCGGAAGGCGAAGAAATTGGTCAACACGAAGGCCTAATGTACCACACGCTGGGACAACGTAAAGGACTGCACATTGGTGGCCTTGCCAAATACGGTGACGAGCCATGGTATGTGGTTGATAAAGACGTTGCACGAAATGTACTTATCGTAGGTCAAGGTGCTGACCACCCGCGCTTATACTCAAAAGGCTTGGTGGCAAAACAACTGCATTGGGTCGACAGACAAACCATTACTGAACCAATGCGCGCCGTTGTTAAAACCCGTTACCGTCAGGCTGATATTCCGTGTACTATTTCGCCAACTGGCGAGGACACAATCGAAGTGATTTTCGACGAGCCTCAAAAAGCAGTAACCCCAGGGCAATCTGCAGTATTTTATGCAGATGAAGTTTGCCTAGGTGGCGGTATCATAGAGAGCTATATCCGTTGATGTTAGACGCAGACATTGAAAACAATTTAGCACTTGCTGGTGTATGCCAAGCTGCCGCTTTAGTTCAGCAGCTTGCACGCCGAGGTAGTGCAGATAATGAAGCAATAGAAGCAAGCCTGTCGAGCATTCTGGTAACCGACCCTGAAACACCTCAGCAAGTCTTTGGTAAACTGGATAATCTTAAACTTGGGTACACTACCCTTGCCACGCAACTATCTGACAAGCAAGCAACAAAAGATACCGAGCTTACTCGGTATGTCGCAAGCATATTGGGGTTAGAACGAAAATTAGCGAAAAAGCCAAAGGCCATGCAAGAACTCGCTGAACGCATCTCGCATGTACAACGCCAACTCGCCCATATCGATTTTCAAAACCCACAAATAGTGTCATCTCTTGCAAGTATTTACAGCGACATTATTAGTCCTCTTGCCCCTCGCATTCAGGTAGCAGGTAATCCTGACTATCTCAGCCAACCCGCAACGCAACACAAAGTACGCGCTATACTTTTAGCTGGCGTAAGAGCGGCGGTGATGTGGCGTCAAATGGGCGGCAAACGAAGAAATATTCTTTTTAAACGCAAACACATTCTAAACAGTGCCGTTAAGGCGCTACGATTAATAAACTAGTGAGGAGCTTTAAGGTGGAACTGAGTCAGTTAACTGCAATTTCCCCTGTCGATGGTCGATATGCTGGCAAGAGCGTAGAATTACGTAGCATTTTCAGCGAGTACGGCTTACTTAAATACCGTGTAGAAGTAGAAGTACGTTGGTTACAAATGCTCTCTACTAACCCACAAATTGAAGAAGTTCCTGCCTTTTCTGATACCTCAAATGCGCTATTAGACAGCATTGTAAGTGAGTTCAGCGTCGACGATGCAATGCGCATCAAAGAAATTGAGCGTACAACTAACCACGACGTTAAAGCCGTAGAATATTTCCTTAAAGAAAAAGTAGCTGATAACAGCGAACTGTCAGCGGTAAACGAATTTATTCATTTCGCATGTACGTCTGAAGATATTAACAATCTTTCACACGGATTAATGCTTCGCGAAGCACGTGAGACAGTAATTCTACCATATTGTGACAAGCTGATTGACGCATTGATTGAACTTGCAAAGCGTTATCAAAACGTGCCTATGATGGCGCGTACCCACGGCCAGCCGGCTTCTCCTACCACAATGGGTAAAGAAATGGCTAACGTGGCTATTCGCCTTAAGCGTCAGCGCAGTCAAATTGCCAACGTAGAACTACTTGGTAAAATTAACGGTGCAGTCGGTAACTATAATGCCCATCTATCTGCTTACAAAGATATTGACTGGCACGGCGTTTCAGAGCGTTTTGTCACCTCACTAGGCCTAACGTGGAACCCGTTTACCACACAAATTGAGCCGCACGATTATATTGCCGAAATGTTTGATGCCATCGCGCGCTTCAACACCATTCTTATCGACTTTGATCGCGATGTATGGGGCTATATTGCGCTTGGTCACTTCAAGCAAAAAACCGTTGCTGGCGAGATTGGTTCTTCAACCATGCCACACAAGGTTAACCCGATTGACTTTGAAAACTCTGAAGGCAACCTGGGTCTGGCTAATGCCATATTTGACCACCTTGCGGCAAAACTACCGGTTTCTCGCTGGCAGCGTGACCTTACCGATTCAACTGTACTGCGCAATTTGGGCGTAGGTGTTGGTTATGCGGTAATCGCGTATCAAGCTACTTTAAAAGGTATTAGCAAGCTTGAAGTTAATGAAAAGAGCCTTCTAGACGAGCTAGATAACAACTGGGAGCTGCTTGCAGAGCCAATCCAAACCGTTATGCGTCGTTATGGGATTGAAAAGCCATACGAAAAGCTGAAAGAATTGACGCGTGGTAAAAAAGTAAACGCAGAAATCGTTGCTGAATTTATCGATAATCTTGATATGCCTGAAGCGGCAAAGACAGAACTTAAAGCGCTTACACCAGCAAGCTACATTGGCGATGCAATTAGGCTGGTAGATCAGTTATAAAGCCAACGTAATATTAGTACATTAAAAACGCGGTCATTGAGCCGCGTTTTTTTATATGTGCAGAAAATGTTGCACCAGAACAGGTGAAGAACAAATGATTGATTTAACGCAAAAGGAAATGGGTTATGGTATGGCAAGAAACAAGGAATACCGAGCAGTCACACAAACGCTATTTTCACCTCAGTAATGCCGTCGTCATCTTTTGCGATATATCAGGTTTTCAGGGGCTTAATTTACGCTATGGCGACGAAAGTACATTTGCTATTGTCACGACCTTATTTTCAAAATTTGAACGAATTGCTCGTTTCTACCATGTTCAGCCAGTTAAAACCAACGGTGATCAATTCATTGGGCTTTGCTTAAACTCGTACGCTGAAGGTCCGTTCGTTACACAGACAGGAATTGAGCAAAAGCAAAAAGGAAGTGAACGCGCGCTATTATTTGCAAAATCAATGCTGTCCATTTCAAGCGAGCACGTACATTTAACCAATCTAAATTGCGGTTTAAGAATAGGCATCGCCCAAGGCAATGTTTTACTGAGTGAAAGCTTTCTTAGTGCAGGCGCTATAGACATATGGGGAAATACGGTTAATCGTGCCGCTATGTTGGAGCGGCATACACAAGTAAATTCAACGGCTTTAGATAAGCGCGCGATGGCATCGCTACCCTGCGTTCAATCTGTTGAGCTTAATGAAACCCAGCTAAACACCAAGATTGGCACAGTAACAGCCTACTGCTACCAACACGTTGAAGCCCCTTCTCCCTCAAACATTGATATAAAAAACATTTTAGGTAAAGCTGCCAATGACTCAACCACTAAATGTAGACCTTGCATGACTGGAAAATACCGCGTGTATCACTGATAATACATCGCTTATCGAGCCCACCTTTGAGACTACATGAACGAATATTATCTTGACCATTTCAACGCAGAACGTTTTCTCGCAGAATACTGGCAGCAAAAGCCTGTAGTACTAAAACGATTCTTTGAGGCGTTTGAAGATCCGATCGATGAAAATGACCTAGCTGGTTTAGCCCAAGAAGCCGATGTTGATTCTCGTATTGTGAACAACATTAGTGGGAACTGGCACGTAGAACAGGGCCCGATAGATGACTTTGAGCGCCTATGCAAAGGGAAATGGACGCTTCTGGTACAAGGCGTTGATAAATATATACAAGATGTAGCGCCAATTCTTACGCCCTTTTCTTTTATTCCTCACTGGCGACTAGACGATTTAATGGTGAGCTATGCGATAGAAGGCGCTGGCGTTGGTGCGCATATTGATCAATACGATGTATTTTTAGTACAAGGTAAGGGTAAGCGACGCTGGCGCGTGGGTAAGCCCGACAATTATGAAGAAGTGTTTCCTCATCCTAAATTGCGGCAAATTGAAGGTTTCGATCCCATTATCAATGTTGTTGTTGAGCCAGGCGATGTAGTTTATATACCACCAGGCTGGCCTCATGACGGACAAACCATTGAAGACAGTTTGACCTATTCTGTAGGCTATCGCGCACCTGATAACCTTCAACTCGCCGAAAGCTTAGCGATGATGTTAGACAAAGGTGAGCATAACATTCGCTTTTCTGATCCCAATCGAGCAACGCAATCAGCACCTTTCGTTGTGTCACCTCACGATGTGGCTGCACTAAAGCTACAACTCATTGAAGCAATCAACAGCGAAGGCTTTACGAGAAGCTTGCTAGAAGCAATGAGCGAGCAAGGTATACCCGAATATCCGCTAGAGCCAGAAGTATCTCTTGAACAAGTATCTAATGAGTTTGCTGCCGGCATTAGCTTTGTGCCTGCTGCCGGAGTAAGGGCATTGGTGAGTTATGGTAAGCAAGGCATGCCAAAGGCATTATTCGTAAATGGTACGCAGTTTGACTTTTCCAGTTCAGATCGAGAGTGGTTTGAAGCGCTTGCAAGTGGTGACGTATTGAACGCTACCGTTTGTGAAGAAGCCCCCTCTTTTACATTTTTAGAAACCTTGACTACACTCATAAATAACGGTTATTGGGAATGGTTTGAGGAATAGTTATAGCCTATGGCGTTCACGGTCATAAGGGTCGACTGGGAAAAGGATAAACATCGACTTAAAGCACTGAGGGAGCATGTTTTCGTCTTAGAATGGCGAGTGCCTGAGGCCAGCGAATTTGACGAGCAGGATGATTCTGCTTGTCACATACTTATTTTAAGTGATAACGATGAACCCATTGCTACAGGTCGCTTGACCAAAAAAGGCGAACTGGGACGAATTGCAGTAAAACGCAATCATAGAACGCTTCCGGTCTACCGCGCCTTATTCGCCGCACTTCTTAGCGCTGCAAAACAAAATGATGTCCCTACCATAAAAGTCATTTGTAACTTAGATAGCGTTTCTTACCACCGTTCCATCGGGTTTATTCCAGACGGACAAGTATTTATGGACGCTGGCGTGCCACGCCAGCGTTTAAAGTGTTCCGCCGAGCGTTTTCCTCTACCCGACGTAACACAACTTCACTGACGCTTACAAAAAGTGAACTATACTTGCTCTTGAGCAGCCCATAACTCATCGTAGCTTTGAATACGATAAAGGCCTTCAGCGCGGGTTTCTAGCATTGTCGCCAGATCATTCGCTGCTTTATCTGTAGGAGAACTTGCGCGTAGGTTAGCGGCTTTCATTTGCCACATCATAGAAAAGTACTTAATGGCTTCTCGTGCGTTTGGCGCATTGCCCTCTTGCGTAAAGTCAGCCGGCAAATCGCCGCTCATTACCCAATACTTTTTATTGTCTTGTGCCTTAATTTTCCATACCGCTACGTAAGGAACAAGGTAGCGACTTTCAGAGGCCACAACAGTATCAAATAAAACGCCATTTTCGGCGAGGTGTTTGTTAGCACGCTGAAACTGCTCTCTCACCCACTCGGCACGTTGCTCTTCGCTAATTTGTTGGTTTTGAGGTTCTGCCATGTCCACTCTCTTTCTTATAGTTATACATTTGAGCAATTGCTCTATATTTTAGATAGCGCTATTTCTTTCGGTATTCTTGAACAGAATCGATACAACTGCGCTAAATTTGCTTACTGTCTTTGTACTTCATTTCGAAGCGCTGATCTAGCGATAAACAGAAAAGACGGTAATTACACACGCCGAATGCACAATTATTCATCAATACGCTGATAGTCAAAAAAGTGCGGGGTTAAATACTTTGTTTTATTGCCCCTTTGCAATACGATTGCATCGAAAACCGCATGCATAGACAAATTTTTACATTTTAAAAGTTGGTTTTATCGCAACATTCAACCATTATACTTAGAGGTCCTTGCTCGTAAGTAAAGACGTTTACACCAAAACCAGCGCGCTGAAGTATCGAATATATAGCATCGAATATATAACACTGACTATGTAGTATCGAATACCTTTAACAAGTAACAACAGTATAAGAGGCAAGATAACAATGCGAACAATTAGACTAACATTAGGTGCACTTTTGCTCGTTAGCGGTATTGTTTTAACACTGCTTCCCGGTTCAATTTTACTGGTCATTAGCGGCCTAGTACTGCTTAGTTACGATTGGCCAAGAGCCCGCACTTGGCTCAAGTATAGCCAACGAACGATGACAACAGGCGCACGAAAATTAGACCGTTTCTTATTGATGAGAAAACTACGCTAATTCCAAAGGCCTTGTTTTTGACAGGGCTTGCACTTCAATGCAAACATTGCTCTATTGGAATTAGTTCCAGCACAATACAGTCACATTCATAATACTCCATCATCATCGCACAAGGCGTTAAACCAAAAACCGTCGCAGCTGTTAAGCATTTAAGCTTAAGTCAATGCACATGGCTGTTTCACATGTTAACGTAAATAAACGCTAAACTGTGTTGACCTTTGCGATACGCTTATTAAAACAACGATTAAAACGCTTTAGTTAATGTGAAGCCTTAAATAACAATAATAGTGGCTCCTGCACCATGAGTGCATCAAGCAAAAACAGGCAAATGTAGTCTTTAGCGCATGGCGCACAATATTGTTGTGCAGCTTGAGTAGGTCATGAACTATCGATTACCTATGGAGACAAGACCATGATCACGTTTACCGTAAATGGCATCAAACACGAGTTTTCTGGTGATTCGTCCACACCAGTATTGTGGTACCTGCGCGACGAACTCAATTTAACAGGCCCCAAGTTTGGATGTGGTATGGCCCAGTGCGGCGCATGCACCGTACATATTGACGGCGTGGCCCAGCGCTCCTGTGTATTACCCGTTTCTGCGGTTCAAGGCAGAAACATTACTACTATAGAAGGGTTAAGCGAAGGCGGTGATCACCCTGTTCAACAAGCATGGATAGAGCACCAAGTCCCTCAATGTGGTTTTTGTCAATGCGGCCAAATAATGCAAGCCGCAAGTCTGCTAGCGTCAAATCCAAACCCAACCGACAAAGAAATTGTGCAGAACATGTCGGGTAATATTTGCCGCTGCGGTACCTATCCGCGTATCCATAAAGCGATAAAATCGGCAGCTAAATCTATGTCTGCGAACGCAGGAGTTCACTACTTCACACCACAACGTGCGAGAGAAGAAGTATGAAGACTACCACCGCTTACTTTGACATGAATCGTCGTGGCTTTTTAAAGTCCAGCGCGGCGGCTGGCGCGCTTGTGTTGGGCACTTACTTTATGGGCAGCACATCGCGGGCTATGGCGGGTGTATTAACTAAGTCATCTGACAATGCTGTGCGAGCGAACCTGTTTGTTGCCTTGCGTCCTGATGGTATGGTTGAAATAACCTGCCACCGCTCAGAAATGGGACAACAAATTCGTACTGCCATCGCACAAATTGTTGCAGATGAAATGGAAGCAGCATGGGACAAGGTTATTGTCATCCAAGGCAAAGGTGACCCTGCTTATGGAGATCAGAATACCGACGGTTCGCGCAGTATCCGTTTCAACATGCAACGCCTCAGAGAAATGGGTGCGAGCGTGCGCTATATGATGCAACATGCCGCAGCAAAACGCTGGGGAGTAGATGCCGACACTTGCGTTGCCAAGCAACATGTTGTCACACATAGCTCTGGAAAAACATTAGACTACAAAGACCTAATCTCAGATGCACTGAGCATAACACCCCCACCAGCTGCTGAGTTATCGCTCAAAGCCCGTAGCGATTGGCGTTACATCAATACAGGCATGGCCCATGTCGACCTTAAAGACATAGTAACTGGAAAAGCCACGTTCGCCGCTGATGTTCGTGAACCCAAAGCACTAATTGCCATTATTGAGCGCCCTCCTGTTGTAGGTGGAAAAGTTGAAAGTGTTGACGCGACTGCGGCAAAGGCCATAAAAGGTGTTGTGGACGTTATTGAAATTCCATCGCCTAAAGGTGCTCCGCAATTTCAGCCTAAAGGTGGCGTTGCAGTTATTGCTAAGAACACGTGGGCTGCGTGGCAAGGTAGAAAAGCGCTTAATGTCACTTGGGATGACGGCGCAAATGCCAGTTACAATTCCGAAGAATTTAAAGCGCAGTTAATTGCTACGGTAAACGCGCCACAAGCTCATGTGCGTGAAAAAGGCGACGCCATAGCGGCGCTTTCAAAGGCTACCGATAAGCTGGTGGCTGACTATTATGTTCCCCATTTAGCACAGGCGCCAATGGAACCCCCTTGCGCAACAGCAATGTACTACCAAGACCGTGTAGACGTATGGGCAGCAACGCAAAATCCGCAAGCCGACATGGAAACAGTGGGTGCTATGGTAGGCATGGATAAAGCCAACATTAATGTTCACGTTACGATGTTAGGCGGCGCTTTTGGACGAAAATCAAAACCAGACTTTTCTGCCGAAGCTGCTTTTCTTTCAATGAAGACAGGCGAACCCATTCGCGTTCAGTGGACGCGAGAAGACGATATTCAACACGGTTTTTATCACGCAGTTTCCGCGCAGCACGTTGAAGCGGCGTTAGGTGATGATGGCAAAATTGATGCGTATCTCCACAGAACAGCCTTTTCTCCAATTGCCTCAACATTCCAAGAAGGTGCTAATGCACCGTTTAGCTTTGAACTAGACTTAGGCTTTACGGACAATCCAATATTAACACCCAATATGAAATTAGAGCGCGGAGAAGCGCCAGCCAGAGCGCGTATTGGCTGGATGCGCTCAGTATCGAATATTTTTCACGCGTTTGCAGTTCAGTCATTTATTAATGAAGCTGCTCACAAGGCAGGCAAAGACAGTAAAGACTACTTGCTTGAAGTCATTGGTCCAGATCGCATTGTTGATGTAACGGAGCAAAATGCTGAGTATTTGAATTACTGGGGAGACAAAGCGGTGTACCCACTCGATACTGGACGTTTGCGCAATACTATTGAGACGGTAGCCAAAATGGCAAACTGGGGTCGCAGTATGCCAAAAGGTCGAGGTTTAGGGATAGCGGCTCACCGCAGTTTCTTAACTTATGTAGCCACAGTAGTTGAAGTTGAAGTATCAGAAACGGGTGATTTGGACGTCATTAAGTCATGGGTTGCCATTGATGCAGGGACCGTTGTTAATACTGACACGGTAAAAAATCAAACCCAAGGTGGTTCGATTTACGGTATTACCACAGCAATTAGCGACGGTATTACGTTTGATAAAGGCCGTGTTCAACAAAGTAACTTTCACAACTACCGCGTACCAAGAATGAGTGACTCTCCGCTAGAGGTGGATGTGGAAATAATTAAAAGCGATGCGCCCCCAGCGGGTGTTGGTGAGCCCGCCACCCCGGTGTACGCGCCGGCGTTATGCAATGCCATTTTTGCCGCATGTGGTAAGCGCATTAGACAACTACCCATTGGCAATCAGCTCAAAGCATAATGGTGTACAAGGCGCTAACAGACTGAGAGCAAATAGCTGTTGGATGAAATGAAAAGGGAGGCTTAGAGGCCTCCCTTTTTTATCTATAAACTAGCACGACAATTTGAAAGTTACTTTGTAATATTACAAATTAAAAACGCCAATATTACTATTTACAAAAGGCGTCGCGCATTATGTTTTACTATTCGTAATTGCGTTCCATCCACATCAACTTCATTTTAAGATCAAGTATCTCTTTTTGCGCATCCGCCAGCTGCTCTACCACAGAGCGCTGCTGAAGTGTATTTTCTTCGCTATTATTTACCGAAACAGTATTATCGTTATGTGCCATAATAATTCAACCGTGCTAGTCGTGAGTAATGAAATCATTTTGCAACCTACCCTGTAATATTACACTTTTAATTACACAAAGTCATTTCATACGCTCAATAATCACTATGTATTTGGCAAATATTGTAGACAATACACAGAGTTACTTTTTTACGGTTTAATCACATAACTGTTATAAACAAAAAAAGAGACCTTTTAGGTCTCTTTTTACCAATTAAGTGAAAAACAAACTATCAGTTAGCCGTGTTTCTCAGCAAGGTATAGCCAGGTTTCGACCACCGTGTCAGGGTTAAGCGACACTGAATCAATACCTTCAGCAACTAACCACGCTGCAAAGTCTTCATGATCAGACGGGCCTTGACCACATATTCCTACGTACTTCCCTCGTTTCTTAGCGGCTTGAATAGCCATCGACAACAGCGCTTTTACTGCTTCATCGCGCTCGTCAAACAAGTGCGCAATTAGGCCACTGTCACGATCAAGACCTAGGGTAAGTTGGGTAAGATCGTTCGAACCAATTGAGAAGCCATCGAAAATGTCGAGGAACTGATCGGCAAGCAATGCATTAGACGGTAACTCACACATCATAATGATACGTAGACCATTTTCACCTTTCTTGAGGCCCTGCTCTTCTAGCAACTCAATGACTTTACGGCCTTCTTCAAGGGTACGTACAAATGGGATCATGATTTCAACATTAGTTAAGCCCATTTTGTTTCGAACACGTTTAATAGCTTCGCATTCAAGGGCAAAACAGTCGCGGAAATCTTCAGAAATATAACGGCTAGCGCCACGGAAACCTAACATTGGGTTTTCTTCATCAGGTTCATATTGATAGCCACCAACGAGGTTGAAATACTCGTTAGATTTAAAGTCAGACATACGAACAATTACTTTCTCTGGCGAGAAAGCCGACCCAATTGTTGAAATGCCTTCGACTAATTTTTCAATATAGAACTCTGTTGGCGACTCGTAACCAGCGATCATATCGCTGATTTCTTCTTTCAACTCTTCAGGCTGACTATCAAAGTTAAGCAGCGCTTTAGGGTGAACACCAATCATACGGTTGATGATAAACTCAAGACGAGCAAGACCCACACCAGCATTAGGCAGTCGAGCAAAGTCGAAAGCGCGATCTGGATTGCCCACGTTCATCATTACTTTTAGTGGAAGATCAGGCATAGAATCAATACGCGACGTCACTACGTCAAATTCAAGCTCGTCACCGTAAATATAGCCTGTGTCACCTTCGGCACAAGATACGGTAATCTTGTCGCCAGTCGCAATGCTGTCTGTTGCATTACCACAGCCCACCACTGCAGGAATACCCAATTCACGAGCAATAATCGCCGCGTGACAAGTACGACCGCCACGATTAGTTACAATCGCAGATGCCTTTTTCATGATTGGCTCCCAATCAGGGTCAGTCATGTCTGTTACCAGTACATCCCCTGCTTGGATCTTGTCCATTTCTTCAATTGAACCAAGTACCTTTGCAACTCCAGCACCAATCTTGTGACCAATTGCGCGACCTTCACAAACAATGTTGCTCTGCCCTTTCAGTTGGAAACGCTCGATGCTTTGCGAGTCTTCACGGCTACGCACGGTTTCTGGACGTGCTTGCACAATGTAAAGTTTACCGTCAGCGCCATCTTTCGCCCACTCAATGTCCATCGGGCGTTTGTAGTGATTTTCGATAATTTGCGCTTGTTTTGCCAACTCCATTACTTCCTCGTCAGTTAACGAGAAAGTTTTGCTGTCAGCCACATCAATATCCACAATTGACACTTGCTTGCCATGTGACTCATCGTCTGAGTACACCATCTTAGTTAGCTTGCTGCCTAAGTTGCGGCGCACGATAGCCGGTAGGCCTTTGTCTAAGGTTGGCTTGTGCACATAAAACTCATCAGGGTTTACTGCCCCTTGCACAACCATTTCACCCAAACCGTACGAGCTGGTAATAAACACAACGTCTTCGAAACCTGACTCGGTGTCGATGGTAAACATAACGCCAGACGACGCGATGTCACTGCGTACCATGCGCTGAATACCTGCAGACAAGGCTACACCTTTGTGGTCATAACCTTGGTGTACACGATATGAAATGGCGCGGTCGTTAAATAATGAAGCGAATACGTGTTTAATGGCTATCAATACCGCATCGTAGCCTTTAACGTTAAGAAATGTTTCTTGTTGGCCTGCAAACGAAGCATCAGGCATGTCTTCTGCTGTTGCCGATGAACGTACTGCAAAAGACGCTTCTTCACCTGCATCACCCTGTAAGGTAACAAACGCCTCTTTGATAGCGTCTTCTAGTTGCGGTTGAAAAGGCGTATCGATGATCCATTGACGAATATCCTTGCCCGCTTCGGCAAGTGCATTTACATCATCAACGTCCAAAGAATCTAATACGTCATGTATTTTAGCTTCTAGCCCACTTTGCTCTAAAAATTCGTTAAATGCTTCGGCGGTGGTAGCAAAACCACCTGGCACCTGCACACCGGCGTTAGCCAGGTTTGAAATCATCTCGCCTAATGATGCATTTTTGCCGCCTACGCGACCCACATCATGCATGCCCAGTTCTTGATACCAAAGTACGTATTCTTGCACAGCCCAAGCCTCCAGCTTTTTTTATGTGTAGGGTATGAGGTACGTTTCAGGTTTGTGCTAATTATTACCTGAAACACATCAAATTTATGTCGATTTGTGGACGTTACCACTTTCATTGTTGTCCATTACGTTTGACAGCTAAGTATAGCTAATTACTGCCAATCACAAGAACCGTATAGCTTTTCGACGAAATCATCTTAGAATGGGGAAATTCAGAAAGTAAACTCTTTATTACTTTTGTAATAAAATTACAACAATGTTAAGGATATGTTGTGCGTACAGCTTTTTATATTTCAGATGGTACAGCCATCACTGCAGAGGTGTTTGGCCACGCCCTGCTTTCTTTGTTCCCCGTTTCTTTCAATCACAACACAATTCCGTTTGTTGAAACTGAGGAACAAGCACACCGAGTTCTAGAGCAAATTTCTGAAAGTTTTCAAGACACAGGAGAGAGGCCGCTCGTTTTTTATACAATTGTGAATGTAGATATTCGCAAAATTATCTCTAAATCGGTCGGCATTAATTACAATTTTCTCGACCAATTCGTGGCACCACTTGAAAAAGTGTTGGGTGTACCGTCTAAACCAGAAAAGCATCGCACACATAGTATCCATGAAACCACTTACGATATTCGTATCGAAGCGGTGAACTATGCACTTGCCAATGACGACGGTTCGAATTTAAAAGACTATGATGAAGCCGATATCATTCTTACGGGTGTGTCGCGCTCAGGTAAAACACCAACCAGTCTTTATCTTGCTCTTCAATACGGTATAAAAGCGGCCAATTACCCATTTACTGAAGAAGACATGGGTGACATGCTAAAACTTCCCCCAGCACTTCGACGTTACAAAAACAAATTGTTTGGCTTAACCATCGCAGCAGACCGGTTACACCAGATTCGCTCTGAACGTCGTGCTAATAGTAAATATGCGTCTTTACCTCAATGTAGAATGGAACTAAGAGAAGTAGAAAATCTTTATCGAAAAGAAAAGATACCTTTTTTAAACAGCACAAAATATTCAATTGAAGAAATATCAGCGAAGATCTTAGCTGAAACCGGTTTGAAACGTCGTAAATACTAATTATGTAACGCGTTGCTGTTTTGGTTTCAGAAACTGGCAACCAGAACAGCAATGTATTTAACGCGCTATTTACTTGTTCCTGAGTCTTGTTTTGCTTGCCTGACACTATCAGTGAGCGACCGCAAGCGCTTAAACTCGGCAGCGGGAAGTTGATTAATATCGGTTTTGTTCAACCAGCTAAAGGTTTGCTCTAAATCACCTTCTTTGAAGGCCACCTCGGCCAGTCGCAAATGAAGTAGATGAATTCTCACAGTATCAGATGCAATTTCAGCGCGTTCTAATCCGTTAAGAAAGGCTTCACGTGCCTTTTTGTAATCCCCACTGTTACGTAACGCAACACCGTAATTATTCAGCGCCACACCAATTTGCTGTTCATCATCAACTTGCTTTGCCCAATTGAGCGAGGCCAACCGATATTCTACATGCTTAATATGGTCATCAGTTCTATGCGCTATATGACCTAATTCTGCGTACACTTCTCTGTAGAACGCAGGGTCATCGTAATCCTGCTCTACCACTTGTTCAACGAAGTCTTCGGCAGGCTTAAGCTGATTAAGCGCAACTAAAAGGTTTAATACCTTAAGCGCCGTATGTTGTGTTGGTGACTTTGAATAGGCAGCGAGATACCCTTCAAAGGCTTGAGTAAACGTCGTTTTTGCTTCTTCAGTGCGTCCTTTGATAATCAGCCACTTTCCATGAAGCATGGCAATGAATGGCTGGTGCGCCGAAGGCACCGTTGGATTATTAACCCAAGGACGAAGCGCAGCATATAAATCATCGACGCGATGAAATTCGAAAAGCCAGGTAAGTCGAACCGTTTCTAACTGCCACCACGCATCAGAACCAACAGCAAGCTGACTTTGCTCTTCATCTAGTAGCGTAAGGCAAGAGGTGGGATTTTGGTTGCACAATGTATCAAAGTCAGTGCTATAAGCACGTACTGATAACAATGTAAGAAAAAGCCAAATCCACGGCATTTTAAGCAAAGCGTATTGCATCTTTTTTGTAATTTTAAGCAATAATGACGGTTTGCGGTGGAGTATACCCTATTGCTAGCGTAAGTCGCTATTAGCCGAATAGTTAAATTAGCAACACGACAACAGATTTTACCGATGCTGAGCAACTATCGCTTTAAGCTCATCTAAGTGCGCTTCAAACGGTTTCCATTGGGCCATACCCGTTTTGTAAATAGGTTGCCTTACTTGTTCAGAGCTAGGCGTTTTTATTACACGCTTTGTTTGATGAAAATTAAGACACTGCGCTTCAAAGGGAAGTCCACAAAAGGCAAGTATTCGCCTGACTTGCCCTTCCAAGTCGTCTAATACATCTTCATGCTGCACAGTGAGAATTTCACCTGGCAACACACTGTGCCAATGCGACATTAATTCAACATAGGCGTTATAGTAGCGACCTATATCAGCTAGACCGTAACTGAACTCTTGCCCTTCACCAAATAATTGCTTGTAGCCGCTGAAGCAACAATCCAGCGGGGCTCGGCGTGCATCTATAATCTTTGCGTTGGGTAATATCTTTTTAATTAAGCCGATGTGAATAAAATTATTAGGCATTTTATCGATAAAATACGGCGCACCTTGGCGGTAGGCCGCAGTTTGCGATAAGTATTGCTCACCAAGTGCGAGTAATGCACTGTCGTCCAATTTGTCCACGTTGAATGGATAAGCCGTTTTAGCATGACTTAATGACGACGCTATCCCCAAAATATCGTGGAGCTCCATCGTGCCATCTACTTGTGAATGTGATGCCAGTATTTGCTCAAGTAGCGTAGAACCCGCTCGAGGTAAACCGACGATAAAAATAGGATCTGGTGCTTGGCACCCTTTCGCTCTGTCGAAGCTAGACTGTGTAAAAGCGGTTTGTTGTGCCTTTAATGCGGTTTCAGTGCGCGCGATATCAAATTTTAGGGTTTGTTTTTTTAATTTGTTGCCTTTTTGATAATACTTAAACGCTGTATCTGCTTCCCCCTTATCTTCAAAGCCTTTTCCTAATGCAAAACAAAGGTGAATTATGTCTTCTAATTTTGTTGTGCTTAAGTCAGCATACTTCTGCATGGTAGTGAGCATGCTATCTTCGAATCGATGAGTTTTTGTATTAGCCAAACTCCAATAAGCATCACCAAAATCTGGCGAGAAATACGTCGCTCTTTTGTATGCCGAAACAGCATCATTAGTATCCCCCTTGGCTTTCAATGCGTGGCCTAAGGCAACCCAAATGGCCGGCCTATCTTCATTTTCTTCCAGCAAATCTTTGTAAATGCGAATAGCATCATCCAAATCACCAACGCCTACTAATGCATGTGCTAACCCTACCCTCACAGTAAAATTGTCAGGGTTATGACTAAGCCTTTGCTTTGCCACCTCAACAGCCTGAGGAAATTTGCCTAATTTGGCCAATAAGCTTTGATAGGAAGCAGCGGCGCGATCGTTATCTGGATAGAGTGCAACGCAACTTTCTAATAGAAATTCCGCGTCGCTATAAACTTTAAGTTGAACGCCAATTTCCGCCAACAACATCATACCTTCTGGGTGATGTTTGTTGTTGGCAAGAAACTGCCGACAGATTTGCTCAGCTTTGTGCAAATGCCCCTCATGCATTAAATCTGTTGCACCTAAAATGGGCTTTGGTAATGAGCGTAAAAAGGTTAATTGCTGCTGGCAAAGTACAAGTGCTTGGTGTTGGTCATCTTGTTTGTACACGCGCTCTAATTGTTGCCAAGCACTCAATAACGCTGGATTGAAGCGTGTAGCCTGATAAAAGTTGTGCGCAGATTTTTGTTTATCGGTATCAGCACAGCAATAACCTAACTCCTGATACCCACGGGCATAATCTGGGAACTGGCTAAGCAAAGCATTAAGCACGCCAATCGCTTGAACAGAATCACCTTTAAGTCGATAGGCAACCGCTTTTAAGTACTGTGCCTCCCGCCCTATTTCAGAATTCACCTGCTGCTCATTAAGTGCGTTAATTATCTGGTTACATTGGCTAATAGCTGCTTGATGCTGCGATTGCATCAGCAACTGTTTTGCATTTTGAAGCTGCTGTTGTACTTGTGAATTCATCTATTAATTACTTGTTACTACATAAGGCATAAAAAACGGCAAACCCTGCGAGTTCGCCGTTTTCTTAACTAAACGATAGGCTCCGAAAAACCGAGAAGCCGTCTAGTGTTAATAATAGTCGTATGAGAAACGGAAGCCGATTGTACGAGGCCTGTTTGTCACAACTTTAGGCGTAAACTGCTGTGTATCAATGTTAAGCGTTGCGCGCTCATCAAATACGTTATCAATATACAGCTCAGCTTTCCACACATCGTTAGTCACACCCACCGCTAAATTAGCCAATACGTAAGACTCTTGTACGTAACGACCACCACGGAATGTATCACCATTCGAATCGGTATATGTCACACCTTCATACACGGCGGCCTCTTGCTCAATTTTCAAACCTGAGCCCGTACCGTAAATCAGCTGTGTGGCATCTTCCATCACGTAGGCATCCATGATCATGCCTGCAAATCGGTCACCCGTGTAACTGACTGAGCCGTTTACATAACCGCGCTTATCACCTTCAAGCTCGAAGAAATAACGTGCGTTAACATTGCCTGAAAACTTAGCAGAATAAGGAAGCTCAGAGCCAACACCTGCCGCAATACCCTCTAGTTCTGAATTAATTCGCGTTAGTTCAGTATCTAAAAGACTAAAGGCAGCGTTGATAACAAGATCGTCAGTTGCTAGCCATGTTAGGTCTGCATCAACACCTTTTATTTCTGCGTCACCAACGTTATCTGTGAACACCAAGAATGAGATATTCGTTGGGTCAAATCGCGATGTTTGTAACTCTTCTATTTCAGAGTAATAGGCGGTTGCATTAACGCGCACCTGACCATCAAAGAAATCACCCTTCAAGCCGAGCTCGTAGTTATCCAACGTATCTGTTGTTGAGTACACTGGAATACGGAAGTTTTCAAATTTACCTGATTGGTTGGTAGCCAAGCCACCGCCTACACGGTTAGTAACTGGCGGACGGAAACCCTCGGAATAATTCGCAAACAGCAATACATCGTCGGTAACTTTCCAATCAATTGAGAATTTGAAAATGGTATCGTCTACGGTTAACACGCCGTTGTCGGCTAACAAATCGACTTCAAGCTGACCGCTTTGAATGGCGGCTGCAACCGCATCGGGGTCCAGACCCACAGCAGCGAGTTCGTCAGGGTCCTGCGTACCGAATGCGCGAATACGCCTTGTAACATCTACCGTCGATGTAGAACCAACGTAAATATCGTCAATTTCATACCAACGAGCACCAATGCTAGCTGTTAGCGTGTCGGTAATGTCGTATTCGAACTGCCCAAATACTGCAATCTGTTCGATGGTGTGGGTAATATCGTTAATAAAACTTACTTCTGATGGGAATGGCCCACCGTCACTGTTTATACCTTCGTTACCCACAAGCGTACGCTGAAGATTATCAAACCCAAACGTTGTCATTTCGGTGTTAGCGATCTTGAACTGACCTACTGTAGACACCTCTTGCTCGTCGTAAAACAACCCTGCAGTAACTCGCCACGGTGTATCCATGGTTGTGTTGAATCGTATCTCGTGAGTATTACGGGTGGTTGAGGTATCTTCTTTGTAATATTTAGTAGGGTCTAAGCAGCGTTCATCGGCTGCATTGTCTGGTGTGTCGTAGTGGTTACACACGTAATACGCTGAAAACAAGCCACCATTCGTATACCCGGTATAATCGGCCAAAGTATCAATCTCGCGGTCTAGGTAACCACCCGTGTAAACAACATCGAGCTTTTCAAGACGCCCTTCAACGGTCCACGTAGTCAAACCGAATTCGTCTTTGTTTTCTTCTTGTTGAAAACGAAGTGCTGAACTTTCACCGTCTAACGTCGGGTCATAAGCAAAAACACCTTCTGTGTCGAGCGTTTGTTGAGTATGCTGTACAAGTAATTCCCAATCGTCATTAATCAAATAAGACAAGCCAAAACGGGCCCCCGTGTATGTAGCATCGTTAAAATCCTCTTCAACTAATGCATCATTTTGAGGTGAAACCACCGCCGCTTCTGTATTAGAAGATATATTTGGGTTAGTGATGCGATTTGCATCCATCGCGACAGGATCGGCAAGTGGGCCACCTGATATCCTATCAATAACAACCGCACTACCGATATAGCCACCTTCGCCAGGTACGTTCATGACGTTGTCTATCCAGCCACCTTGCTTATCATTGTATGCGGCAACGCGCACTGCAAGGCTGTCTGAAAGCGGCATATTGAAATAAGCTTCTACAGCATTACTCATCTCACCATCTTTAGTGAAGCCAATATTGGTATCGAATCCAGCAGCAAAACTAAGGTGCTCTGGTTTATTGGTAATTAAACGAATGGTACCCGCCTGAGAACTTGCACCAAACAATGTACCTTGTGGTCCAGGTAGAACTTCCACGCGTTGAACGTCTGTGGCGTATACATCTAAGTTACGCCCCGCCATAGATACTGGCATCTCATCTAAATAAAAGGCAACAGATGGCTGCAGTGCTTGAACTGACGAAAGCATGATGTTCGATTGCGTTGTCGCAGCACCGCGAATATAAATTTCGTTTTGGCCGGGACCAGTACCTTGGAATACTACATTTGGAAGGAATTCTACATAGTCTTGGAAGTTATCAATCCCAAGGTTTTCAAGGGCTTTACCATTTAGCGCCGTTACGGCAACAGGTACGTCTTGAATTGATTCAGCACGTTTGGTGGCAGTAACTTCGATATTTTCAAATTTCGCGGGAGTGTCGTTTTCCTGTGCGAGCAAAGAAGAAGACGCCAATGCAGCGACAATCGCACAGCTAAGCTGAGTTTTTCGCATTTTGTGTGTTTCCTTTATTTGGTTTTTTATTCTTTGGACAGTATTTACTCTAAATACATATCAAAAGGATCATATATAACGATACACCATGAAAAAATAATTACTACTCAAACGATTAACTATTGAACAAATGAATTAAAACGAACTAATAATACCAATATAATCAACACACATACGAATTAAAAAACATAAAAACCACTTACAACCCACAATAACCACGAACATTTCTAATTATTTCAGCTGATGTTTATAAAAAATGCTCCATAAGGTATATTTCTACGTATTAAAACCTGTTCAATTTAGTGAAAGGAAGTCAACTGCGTGAGTGAAAGTCAAAATTCGTCACCTTTGAATAAACCGGTGTTTTACACATCATCAGCATTAATCCTGTGCTTGCTTATATTCGCAGCAGGTGTTCCCGAAACCGCTGATGCTATTTTTCAGAAGCTCCAAAGCGCAATCGTAACCAACGGCAGTTGGTTCTACGTGTTTACTGTTGCCGTTATTGTTGTCTTTGTGGTGTTTCTAGGAATGTCTCGCTATGGCGAGATAAAGCTTGGGCCGGACCACGCATCGCCTGAATTTACCTTTGGAACGTGGCTGAGCATGCTATTTGCTGCTGGTATGGGCATTGGACTTATGTTTTTTGGTGTTGCTGAACCACTTATGCACTTTTTAGCACCGCCCACTGCACAGGCTGAAAGCATCGACGCGGTTCGCGAAGCAATGAAAACCACGTTTTTCCATTGGGGCGTTCACGCTTGGGCAATTTACGCTGTAGTGGCACTCATTCTTGGCTACTTTGCTTACAGACAAAATCTCCCATTAACCTTGCGCTCAGCTCTATACCCTCTTATCGGTGACAAGATTTATGGGTGGCCTGGACACGTAGTCGATATTTTCGCGGTAACGTCTACCGTTTTCGGCGTTTCTACCTCTTTGGGATTTGGTGCTTCGCAGGTAAACGCTGGTTTTAATTACTTATTCGGTCTACCGTCAAACACTGGTGTACAAATTGCCATTATGGCTGGTGTGGTAGGTCTTGCCGTGATATCGGTCACTACTGGACTAGAAAAAGGCATTCGACGTTTATCTGAAACCAATATGATACTGGCAGTACTATTACTACTTATTGTGCTAGTACTTGGCCCTACCGTTTTCTTGCTTCAAGCGTTTATGCAAAATACAGGCGCTTATTTGTCTGATTTGGTGCGCAACACGTTCAACCTTTTTGCCTATGAAAAAACCGACTGGATTGGTGGGTGGACAATTTTTTACTGGGGCTGGTGGCTAGCGTGGGCACCTTTTGTCGGCCTTTTCATCGCTCGTATATCATATGGACGTACAATTCGTGAATTCGTACTAGGTGTATTACTTATTCCTTCAGCATTTACACTTTTCTGGATGACGGTATTTGGAAACGGTGCGATTGATCAAGTATTAGTGCAAGGAAAAGATGTACTTGCCAATATGGTGAATGAAGATACCTCAGTAGCGTTATTTGTTTTCTTAGAGCAATTTCCCTTTTCTTCAGTACTGAGTTTTATTGCAGTGCTGATGGTTGTAGTATTTTTTGTGACTTCGTGTGATTCAGGTGCCATGGTGGTGGATATGCTGTGTTCACACGGTAATAATGATACGCCGCTTTGGCAACGAGTGTATTGGGCAGTGGGCGTCGGCGTTGTGAGTTCGGTTCTGCTTTATGCAGGGGGGCTTGGCGCACTTCAAACCATGACAATTGCTGCTGCACTGCCTTTTGCAATCGTCTTACTTATTGCAATATCGGGCCTGCTAAAGGCATTACGTGTAGAAGCTTACAAACGCGAGAGCCTTCAAGTACTCGCTGGCACGCCTCAGCACAACGACTCAGACAAAAATTGGAAAGAACGCCTTGAGAACATAGTCACGTTCCCCGATGAAAACGCCGTTAAGCGTTACATTGGCAAAGTGGTAAAAGCTGCAGTAACCGAAGTGGGTGAAGAATTCAAAGCACAACAGTTTGATGTGGACATTAATGAAGAAAATGAAGCATTAATACTTACGGTGGGCATGGGGAACGATCCTGATTTTGTATATGCAGTGTACCCTATGCCAACGGAACAACCAGAATTTGGCCCAAGTGAAACACAAGCACTGGACGAAAACGAAAAGGCCACGTACTATCGCGCCGAAGTACACCTCAGTGAGGGTGGTCAAAACTATGATATTATGGGCTGGTCTAAAATTTCGGTGATTAATGACGTGATAGATCACTATCACAAACACCAACATTTTATTCATTTGCTTAAATAGCGTACGCGTTACGCGTTTGTTGGAATAAGAATGCGAAAAGAAGAAGAACTATTAGTGGCATTGCGACGCGTTATTCGCGCCGTAGACCTACGCAGCAAGCAACTTAGCAAACATGTGGGCCTTACTGGCCCGCAATTGTTGGTTATGCAAAATATTGAAGAGCGCCCGGGCATAATGGTGCGAGAAATCGCAGAGAACATTAATTTGAGCCCCGCTACCGTCACCAATATTCTTGACCGCCTTGAATCTCGCGACCTAGCGACGCGAATTCGAAGTACTCAAGATAAGCGTAAGGTAGGTGTATTTCTTACAGAGCGCGGCAAAGAAGCGGTGGTTGATGCTCCTAGACCTTTACAAGAGCATTTTGTTGAGCGCTTTTCTCAGCTAAAGGAATGGGAACAAAGTCAAATGGTTGCTACAGTGCAGCGTATCGCTAGTATGATGGATGCTGAAGATATCGACGCTTCACCCTTTTTAGAGTTAGGAAGTATCTCTGACAAAAACATATAAAGGTGTTTTGGGATGTGTTTACAGCCTATACAAACCTTTAATAAAAAACGGCCGTTTCATAGGCCGTTTTTTTATTGTTAATGCGAGTTGCTATTTTCTAAATACGCTTGTGTAGTCACTCTTTCGCTTTCAACGGATTTGGCTTACCACCCGTTATCTTATCGGCCCGCCCTTCTTCTTTGGCTTTTTCCGCTCGACGTTTTCTAATTTCTTTCGGATCGGCAATAAGTGGACGATAAATTTCTATACGATCACCATCGTTAAGTGTATCGCGCAATTTAACCACGCGACTCCATATACCCACTTTGGTTGAATTCAAATCTATGTCGGGAAATTGCTCTAAAATATTAGATGCCTTAATTGCATCTTCAACCGTCGTCCCTTCTTTTATCGCAATATCAACGATGGTTTGCTTGGTGGGTAGTGCATAGGCAACTTCAATATTAATGAGTTTTTCACTCATGCATATACACTCCTGGCTCGCTCTGTAAACGCTGCTACCATGCTGCTTGCCAAACTATTGAATACTTTCCCAAATGCCATTTCAGCTAGCTTGTTAGTAAACTCAAATTCTAAATTAAGCTCAATCTTACACGCATCTTCAGACAACGCCGAAAACGTCCACCCGCCAGTTAAAGAGCGAAATGGGCCATCGACTAATTGCATATCAATACGCTGACCGGGGATCAGTGCATTGTGCGTTGTGAACCACTGCTTGATACCCGCTTTTGCTACCAGCAATGACGCTTTCATGCTTTGCGCTGAAGAATCAAGAATTTTACTGTCGGTACAGCCAGGTAAAAACTCTGGATAAGATGCAACATCGTTGACTAAGTTAAACATGGCTTCTGCACTGTGAGCGACCAGCGCACTTCGATGAATACTTGGCATTTATTCCACTATAACAATTACTCTTACCGTGCATTGTAACACAGAAAATTTAGCTCGCTTCTATTCGCTTTTTGCTAATTCGTCCACATATTAGTGCTATTAACAAAAAGCACCGACGAAGTGCGAAATTGTGCGATGCGCATAAAGACATTTCTCCACACTATCAGTATAATAGCGAGTATGAAAAAGAATAAAGCAAACAAAAACACCTCGGGAAATATCGCGCAAAACAAAAAGGCGCGTCACGACTATTTCTTAGAAGACAAGTTCGAAGCGGGCCTTGAGCTTCAGGGGTGGGAAATTAAAAGTATTCGCGCTGGTAAAGTAAACATTACCGATGCGTACATTATTATTCAAAATGCCGAAGCGTATTTGGTAGGTTGTCGCATAAGCCCGCTGAATCAAGCATCTACACATGTTATCGCTGCGCCTGAACGTGCGCGTAAGTTGTTGCTGAACAAACGCGAAATAGACAGGCTAATGGGTGCAAGAGACCGTCAAGGTTACTCTATTGTGGCTACGTCGATGTATTGGAAAAAATGCTGGGTGAAACTTGAAATTCACTTAGCGAAGGGTAAACACGCCCACGATAAGCGTGATACCTTGAAAGACAAAGATTGGCAGCGCCAGAAAGAAAGAATGATGAAACACAGCGTGTAGCGCTGTGTTCTTAACCCACATCCCGCTTTGTCATTTTATTGCGGTGCATCATATCTAAAAGTAGACTCCACAATGGCGACGGATTACGCAGCGTCGTTAAATTATTGCCCAATCGGCGTAGTTGCCTCCTAACCATTGCCATATTGGCCAGACTCGCCAACGATTTATCTTTCCAAGTACAATGTGGGATAACACCGGAGTAAGTCCATTCTTGTTGCCATTTCTTCGCGAGATCTGGAGTAACTGCCAGTGCACTGGCAAGCCCAACGAGAACACAGCCTTGTTCAATAACCCGTTCTGCCACTTCTGCGCGCTTTATACCACCGGTTGTCATCAGCGGAATGTCGGTTTTACTTTCAAGTACATTAGCAAACTCTAGAAAATAAGCCTCGCGCGCAAGCGTGGTGTTATCACGTGTTTGCCCTTGCATAGCGGGCGCTTCATAACTACCGCCTGACAGTTCAACCACATCCACACCCAGTGCTTCCAGTCGATTGACCACTTCACAAGCATCAT
The DNA here is from genome assembly GCF_016756315.1 of Alteromonas sp. KC3. Lineage (NCBI taxonomy): Bacteria > Pseudomonadati > Pseudomonadota > Gammaproteobacteria > Alteromonadales > Alteromonadaceae > Alteromonas > Alteromonas sp. KC3. The sequence goes on from NZ_AP024235.1 coordinate 2,517,053, forward strand.
CAAATGAAAAGCCATTCTTTTGAAAGTCTGCTGAGTTTAGCTTCACCATAACAATAAAGTCTTTGGCACAGACTGCTCGTATTTGGCTAACGATATTGATTAACAAACGTGCGCGATTAATTATAGAGCCGCCCCACTCGTCTTGACGTTGGTTAGTTAGCGGCGAAAGAAACTGAGTAAGCAAATAACCGTGAGCTGCATGAATTTCCACGCCATCAAACCCCGCCAACTCAGCTTGCTTGGCGGTTTCTACAAAGCGCTTGCATACATCGTGAATGTCCTGACACGTCATTTCTTTTGGTTGAGCAAACAGCTTTGAGTGCTTACCCATATCTAAAGGCACTGCTGAAGGAGCAATCGCTTTGCCCTTCATGGCCTTAAAAACCTGCCGTCCTGGGTGGTTTATTTGCAAAATTCCAAGCGCACCATTTGATTTGATGATTTTCGCCCACTTTTTGAATGGAGCTAAGTCTGTGCCTTTTTCAAGCGCCACGCCACCGGGCCCTGTCATGGCGCCTTTATCAACCATTACGTTACCTGTAATGATCATGCCCAAATTACCATGTGCCCAATACCGGTATAGAGAATACAGTGACTCGCCGGGTACATTCCCAAGACTAGACATATTTTCTTCCATAGCAGCTTTTACTAAGCGATTACGCACAGTTACGCCACACGGCAAGGTATAAGGAGAATACAAAATGGAATCTGAAGACATTTACACAACAAGCCTATTCATGATGGCGTGTACTTTAATCGTTATTGCGCATAAATGCATCTTTTGAAAGCAAAATATAAAAGAAACGTTTAACAAATAAAGAGTTGTGGTATAATCCGCTCTCACACTCGGGGCTGATTAGGATTCGACAGGATCTAGGAAGCCGGAGGTGCATGCAGAGGTGCGGTTTGCCTCTTTAAAAAGCCGCATTTAAATAGTCGCAAACGACGAAACTTACGCACTAGCCGCTTAATAACCGGCATAGGCCCTTCCACCCTAGTCTTCTCCTGCTAGCGGGGATTCGGAAGGTCATCCAAGTAGGATAGCGAGGGAACCTTGTCTGAGGGTGAACCGCGAAACAGTATCAGGCCAGCTGCAAGGAAATCCTGTTTGTCGGAGTTCCAAGCAGTTAAATAAATGACAAACTAAGCATGTAGTACCAAAGGTAGACATTTTCTGGACGCGGGTTCAAATCCCGCCAGCTCCACCAATTCCTAAAGAGCCCCGTACCGCAAGGTATGGGGTTTTTCTTTATGCCACCACTTGAAGCCTAGGGGATATCTGGTTTCTCCCGCGGGCTTTAGCGTTGTACAACTCAGTGTCTGCGCGGTTAAATAAGGTATGCCATGTTTCCTCTACATTACTTGAAAACGTCATACCTATACTAATAGTTACCGTTATGATTTCATTATCTGCTGCTATTTCCAGCGCTTCAACCTTTCTCCGTAACACATCGGCCAGCTTAAATGTTTGGAGCTTCGATACATTTGAAACCAATATGGCGAACTCCTCCCCCCCTAGCCGACCAACAATATGTGTGTCTTCCACTTCATTTCTTAATTCATTAGCAATAACCTTCAGCACCCTATCACCTGTAGGATGACCGTATTTGTCATTAATTGTTTTGAAGTGGTCAACATCAATGACCATAAGCGTACAGGGGCTTTCATCTCGCTGTGCTAGTTGTTCAAGTGCTTGCCTAATGAATGCTCGTCTACCATATAGGCCTGTCAAACCGTCGTAGTTGGCTAAGTTCTGCCACTTTTCTTTTTGTTGCAACACAACAATAAACGGCAGAACCACTGACGTTATAATGCAAAGCGCAATGTGCGCTGCAATACCAACCCCGGTAATTTCATGAAGCGTACTTTCTATAACGACCCTTTCACCAAAAGCAAGCAATCCAGATTGACATACCATAACGATGGCGTGAACCATCAGTAGCGCTTTAAAAAACCTGCGAACCGCGTGCAATGTCTGTCCTTGCTGCACGCTAAAGCTAACTGATGACAATAGAAACATTATAGAAATAGCGAAAGACGCTACCGCTTGATGATGTCGAGAAAAAAGTATCGCCAGCACAATGGCGACTGTGCCTACACCCAGTGCATAACGACTCATCACCTTCAATCGCGCTGCAATAGCACTATCATTAAGTAAAAGAAAACCGTCTAGCAGTAGAAAGCTGGCAACGAAATAAAACAGGCTCGCTATATCAGATAATAGGCCTGTTACATTAAAGGCCATTCCCAAGCTGTATGTAAAGCAGGATGCCGCCCAAAGAGAAAATACACGGCTTTCAATTTGACTCTTGGCAAGTGCAAAAAAATAACAACCTACTGCAATGTTTACCGTCAAAGACGCAAACACTAAAAACATCATTAAAGAAATCACGGGTGATCCGTCACAACGGTAAAAGTATTATTCTCGCACATAACCATTACCAATACGTAGTGGTTGCGTATAGATTTGAGCATTTATGTTTTGTTTTCTATACCGCACGACATTGTATAAAGCGCAAGGCAAGCACTAGAGAAATTAGAAAATAATGAATGCACATTTGTTCAGCCAAATTTGCCAATAGATAATATCGTTGGCTTTGAATTTCATAATCGGAATAAACAGGTTCAAGTAATTATTTTTTATCTGAGCATTACTAAAAACATTGCGTAACATTTGCATATTTTTCTATAGATAACTCACATCTCACTTCTTGTCCATATTCACAAAAAACACTTAAGTATTTGTAAATCATAGACTTTTAAACAATGGCATGTGAAATGTAAAGGTAGTAGTGAATCCACACCTCTGTTAAAGGTTGTACAGAGGTATACACATCAAGGAGTTTGATATGAAAAAGTTATTTTTAGCATCGTTAATTGGTACAGCTCTATCAGCAAGTGCATTTGCAAGCGAAGGTTTAGAGAAAATTGATACGACATTCGCCGATTTAGATAACGATGACAATGGTTACATTTCACGTGAAGAAGCTGACGATGATGAGGTATTTGCGCATTTCTCTAAAATTGACGTGAATTCAGATGTGCGTCTGTCAATCAAAGAGTTCAATGACCATGTAACTAAATACCCGCAGCATTTTGACGGAGATGTGGTTGCTTCAGTTAAGTCAATGCAGCACAGCATGAGTGAGCCACAAGACACTACTGCAGTGCCAGTAAAAGATAAAAAGCTAACGCACGAGCTCCATGCAAAGGCAAACGCGCAAACCAGCGAAAAAGTGGTTGAGAAGGAAGTGAAAGTAAAAACTGAAAAAACGGTTATCGCAAAGAGTAAGTTCGATCTAATGGATATGAACAATGACGGTGCGTTAACCAAGGCAGAAGCATCTCGAAGCGGCGTTACTGAAGACTTCGACAAAATTGATATGAACGATGATGAGCTTATCTCTCGCGTTGAATACTCGAAATTTAAAAGTATCTCAATGACAGATTCTGACGAATAATCTGTATTAAGCCTGAAAGCCGCGCAAGCGGCTTTTTTGTGTTCGATGCTTGATCAACACGCTAGTTCTCTGTTTCATCACCACCGTTTTAACGACATCACTTTTTAACGACCCCACTTTGCAAGAAAATGTAGAACCAGCCATTCCAATCCCAATTGTTATATTATAACATTAGCTAAATGATATAATATAACATACCAAGAAAATACAATAAGCTATGACAAATCCCCAAGTAATAAGCGCAAAAAATCTTACTGTCGCAATAGATGAACGGCTCCTTTTGAACAACCTCTGCTTTGACGTAAACAAAGGCGAAGTGTTTGCTTTGCTAGGCGGTAATGGTGCGGGTAAATCAACTACACTCAAAACGTTTTTAGGGCTTATGAAGCCAAGTAACGGACAAGCATCAGTAATGGGCTTTGACGTTACCAAGAACATTAACGATGTTCGTAAATCAGTGGCTTACCTGCCCGAATCGGTAACGCTTTACGGTCACTTATCTGGCGTAGAAAACATACGTTACTTCTTGTCTGTTGCAGGTATGGAAAGGGACGACACATCAATTTTTGATGCATTAAAGAAAGTAAAACTACAAGAAAATGCATGGCATTCTCACCTTAGTAATTACTCGAAAGGTATGCGTCAAAAAACAGCGATTGCCCTTGCCATACTACGCAATGCGCCCGTGCTGTTTTTGGATGAGCCTACATCGGGTTTAGATCCAGCCGCCATTGATGAGTTTAATAACTTAGTGTCAGAGTTATCCAATAACGGCGCCACCATTTTTATGGTGACCCATGACGTATACGGTGCCTGCCAAGTTGCTCACCGCATTGTGTTGTTAAGTAATGGTGCGCTGACTGGCTCGTTTGAACGCGAAGGTAATACGCCTATCGATACAGAGGCAGTACATGCTGCTTTTGCGGGGCGCGCACAATGAGCAACAGCGTAGTAACAACGATTTGCGCCGACCAATGGCGCTATTGGCTTAGAACAAAAGTGGCCACCACCGTTCTCTTGTTCGGTGCTATTTTGACCTTAGCAGCGTTAGTCGTAAATGCGTTTCATATTCATGAAACTACCCATGCCAGAGAACATCTGCAGCAAGAGGCAGAACAGCGTTTTTTGTCTCAGCCAGATAAACATCCGCATAGAATGGTTCACTATGGGCACTATGTTTTTCGCACACCTACTGCGCTTAGCGTGATTGAGCCCGGTGTCGACACCTATACCGGCAACGCCATTTTTCTTGAAGGGCACAGACAAAACAGTGCAATGTTTGCTGAACAACGTCAGTCAGCGGGCCTAACGCGCTTTAGCAGTCTTACACCTAGCTTCTTGGCTTTGGTACTCGCGCCCCTTTTTATCATTCTTATTGGTTATGGCAGCGTATCTCGCGAACGTGAAGCCGGTACGCTTACATTATTGCTGTCACAAGGCGCCACGCGTCAACAGTTAGTTTTCGGAAAACTTATTGCCCTTACGCTAGCCAATGCCGCATTACTTCTTCCGCTGCTTGTTGCAAGTTTGTATGTTGCCGTTTCCAGCGAAAGTGCAGCTGTTGTTGCGCTGTTTTGCGTGGGCTATGTGCTTTATTTTCTTTTTTGGGCTTCATTGGTAACGGCATCTTCCGCTATTTTCAGCCGCAGTAATGTAAGCTTTACCGTGCTCATTGTGGTGTGGATGGCGACATGTGTGCTGCTTCCACGCTTAGGTAGCAGCGTGGCAACTAACGCGGTACCTTCACTTGGGAAGCTTGAGTCTGACTTTAAGGTTGAGGAAAAGCTACGCAGCTTAGGCGATGGCCACGATGTCAACGACCCAGCCTTTAAGAAACTTCACAGCGACTTACTCGCTAAGTATAACGTTTCTTCTGTAGACGAACTTCCTGTTAACTTCAGAGGGATAGTGGCCCAATACTCTGAAGGTCGTCAGGCTAAAGTGCTCAATGAATTTGCTGAAAAGCGTATGCAAGAAGAACTAGACCAAGCGCAAATTGCTCGTCAATTTGGTTGGTTATCTCCTACTGTCGCCCTTCGCGCGTTCTCTACCTTACTTGCTGGTACCAGTATAGAAACTCACCACCGATTTTTGCGTGAAGCAGAAGCGCTACGCCTTGAGTTCGTTCAAGGGCTAAACAAAATTCACGCTGAAAAACTCGATTTTAAACTTGATATGAATCGCAATAAAAGCGAAGAAGCTGCTGATAAAGCGGTGGTAAATGCTAGTAACTGGGCCATTTTATCCTCTTTTCAATTTGAACCTGAAAGCCCGAGTGCACGCATCCACAGCGCAACATTATATGGTTTTCAGCTGCTACTTTGGCTCGGTTTATCCTTTGCGCTTCTTCAGTTGGCGGTAAGGAGGCTGCACCCATGATCCGTTTGAGAGACATTAAACGCGAAACTCGTTTTGTATTTGGACATAGGCAGTTTATCTCTACACTAGTGGTAATATTATTGCTAAGCACAGCAGCGTTGTGGTCTGGTCATGCTGAAATGCAGGAACAACGCGCCACTATTGAACGTTTGTTAGAAAAAGACCGTGTAGAGCGCGAGGCCGCACTTGCCCACCAAAAAGACTTTGGTAGTGCAGCCTATTACACGTTCCATCTTACCTATGCGCCACCATCCCCCCTTGCGTTTGCAGCTATTGGTGAGCGTGATGTATTTCCATGGAAGCACCGCATTCGCATGCTCGCGCTTGAAGGACAAATTTACGAAAGCGATACCGACAACCCTGAGCTCGCGTTTTTGGGGCGTTTTGATTTTGCGTTTGTAGTTAGCGTCCTACTTCCACTTTTCATCATATTGCTTCTTTATGATTTAAAAGCAAAAGAACGAGAAGCCAAGCGCTTTGAGTTGCTCAACGTCACGGCCCCAGACAGCCACGCGGTATGGACAACCCGTGTATTGGTAACCCTGGTACCAGTTGTGCTTGCCACTTTGGTGCCCTTCGTCGTTTTTGCCGCAATAAATAGTGCCTCTTGGGGCGCAGTGTTAGCGGCCTGCGGCGTTGTTCTAGGTAACGTGATTGTGTGGACTGTTATTGTACTTATGATAGGTGCAGCATCTCGTTTTGCTTCATTTAGCGCAACCCATTTAGCGTCAATCATGTTGGGTATTTGGTTGTTAAGTACCGTAATGGTTCCCGTTGTAGGACACACGGTGGTGAACAATACAGTAGAAACGCCACAAGGTGGTGATATTGTGCTTACACAGCGTGAGGCGGTGAATAGCGCGTGGGACAAACCTGTATACGATACGTGGGCGCCCTTTGTGGCAACGCACCCTCAATGGGCTGATTACACAGAATACGACCCTAAACGCGATAGTTCGTTTAATTGGAAATGGTACTACGCTTTTCAACAAGTTGGCGACCAAATGGCCGAAGCGCTATCTCGCGATTACCAGCGCGCTACGCGTCAAAAAGATGAACTTGCAGGCTACATCGCCCTTTTGTCTCCGTCACTGCTTACACAACGGTTACTCTCAGATATCGCTGATACCAACGTCGATGCCATGGTGGGCTATGAAAATCGCGTGCGCGAATTTCATGCTTCATTACGCCAGTTTTACTATCCCTTGTTTTTCAAAACGCCTGAGTTTTCACCCACGCGCTTTGATCAATTACCGCAATTTACACCAACAATAAAGACAACATCACAGGAACACACCGATGAAAACTAATTGGGTAAAGTCTACCCTCGCAATCAGTATTGCTACACTTTTGCACGCTCCAGCAATGGCGCAAGGCAGTGACAGTGATAAAGAAGCGGACGTTGAAAAAATCACTGTACACGGTATGCACCGAGCGTATCAGGGCGCCTTTGAGTACAAAGAAGTGCCTGCCGCAGCACAAGACATCGATTTGGGCTTAATTAGCGATGCGGGAGCCATCAACCTTAACGATGCGCTTGATTTATCAGCGTCAGTCGCCAGACAAAACAACTTTGGCGGTTTGTGGAACAGCTTTGCTATCCGCGGTTTTGCGGGTGACGAAAACCTGCCAAGTGGTTTCTTGGTAAACGGGTTTAACGCAGGTAGAGGTTTTGGTGGTCCTCGTGACCTTTCTGGTATTGATCATGTAGAGGTATTGAAAGGTCCAAAAGCAGCTTTATTTGGTCGTGGCGAACCAGGTGGTGCAGTTAACTTAGTGACTAAGCGACCACAGTTTCGCGAAGGTGGCGAAGTCAAGGCTACCTACGGCAGCTGGGAACAAGTACGTTTAGAAGCTGATGTACAAACCGTTACCGGTGGATCAGAAAATGTTGGCGTACGATTAGTCGGTTTCTATGAGGATGCTGAGAGCTTTCGTGATACGGTAGAGACAGAACGCTTTGGTTTCTACCCTTCTGTAACGTGGGAAGCATCAGATGATACTAGAGTGACATATGAGCTTGAGTACACTGAACAAAAAATTCCTTTTGACCGCGGCGTTGTCGCTATCGACGGCCAATTGGGTCATCAACCTATTGAGACCTTTACCGGCGATCCCAATGGCGACACCATTGACACAGAAGTAGTTGGTCACCAGTTAGAAATTTCACACAGCCTAAGTGAAGATTGGAATCTTTTGTTAGGTGCAGGCCTTCGCGACACCACGTTTGAAGGTAATGCACTTGAGAACAATTTCGGTGGCCGACAAACACTTTTCATCGACCCTGACCAAGCGCTACTGTCGCGCTTTAAGCGCTACCGTAACTTTGAAACAGATTACCTTGTACTGCGCGGTGAAATTGCGGGCCAATTCAATACCGGCTCACTAACACACCGCGTTATTGTTGGCGCAGATTACGACAAATTTGAAAACGACCAAGTTATTTTGCGCTATCGCCCGCCGTTTTTCTCGGCAGATACCGACATTAATGATTTGGACCTAGACCAGTATCTTGTGGTTGATATTTTCAACCCAGATTATTCCCCTCTGCCTGATGTACCGCTCTCTGACAACCTCGACAGGTTGGAAGTACAAGAGGCTTGGGGCGTGTATTTTCAAGACCAAATTAACATTACAGACAAGTTCCAACTTCGCTTAGGCGGGCGTTTTGACAAGTTTGAGCAGGAAATAGATAACCGCAGAGCTGATCCAGTTAGCACCACCAAGCAAGACGATACACGCTTTTCACCGCAGGTAGGTGCTGTATACTTGTTCAACGACAGCACTAGCATTTACGCTACTTATGGCGAAGGCTTCCGCCAACTTACTGGGTCTGACTTTGCAGGCAACCCTTTTGAACCAAACCAGTCTGAGTCGACTGAAATTGGTATTAAAGCTGACCTAACGTCAATGTTTGATAATGTTCGTGGTGACATCACGTTCTCTATCTTCCACATTGAACAAAGCAATATTCTTGTATTTGACGATAGCCCTGAGGCCGCCGATGGCTTTTTCTTAACCCCAGCAGGTGAAGCGCGTAGCCAAGGGGTGGAGCTAGACGTAAATGCAGAATTCGAAAATGACATTCAGCTTTGGGTGTCATATTCATTTGTTGATGCAGAAAGCACAAACAACACGTCTGATCCAAATTTTGTTGCCGCTATCGAAGCGGGCGACCCACTTATCAGCGTGCCAGAAAACCAGTTGAGCATACAGCTTAGTAAAGGACTTTCAGTGTCTAATATGCCTGTGCGTATTGGATCTGGCTTGTTGTATGTTGATGAGCGTCTTGGACAAACAGGTACAGACTTCTTCTTACCAAGTTACACCACTGTTCGCGCGTTCGCTGAGATTGAGCCAGTTAACAACTTAACTGTGCGCGTTGCGGTAGATAACCTTTTTGACAAAGAATTCTACACCAACTCCTTTGCTGATGTATGGGTAGAGCCAGGTGCACCTCAACGCTTTAGGCTTACAGCGGCTTACAGCTTCTAAGCCCTAATCGCTTATTCTTTAGCACAAAAGGCTCGCTCGTTTTACGTTGCGAGCCTTTTTATTATCAATATTTTCTATAAAGAGTCTCAACGGCGCTGTGCTTTTTAAACTCCCCTGCCCTCTATAGACTAAAGACAAATGTCATATGCTAGCGCTACAGTACGCGCCATGATGTATATGAGTGGTCAAGCATTGTAGAAAAGGAGCGCCAGCCACTATGGCTTTAAAGAAGTACACGCATTCAACGTTTCTTGGTTTAATCGCCCTATCATTTGTCTCATCATCATTTAGTCTTCAGGCGGCAACCAAAGTCATTACCGCTGATGAAGTAAACTGGGGGTATTTAAATCCAGCGCGAGGCGATAAGAGCCCTGGAGCGGCAGACCTATGGGGAGACCGCACTAAAAACACAGCTACCGGCATGCTCGTGCGCTTCAAAGAAGGTTTTTCTTCGCCTCCACATATTCATAACATCACATATCGCGGTATTGTTATCGATGGTGAAATGCATAACGACGACCCCGATGCCAAAGCCATGTGGATGCCAGTAAATTCGTATTGGACACAGCCAGCAGGTGAAGTGCACATTACCGCGGCTAATCAAAAAGCTAATATGATTTACCTTGAAATAGATGAAGGACCTTACTTGGTAAAGCCGTCTTCGGAACACTTTGATAACGGTGAACGCCCAATCAACTTGCATCGAGACAACCAAGTTTGGCTTCACAACACTGACCTCATAAACGTTGAGAGTGACGGTGTGAAAGCCGTATATCTTTGGGGTGACACGCAAGCTAAATACGGCACTATGATAAAACTACCAGAAGGTTTTGATGGTGTACTTGAAAGCACCGGCAATGAGTTTCGCAGCGTGGTTATTCAAGGTGAAGTATCGCTGAAAGAGAAGCGTAACGGCGTAAAATCACTGCTCCCTGGCAGTTATATTGAGTCGGACGCGCCATCGGTGCACCATATCAAAAATTCCAGCGACAGTGACGTAACCTTGTATGTTCGCACTAACGCACCGCTTAGTATTAAATAAGCAAAGCGAAAAATGTCAGAAAAAGCGCAGCATAATGCTGCGCTTTTTTGCTTTTATTGAGGTTATACGTGTTAGTTGTCTAACGGAATTACCACATATTCATCGATAACCACGTTGCCCGTTGCTTCAATGTGTACCTGCCAGCGTTCATTTACTTGCACTTCAACGTGTTCACCAAAAAAGTCTGAATCTCTGAACGTTTCAGCTCTTAGGTTTATACGCAATGAAACCTCAAAGCCACGTTCGCTACCTGTGATATCGACTTGATCTATTCGGTGCTCACAACCTGGTTTAAACGTCTTGCGCGCCCATGCATACCAATCGTTGAACCCCGCGTGACCGCGAAACTCTCCCTCTGGTGACTGCCAGAGAACCTCCTTACTCAAATGAGGTAAAAATCCATCGCTGGACGCTGGCATTGCGTCAAAGCGGTCAAACCATGCTTGCACAAACCGCTTTATCTTCAGCTCAGGCGATGCGAACAAATCATCGATGGCCTTTGCTACGCGTTCTCCATGTTCTTCAGCACGCGCTTGTACGTCTGACAATTCATTGTAAACGCCTTCGATGTAGACCATTCTGTGGGTGTACACAGGCGGGTGATATTGCATTTTTGCCAAATAGGCTAGTTGCTCAAGAGGTCTAAGAAACTCCTCAACACTAAAGTGATTGTAACCCAGTGGACCATATGATTCTTGAGGGCCACCCACTGAAATAGACAACATAAAATGCTTGTTAGCCAATTTATCGCCTTTAGGGCCAAATGCGAAGTTGTAGGTAAACACTTGGTCAATCCAACGCTTAAGCAGCGCAGGCACTGAATACCAATAAAATGGAAATTGAAGCACAATTACATCAGCTTCAAGTAGTGCAGCTTGTTCCGCCTCTACATCAATAGGATTTGCGGTATAAAGCGTATCTAAACGGCGCACTGACACACCTTTTAAACGTTCAGCAATACTTTTTAACATTGTGCTATTAGCATTTGATTCGTCCAGATTTGGATGACCCGAAATAATAAGTACATTGCTCATTTTGCTACCTTTGCGTTGTTTATTAAGAAAACACGGATACTTTACGCTTGATAGATAATTAGTTTTAGACCACACTTTTCTCATAAATTATTAGATTAAAACTAACAATAAGCGCTGGTTATATGAAAAATACATCATCTTCGTCCGTTTCTGGGCCTTCGTTCCAACAACTTATTGTTTTTCATGCTATTGCTGACGAAGGCAGTATTAGCGGCGCAGCAAGAAAATTGGAAATGACCTCACCGTCGGTGAGCCACGCATTAAAGTTATTAGAACAGTTATTGAACGTTCCGCTTTTCAGCAGAACCACTAGGCGTGTTGAACTTACCGAGGCGGGACGATTACTTCAACGGCAAACTCGTGAAGCCATAGGCACGCTGAATGTTGCATTTGAGGAAGTCAATGCATTAAGCCATATGCCTACTGGTGTAGTTAAAGTGACTACTCCTCGATTCGCATTTCAACAGCTTATATCCCCTTATTACCAAGAGTTTTGTCAACGTTACCCTGACATTCAGCTTGAGATTTCGATTAACGATGCAACAGTTAACCTTGTTACCGAGGGTATGGATGTAGGTGTGAGATTTGGTGATCGAGTGGAAGACGGTATGGTTGCGAAACAACTTACCTCCCCTACGCGCGAATGTCTGTTTTGTTCACCTGAATATGCCGAGCGTTATGGTATTCCCGAGAATATTGAGAGCCTTAAAAATCATAAGCTGATTCAATATCGCTTTATGACGTCAAACAAACTCGCGCCGCTTACACTATGGCAAAAAGGAGAATCGATAAGCGTTTCAATGCCCCACGCACTTGTTGTTAATGATACAGATCTGATGATTGATGCAGCAAAACGTGGCCTAGGTATTGGGCGTATTGTCGCGCCTATAGTGGATAAGTACTTTGCCTCTAAAGAGTTAGTACCCGTTTTAATGCCGCACTGGTATCCGTATTCCGGCCTTTACCTCTATTTTCAACAGCACAGTCAAAAGGCCCAACGAGTGCGGGCGTTCATCGACTTTTTAATTGAAAAACACCCAATTAATCCATCGTAGAACTGTTAGCGCGGCGCTTTGTCCTTCTATTTCTAAAGGTGATGATTGAAGTGCTCGCTAACAGCTTGAACTGCTGAATTAACGGCCTTTGGCTGGTCGTAAAAATCAAATTGGGTAATGCCTTCAAGTCATATGGCTTTAACATTGTCACCTGCGTTTGATAAGTATTGGTGAGCACCTTGCGGTAAAGCCATCGCCTCTGAAGCTACCATAAGCACAGGCTTTTCTTGTTTTAAGGCACTTTGTTGAGCGTCGTAGGTAAGCCATTGCTCCCATGAAGCTACATTGAATTGGTTATCATATTCCTTCACTAGACCGCGATTATTTTCGGTGTAATAAGGCACTTGATACATCAGAGCATTATCATTTTCTAAGCTAGCGGCCTCTATAAGTTGCGGCTCATTTTGCTGTCTTGCTTCGCGCGCCAATGCTATTAAGCGCGATGTGCTTTCTTCTCCACCATAAATCTCTGCCGCCATCGCTTTATCATGTAGCCATGGCGCGACGACAGCTACACTTTGCAAGTGTGATGATTCAAGCGCAGCATCAAGCATGTAGCCTGCTGAAGCGCATATAGCAAGGCCTCCAATACGTGAGGTGTCAACGCCTTCAAGCCGGTTTGCTGCTTGTAAAACAGCTATAATGTCTTGTGTTTTAATAGCTGGGTCTTCAACAAAGGGCTGAGTTTGACTGTGGATTCGTTGGGTTTCTCCCCACCCTCTAAAGTCAAAAGTCAGCGCCGCATAACCCTTGTCTGCCAATGCTTTTGCATAGACTGCGGGCATTTGCTCTTTAACCGATGTCCAAGCGCCAGTGACGACAATTAAAGGCACCTGATTATTACCTTCTGGTAAATAAAGGTTTGCCGCGATTTGACCTACCTGTGTATTTAATGTCATAGACTGCATAGTGATCTCCTTTGCATGCTGTTGCTCGATTTGATAATTAAAGTTTGGTGTTTGCGTTGACTGTGGCATAACCGTTTTAAGCGTTTCTATGTCGTTTGGGAGCGCTGAAACGGTTAATGAAGGAAATACTAGAGGTACCGCTACGCTGAGTGCTTTAAGTGTTTGCATAGTTATGTTGTCCTTTACCAATTGAAGTCAGTAGCGACATAATAGAAAGCAACAGCATCAAAATATTGAAGATAACTGCTGTATTTATTGTATGAAATTGCGCTTACCTTTGTTTTGAACTACTGAGATCAATGACGCTTAAAAGTAAGGAATAATGTGAAATCAAGACTGGCTTTTTTTGACTATCAAACGCATAAGCCGTCAAGTTGTGGCAATGTGCTGGATATTACATTTTCAAACGAAGCATTGGATTGGCAAGGCATCATCCTTGAAAAAGGCTCCTCTGAGTATTTCTACCCCAAACAGGTATACACGCCCTACTTCTATTTCGCGTTGGCGCTAGACAAAGATCTCAGTTGGTCTGTAAAAGCTGATAACGAACTGATTGCCTTAAAAACCGCACCGGGCAATATATGGATAAATCCGCCAAAAACTCCGTTTACTCATAATATATCTGAGCCTTGCTATTTCGTTATTTTGGCCATTGAAGAACATGTTCTCTTTGATGCCTGCCCCTATAAGGTTGAAGCAACCCAACTTGAATTTCTGAATAATTACAACGTTGAAGATGAGACCATCAAAGGCATAATTGAGCTATTGCTGCTAGAGACTCAAGCTAATGGGCGCAACGGCAAACCGTATTTGCAAAACTTAGTGTCGGCATTGTCGGCCCACTACATTCAGAATTATTCAAACTATGAAGACGTCAAAGGAAATACGGCGGCTAATGCCAAATTTGGACAATCTGATCTCGCCAAGATTGATGACTACATACAACGCAATATCGGCAATGCCATTACCATAGAAGCCTTGGCAGACCTGGTGTTTTGTAGTAAGTATTACTTTTTGAGAGAATTTAAAAAAAGTGTAGGTGAAACGCCTTATCAATACATAACCCATCATCGTATTGAACAAAGCAAACGGTTATTGCTGACAAGTTCGTTGTCACTTAGTGAGATAGCCCATCAAATGGGTTTTAATGACCAGTCTCACTTTAATCGCGTATTTAAGCAGCATGTTGGGGTCACGCCTAAGCAGTTTACTAACGCTTAATAGGAAACTCTCCTAATAAATAGGCGCAAGCTAATCCGATGAGAAGTGTAATAACAACGCTTGAGAATGTGCCTAACAGGACGTACTCGGTAAGCTTTCTATCTTGATGTTTTGTTAAATCACCAAACCTAAAAATAGACTTAGCGGCAATCAAAAAGCCAATAGCAGCAAATTGGTTAAGCAAGACAAAAGTAAGCATGAGTGTCCGCTCAAGGTAGCCAATACGCTGCCCCGCCAACGCCAATGTTTGTTGGGCTTCTAGGCTAAGAGTTAACGCGTCGTTTGCATGGGAATGTTTAGGGCGCTCAGAAGTCACTTCTGCACTCCACGGAGAAAGTAGCTGCTTAATTATGATTGAACTTGGCTTTAAAACAGCTAAATACGCTAAGACAATAGTAAGGTGTTGTACATTAATTGCTTTTAAGACAGTTATAAATGTATTGAACTGGCTGGTCATAAAAAGAAATACAGCAATAATGACCAGCACATGTGCCAACTGATCAACGATAAAAGAAGTGGTGGTTTGCGGGCAATAAGACTTAATAACGTCAATTTTAAAATGAGTTACGGCGATAATCGCGCTACCACAAAGTACCGTCATGCCCTGAAGATCACTAGCGAAAACAAGTATAGCAATGCCTGCAAGTAAGCCGTGCAGCAGCGCATGTAGGTACAAATGTGGTGCTAGAACGTGCCGTTTGTTGCGACTTTCCACCCACGAATAAGGTTGAAAATAGAAATCTGCGAGTAAATGCGCTAGCAACAATGCGACAAGTAGTAAGGTTTCCTTAAACACAAGTTCCTGCATGTTTTTCCTTAAATAGTAGTTCCACTTAGTACTGTACTTATTTCTTGCTCCATAAACGCTAAGTACTCGGCTATCAACCTGTAATTGCTTGCGTTCAAAATGCGCGTCACGTTACTTCTTGTTTTGCCCAAAGATGTCGCCACAGCGTCATGGTTCTTATCTTCTGAAACTAAGTAGGCTAGTACGGTTTCAGATTGTGTCTGAGTTAACCCTGCTATATGTGAATCGGCAAATCGAGTAAGTAAAGAAGTATGTCGAGCCAATGACCCATATTCACACTGAAACGACACATATTGTCCTTTCAATTCATCAAGCCCTCTTCCTGACAATACGAATGCCTGCCCCGTACCGGTTTTTACCTCAGACGGTCTAAAGGTTACCTCACCGACTGCGCAGCTCACTCTGATATCGCTACTGGGAGTCATCGCTTTTAAGGCCAAGCGAATGCCCAGTGCTATGTGCATTACGTTCTGCGAATGCGATGTCACAAACTGAAAAGCATCACCGCGAAAAACGTCGAAATGCCCGTCATATGAACGTGCATAGGTCGTCAACTGGGCCTTTAACGCTTGGATAATGCGACTAAAATCTTCATCCGATAACGACTGTGATTTGACAATGTCACCGGTTATGACAGCAGCATTGCACTCTTCAACGTTTCCCCTTTGTCTACTCATATGAATTGCTTCCTCGCACACAATATTGAGTCTATGCAATGCTCAATGACTCAATGTATTTGCTTGCCTACAATAACCCGCATAAGTTACATAATATACACACAATTCGAAATAACACCAAAAATAATCACATTCCTAAATGTGATTAAAAATAGTAACAAAATAGAAAGTATTGACGCAGGTATAGCTATGCTGGTCACACGAAGCACTTGTCAGGGTAGAATATTTACTCTACCCTAAGGTAGAACATTTGTTCTACCACGGTATTAATGAGGTTTTGGTGACCAAAGAGCTAATAAAAACTTCGACAGCTACGCCTAGTGCTACCCACGACGCCATTGCACAAAAACTTGAACAAGCCTTCGCTATATATGGGTTTGCGACGCCAAACGTGGCAACGCTTAAAGAGCATTCAGGCACAACACTAAAAACGCTTTACAAATATTTCCCTTCGAAAGAAGCCATGGTCATAGGCGCACTACACTACCGACATAAGCGGTACATCGCGTTTTTAGAGCAAGATAGCCCTATAAATCACAAAATCACGTCAGTACACGACGCAAACACATTGTTGCTGCATATTTTCACACGTCTAGCACTATGGCTTGAAACCTATGCTCCACGGGGTTGTATGTCTCTTCAAGCACTCGCCTGCTACCCCAATAATGAAAAAATCCAAAATGCAGTTCAATCACATAAATTAGAGGTCAAACAATGGCTGACTGAAAATTTTAACGATCTCACAATAGCAACTGCTGCTTCCAAAAAAGACTTTGTAGAAACCATTTTTATTTTACATGAAGGCATGGCGTCCGCATGGCCTAGCTCTCAACATGCTGCTTTAAAAGCAGCACATCAAGCTATTTCCATACTGGTCGAGCAGTTAACCCAAAAGTAGGCCTACAACTGACCTTAGAAAAGGTGATGACGCTACTTTACAAACAAACCCAACTAGGAGTAAGAATGAATCAGTTACCCAAAACCATGAAAGGTGTACAACTTACCAAGCATGGCGACATCGATTCCCTTGTCTTTAATGAGCAGATCGCACTGCCCTATCTCACCGACAATGATGTACTTGTTAAAGTTGCGGCGGCTGGTGTTAACAATACTGATTTAAATACACGTAAAGGGTGGTATTCAAAAGAGGGAAACAATGCCAATGATGCGAGCTGGGCAGGCTCTGCGCTGGTATTTCCCCGTATTCAAGGTGCTGATGTTTGTGGTTACATTGTCGCGGTTGGAAAAAATGTATCGTCATCACGAATTGGAGAAAGAGTACTTATTGAACCATGCTTAACTGAGGCGGACAGCCAACGTCTACCATCACCCTGGTACTTTGGTAGTGAGTGCGACGGCGGGTTTGCTCAATTCACCAAAGTAGCGAGTAAGCATGCATACGCCGTAAAATCATCGTATACAGATACTGAACTTGCTTCTTTTCCATGCTCCTATTCGACCGCGGAAAACCTTTTGCATAGAGCAAATGTTCAAAAAGGCGAACGCGTATTTATTACAGGCGCTTCTGGTGGTGTTGGTTCAGCGGCAGTACAACTAGCTAAGGCACGCGGCGCGTATGTAGTGGCGGTAACCAGTAAAGAAAAGCAAGGCGAAGTGAACGCTTTGGGCGCTGACGAAACTGTTACCCGAGATGCAGACTGGAAATCACTTTATAAAAACAAACCGTTCAATGTTGTGATTGACCTGGTCGCAGGCGCGCGTTGGCCAGACTTACTAGAGTTACTCTCAACATTTGGGCGATACGCTACCTCTGGCGCTATTGGTGGGCACGACGTTATATTAGATGTTAGAACGTTGTACTTAAAGGACTTACAACTGATAGGTTGTACTGTATTGCAAGAAGGCGTTTTTGCCAGTCTCGTTAAACACATTGAGCGCGGAAGCATTAAGCCGATTGTCGCTGCAACGTATCCATTGAAAGAGATAAAGCAGGCTCAGCAAGATTTCGAATTGAAAAAACACACTGGCAAATTGGTGTTGACGCTAGATTAGTCTTATCTAGTTGAGCAATTACACCAACCTAAAACAAATGTAATCTTTTTCGTATTGCAGACGTAAATTACCTTGTGCTTTACGCTTTTTAAAACGCTTACTGCAAGATAATGTCATGAACGTGGCGTAGTCTTATCCACCACGTCTAAAAGGTTGCCGCAATAATGCTATAACGCTTGCATTTTCTTTTAGCGCAGGCACATCTTGCTGTCCAATAGGTATGGTTTCATCGCTGTGCGCGGCGCGCGGTTTGAAGCTGTTAAATAGTCTGTCCCACCAAGTCACACTGAAGCCAAAATTAGAATTAGACTCAGACTTGGTCTGACTATGATGAATTCGATGCAATCGCTGTGTGATAAGGATTAGCCCTACTCTGTCGTCCCACTTTTGTGGCAAACGAATATTAGCGTGATTAAAAAGCGCGAATCCGTTGAGCGCTACCTCAAATATAACAATCGCCATTGCAGGTATGCCAAATGCCACTACCGCAGCGGCTTTTACCCCCAAACTAATTGCAATTTCGATAGGATGAAAACGAAGGCCCGTGGTGGTATCCACATGGCTATCGGCATGATGCATCTTGTGCACTCGCCACAACAAGGGTATGGAATGAAACAGTCTGTGCTGCCAATAAATAATCACATCTTGCACAACCACGCAAAGCACTACTACCAATGTAGCAGGAAGTGTATTAACAACGTTAAATAGGCCAATTTCATTGGTTTGAGCCCACGCTGACACGCCTATTAATGTAGTAGGTAAAAGCACTCTTGCAGCGACGGCACCGAATACCACCATAGCAAGGTTACCTACCCAGCGGGTCTTTCTATTTAACACCGCCTGCCGTGCAGGTTTGTAGGCTTCAAGCACTGCCATAACAGTGAAAACCCCTAAAAACACACCTAGTCTAATAATTGACGTATTATCCATGATAAACGTTACCTACTACCGTTTTCTGACTCTACCCGCTTAAGTGTGAAAAAGCCCCCAACAATACGAGTAACTAACGTAATTAAACACGCTGCTGCGAACAAATAAGCCAATACTGGAAAGTAGCTTGGCCATATACAAAATGCTAAGAAGACAACGATGGTCTCGCTTCCCTCAGTTAGCCCCTGCATATAGTAAAAACTCTTATTTTGAAACTGAGGTCGGTCTATTTGAAACTTCTCAGCTGCGATGGCAAACGCCAAGAAGCTACTACCTGTCCCTATAAAAGTTGCCAGCAATACCATTGCAGGTACACCCCACAACGCGGGGTTTGCTATTCCGAATGCCAGAGGGATAGCGGCATAAAATAAAAAGTCCAGGCAGATATCAAGGAAACCACCCGCGCTACTACTGCTTTTTTGATAACGAGCAAGTTCACCATCAATACCGTCAAAAATCCTATTTCCTATAATGCAACCCAGCGCGGCCCCCCACCAGTTAAGAATAATAAAGGGAACGGCGCATAAGCCTATCAAGAAGCCCGCGACAGTTATTTGATTCGGCGTTATCCCAATTTTATCTAGGCCTACAATTAAAGGCCTTAGTACAGGTTTAATAAAAGGCGTAATTTTGGCGTCTAGCATTTTGATAACTCTATTATTTCGCCACCTGCTGCAATGGCGTCTTCTTTGTCATGAGTGACCAAAACCGCAGGTATATTATGAATTTTTAACTGCTCAAACGTCCATGTACGAATGTGCTCACGCAGGCTAGCATCTAATTTACTAAAAGGCTCATCGAGCAGCACTGCCTTTGGTTGTGAACTTAGGGTTCGCAACAACGATATCCTCGCCTGCTGACCACCCGACAGAGCGCTCACCGATCTTTTTTGCATGCCGTTAAGCTCGAACGTTTCAAGCATAACTTCAATAGCATTCATTCGTGCTTGTTTATTGGCAAACCTACCTTTTGGCATGGCAAAGGCAATATTTTCTTCAACGGTCATATGCTCAAATAACAATGCATCCTGAAACATCACCCCAATGTGTCGACGATGCGCAGGTTTGTGTGTAATGTCCTCGCCGCTAAGCAAGATACGCCCAGTAAAATCAAACGGCGCAGACAGTTGCCCCGCTATGGCTTGTAATAGCGTTGATTTCCCAGAGCCACTTGGACCCATTACTGTCAACACTTCACCTGCATTCACGCGCGCACTTAACTTTACTAATTCAGCGTCACCATTTGAGATAACTAATTGTTGTAGGTCAAGCACGTTTTTATCCTTTGACATCGCTCACCCTTTTTATGCGACCATCATTGTTGATACTCATGAAACACCTTGTTTGGGGTTGAACATGAAACGAGGCAAGGTCCACGCTAATACAAACCCTATTAGTGGTAATGTGGCTTGAATGATGACGTAAACAGCGCTAAGACGTGTACTGCTGCCTGATGCCGATGCTACTGCCTCAGTAGTTACTGTAGGAATAACGCCACCCGATGCCAATAATGTTGGTAAGTATTGGCTGAAACTGATAGCAAGGCCTAAAGCCCACGCAATAAGGATAGCTCCCAGCATCAATGGTAATTTGATATACACAAATACTTGCCACGGTGACTTACCAAGGCTTTGTGCTACCACAATATAGCGAGCGTCAAATTTACGATACGCTACCGCAAGCGACAAATAAACGTACGGCACAACGTAAACCATATGGGCTATGTACGTATGAAACCATGTGGCAGATTGAAGCACTAACTGTTGCAACCATACTAACCCGTACAAAAACGCAACGCCTGGAACAAGCAGTGGTAAAAACACTGAAACGGAAAAGACGAATGACATTACACGCTTTGTCGGTTTTAGCATCTGGCTTTCCAGTGCAAACAACACCAGTAACACAGACGAAGTACTTACTAGACCACCAAGAACGAGTGTGTTGCTTAATGGCTTTTCAATAGCGTTAACTACTGTTTGCCAATGCAACCATGTCGTATCTTCAGGGAGTAAATTCGGAAATACCCAGTAGGACGCCACTGAATAAGCAAAAGTGCTATACATGATGGTGCCTATTAGCACCATATAAACAGCGAATATAGACACGCCGGTTACCACTACGGCATTATCAAACAAGCGGCGATTACCATTTACTAAAAGCGCTCGCCCTAGTACCACAACAATACGCTCACCAACAACAAATAGCCCCAGTGCTGCGCTTGATATACCGACCTGCAGAACAGCACCCGCAGAACCTAACAATCGCATCGACAAATCAATATGATTGAACCAATGTAGAACGGCTACGGCAAGCGTGCTTGGATTATTCGGCCCCAAAATCAATGGAATTTCTACGTTTGAAGTTGCAAATACTAATACCGCAAGCAATGGTAATCGAATTTGAGGAAAAATGGTTGGCAGGACCAACAAAAAGAACCGCGCTACGCTGGAATAACCTAGCGATGCGCCTACCTTGCTGTACCCAGATATTTTTTTGGCCACAATCGGCTGAGACATCACCCCAAGCGCCATCAGCAAAATAAACGGTAATTCTTTAAGTGCAAGCGCAAACAACACGCTTAAACCATAAGGGTCGTGGGGAAAGCTATGTGCTGACGTTGTCACCAAAATATCGTTGTCGGTAGTGAATAAACGGGCGAAAAAGCCCGATGGACTCAACACAAAAAGCAATGCAATGGCCGCTGCTGCATGAGGAAAGACTAAAAATGGACTTAGCAATGCCTGCAATTTTTCGACAAAGCGAGTTTGATAGCACCACGCGAGAAGACAACACGCGCCAATAAAGGCTAACAATGTAGAGCCAAGGCCGGTGAATAGCGATAGCAACATCATTTTGGCAATACCGGTTGTTGCGAACAAGGTTGCAAACGGTTGAGCGCTGAATTGCGTTGCGCCTATTGCAGGGAAATAGCCTAAAGCTGGAAATACAACGCCCACAAAGCCACCCACAACCGGCACACACAAAATGCATAACAAAAGCCACCTAGCGGTAACGGTGAAAGAGGTAAACATCAGTAGCGCACTCCGTAGCGCTCATACCAAGCATTACGAATAGCGTCGGCCCAACTTGAATGAGGCTCTGCTATCAGCTTAACCTTCTGTGATTTATCCAGTGCTGAAGGGTGCCCCCCCTCTTGGTCAAACAAAGCCCTATCGCTTGGGCTAAGTAGCGATAAATCAAGCACAGACTCATCTCCCCACACCTTTAGTTTTTGTTTTTGCGCTTGTGCCTTGGGTGATAATAAAAAATCTACTACGGTCTTCGCCGCGGTTTTTACTGAAGAGTTGTAAGTCAACCCTACAAAATGTACGTTGGCAAGACTGCCGTCATGCATAACATAGGTGCGTATGTCTTTAGGAAGATCAAAGCGTTCTACTGCACTTGGGATCTCAGCCGCAGTGAATGAAAATGCTATCGACAACTCGCCAGAGCCCATTAACCGTTGTAGCTGCGATGCTTGCCTTAGCATGGTTTCACCACGTCGCCACATGACAGGGTGCAACGCGTCTAAGTACTGCCAAAGTGCGGGAAGTACGCTTTTAAGCGCACTTTCACTAACGGGTTGATAGAACACATTTTGTCTATCTTCGTTTAGGGCAATGATGGCATATTTAAGAAAAGTAATTCCAAGGTAGTCACTGGGTACAGGATAAGTAAATCGTCCGGGGGACCGTTGCGCAAAATCAAGCAGCTCATGAATAGTTTGTGGTGGTGGAATTGCTAAGTGTTGTAAGTGTTGCTGGCGATAATAAAAGACTAATGATGCTTTACCCCAAGGCGCTTCCATTCCGAGTGTTGATTCCCCGAAATCCGTCACCATTGCTGTATTTTCGTGTGGGTTGGTCAAAGGGAAATATCTAAGTGATGATACCCAGTTTTTGGTTAATAACTCATGCTCTTTCATTGCAGCAAAGTTTTCACCGTTGATCCAAATAAGGTCTACACTGCCGTTTGTATGATTTCCCGCGGCTTTTTCTGCCAATACGCGTGATACTGCATCACTTGTATCAGCAAGTTTCACATGCTGAAAGCGAATATTGTACTGTTGCGAAACTTGCTCGCTTACCCACTGCAAATAGCTATTTACCTGAGCACTACCGCCCCATGCATAAAAGTGCACGGTTTCGGTATCTTGTTTTTCGCTGTTACCTTTTCGCGCTAATGAGTGAGTTACAAGATTAGTATCTTGTGCCGCCACACTTGCGCTACACGTATATAAAAAACACACAGCAACCGCAGTTAGCCAAGTTTTAACCAGAACTTCCATTAACTCAAACCAACCGCGGCATGAACCATAGGAATTATCCGCGACGCCACGTGTGATACTTTTCTACGTAATTTAGTAGCTTTTCCGGCGCGTTAGCGCGCTTCCAATTGCCAGCTGCATATTTCGCGCCCTCAGCCCATGTAGGATACGCGTGAATGGTACCAAGAATTTTATTAAGACCCAGATCGTATTTCATAGCAATGACAAACTCAGCAAGTAAATCCCCAGCGTGTTCAGAGACAATCGTTACACCTAGAATTTTATCTTTACCTGGTGGCGTGAGCACTTTAATGAAGCCCTTGCGCGCACTCTCGGCAACCGCTCTATCTAATTCGGCAAATTCATAGCGCGTTACTTCAACATCTATACCTTGTTCTTTAGCATCACGCTCGTTAAGACCCACACGCGCCACCTCAGGGTCAATAAATGTTGTCCATGGAATTACGCGGTAGTCGACTTTAAACTTCTTAAAGGTGCCAAACAGAGCATTTACCGCTGCATACCATGCTTGGTGCGCTGCAACATGAGTGAATTGATAAGGGCCTACCACGTCACCAGCTGCAAAAATGTTTGGCATTAATGTTTGTAAGTACTCGTCAGTTTCTATGGTACGGTCAAACTGAATACCTAAATCTTCAAGGCCAAAGCCCGTGAGCCTTGCTTTGCGACCAACCGCCACAATGACTTCATCATATTCGATAGCCAGTTCTTGCCCTTCTTTTTCAGCGATAAGTACTTTCACACCGTCATCGTGTTCAAATCGAAGTGCTTTATGCGATGTAAGCACATTTACACCGCTCTCTCGCAGCACTGACTCTGCATATTCGGCAACGTCAGCATCTTCTCGACCCATCAATCGTGGCGCCAGCTCAACTTGTGTAACGTCACTTCCTAAACGAGAAAATGCTTGTGCTAATTCACAACCGATCGGCCCACCGCCAAGCACAATAAGCTTTTTAGGCGCATCTTCTTTGTCAGCAAATTTTGCCCAAAGTGTGTCAGAAGTTACATACCCACTGTCTTTAATCCCCGGCAAATCAGGTACAAAAGGCGCGGCCCCCGTAGCTACAACAATATTCTTCGTTGTTAGGGTTTGAATACCACCATCATTTTTCTTAATTTCTACCGTCCAAGGGTCGATAATTTTGGCGTAGCCTTTAACTACATCGACGCCCAGATTAGTGTAGCGCTCAACACTGTCATTTGGCGCAATAGCCGCAATAACGTCGTGGACCCTAGCCATAACATTTTTAAAAGACATCGTGGGCGTGACCGCATCTAGACCATAGCTGTCTGCATTTCGCATTTGAGTAGCAACTTTTGCAGATTTAATAATAGCTTTACTTGGCACACAGCCATAATTAAGGCAATCGCCGCCCATTTCGCCAGCTTCAACAAGGGTTACTTTTGCTTTTACTGCCGCTGCAATATAACTTGTCACCAAGCCACCCGCGCCTGCACCAATCACAACCAAGTTGCGATCGAAGCTCTTTGGTTTGGTGTAGCCTTTATAAACGCGACGACGATTTACAACCGCAACAATAGCTTTCGCAATCCAGGGAAAAATACCGAGCAACACGAAAGAAAAGATAAGACCCGGAGAGACAATGCCAGCTAAGCTATCAATTTGCGCCAACTGCGTTCCGGCATTCACATACACTGCGGTCCCCGCAAGCATACCCACTTGGCTAACCCAATAGAATGTCCATGTCTTAAGTGAGGTAAGACCCATTAATAAGTTGATAAGAAAGAAAGGGAATACTGGTACTAAGCGCAACGTAAATAAGTAAAAAGCGCCCTGCTTTTCAACGCCTTCATCAATCTTGTTAAGTTTGTCCTTAAACTTATTGCGCACCGTATCTCGCAATATGAAACGCGACACCAGAAAAGCAAGTGTAGCACCAATGCTTGAGGCAAATGAGACAATGACAAGCCCTTGCGCTAGACCAAACAACGCGCCAGCCGCAAGAGTCAAAATAGCAGCTCCTGGTAAAGACAGCGCAGTCACAGCCACGTAAACTGCGAAAAATACGCCAATGCTGACTACTGGGTTCGCTTCTATTTCACGTTGAAAAGTAGTCAGCGATCCCTTCATACCTTCCAAGGTTAAATAACTATTTAAGTCGAAATAGAAGAAGCCTGTGATAGCGGCAGCAATCACTGCCAAAAGCGCTATTTTTTTAAACATTGTGATTCTTACCCCTTAAAACGCATACTGCATGGTAACTTGTGCATGTCTTGGCACATTCGGCATTACCAAGGTAGCGCCAAAATAGCCGCCTTCGAACAATGGTTGCCAGTTCTCTTCGTCAGTGACATTAATAATGTCTAAACGCAGGCGCAAATCGTCGTTCACAAAATAGTCTGCATTTAAGTCTATTGTATATTGGTCGCGTATTTTAACAGTTTGTAAGAAATCAAGCGGGAATGACTTGGTATACAAAGCACTTGCTCCTACACGCACGTCATCACTTACCTGCCACCCAGCATTGATAGACACAATTTGCGGAGGAATTCCCTGTACACGTGAACTAGATGGTGCGAATGCCGTAAATGACGGCGATCCAACAGCATTGCCTTCAATTATATCAGGGCGACTGTTGTCAAACGCATCGGCAACTTGTGAAGTACCTTGAAATGCCGCTGAATTATCAAAACGTGCATCAAGATAGCTGTACGCAGCATTAACCCAATAATCATCTGCTTGATAGAACAGTTGTAGTTCTACCCCTTGTGTTTTGACGCCGCTATTACTGCCGTCACGATTTCGCAAGCTACGTGTTTGGTCAAAAACAGACGCCTCGGCATACCAATTGTTACTCGGGGCGTATTTAATGCCAACCTCGTACAGGGTATTTTCAGTAGCAAAGTTCAACGGATTTATTTCGTTGTTGCCGCCAAGCACAGTTCCGCCCGCCATACTATTAGACGTAGCGTCATTCTCTGAGAAAGCAGCATAAACATTTACGGCATTGTTGAGCTTATATAATGCGCTTATTTGGTAACTAGTGAGGGTATCACTATAGCTGTCTGACGCCGCTTCTACCCCTTCTGGCGCCAGAGGATCACGTGCTTCAACATCGTAGTAATCTATGCGAACACCAGCAATTGTCGAGAACCTGTCGGTCCACGTTGAGCGTTGCTGCAACGCTAAACCTGTTTGCCATGCTGTGGAATCGGTTGTATCTGAAAGATTAAAATCGCCAGCCCCATCCCCATCAAGATCGTATTGCGCACCAGGTGATACAAACACGCCCGGACGCAACTCTACCAAACGGGCTTTTTGCGCATCGGTGAGCTCAATAACACGATTAGATAGCGGCCCTGTTAAATCAATCGGGTTGTCAGCTTCAGTTGTAAATTGACTGTAGCCAAGCACATCGTTGTAGCGAATAGCCAAACCAAATGTCGTAAGTTGCGAATTATCCCACTTTACATCCACTTCAGTGCGGTTTTCAAAAGTGTCCGCACCATCAATAATCTCTACAAAGCTATTTTGTGCAATTTCTTCGCGCTCTAGATACTGATAATATGACACATTGCGCACTGCTATTTGCTCAGAATATTGATACTCGACGTTACTGCGCAAAATGGTCGTTTCAGCACCATTGATATCGTTTGGATTAGTAAAAACGCGATTTCTAGGGATAACCACTTCGCCGGTAGGTGAAATAATAGCGCCAGCTCCAGGGACACTGCTACCGTTGGCTTGTACGCCCTGCCCAGTAATATAAATACCGTTATCGATTAAATCTTGTGTTGGGCGGTTAATACCAGCATTGTCTGGGTAATCAGTGTCATAAAATTCTGCGCTAACGTCCCACGTCAGCACGTCACTTGGCGTATAGCGATAGGCTACAAACACATTGGTACTTTCGCGATTTGCAAAGTCATAGAAACTACCATGGTCTAGGTACTCAGCACTTACGCGAACCCCACTTTTACCTTCCTCTAGGGCAGTGCCATAATCAACCTGTGCAGAGTATTGGTCCCAGCGTCCAGCGCGCAGCGTTACTTTGCCCTGACTTTCTGCAGTGGGCGCTACCTTGGTTTGTAAATTAACAAAGCCGCCGTTGCGCTGCGTGCTACCAAACAACACAGGTGAAGGACCTTTTACAACGTCAATTTGTTCAACACTGTTAAACGATAGTGGTAAACCAAAACCATTATTACCCGCTTGTCGACGCACTCCGTCTTGAAATAGCTCTCCCAACTGTCCGCGGATACTAGGCAAGCTAGGCGTACCAAAACCGCTAGAAGCATAGGCATTTGGCGCAGCTTTCACAATATCATGCAAGTCGTTGATGTTGAGCGCTTCTATAGCCTCTGCAGATAATGAGGTCACTGAACGCGGTGTTTCTGCTGCGGTTAAACCATTGCCAAATAGCCCTTTTAAGGTATTGTCACCTGGGTAGAGCGTATCAAGTGATTGCTTATCACCTTTCACTTCAACCACTTCAATATCTGATATTTGTTGCGCCGCAATTCCCTGACTTACAGCAAGCGCTAATGCACTAGCGGCTACGCCAATTACTTTTCTCATTTACCAATCCAATTTTTTATTTCTTGTTCGACAAGACCGATACGTACTCTGAAAAATTTCAGCACATATTTATTTTCAATAACAAAAAACTTTTTGAAATTATTTTTTTGAACACTCGTTCTATTGTGTCACATAATTAAAACTCGGAGCTATTATGCAAAACACTCAATCAGATATTTCTAATCGTTTAGGCTGGGCGCTACTGTCACTGCGCATCACCATTTTCATTGTCATGTTTGTCTGGACACTCGATAAATTCGTTAACCCTGCTCATAGCATGAAAATTTTTGAACACTTTTACGGCATTGGTGGTTTAGCTGAAACGGCCGTTTACATTATGGGGGCACTTCAGCTAGCCCTTGTATTGGCATTTTTAGCAGGCGTTGCTAAACGTTACACTTACGGCCTTATATTTCTGCTTCACGGTGGGTCAACGTTATCGTCATTCCCACAATACATTGATGCATTCAATAACTTGTTATTTTTCGCTGCATGGCCGATGTGGGGTGCGTGCTTTGCCCTTTATCTACTTCGCGATGCTGATACCCGCTTTACACTTTCAAAATAAAATAATGCGATTACGCTATTTGGCAGCGGCATAGAGCTGCTGCCATTCGTTCTCGCTCACCGGCATGATACTTAAACGGCCACCTTTCTTAACTAACGGCAATTCAACAATAGCAGGCATCGCCTTTATTTCTGCCAAAGGCAATACCTCGTGAAATTTTTCGACAAATTTTACATCTACGCGAAACCAGCGTGGTGACTCTGGCTGTGATTTGGGATCGTAATAATTAGACTCAGGGTCAAATTGCGTGGCGTCTGGATAACCTGCTTTAACAACTTCAGCGACACCCGCAATACCAACGTGTTTACAGCTAGAGTGGTAAATAAACACGCGATCACCAAGCGCCACATCATCGCGTAAAAAGTTTCTGGCTTGATAGTTTCGCACACCGTCCCATGGTTCGGTCTGGTTTTCTCTATTGGCCAAATCGTCAATGGAAAACGCGTCAGGTTCTGTTTTGAATAACCAATAAGCCATAATAGCCCCAGTGATAAAAAGTGTGTTAAGCGAAAATCGTTCTGTCAGCCTTAGAATGCATTCAAGACATTATAATTTTTCTTGCGTGTCGACCTTTTGTGATACGTTTCAACAACATGGTAGGTCTACACGATACATGCTACTTTACTCGGTGTTTATTTGGAATAACCAAATCACACGCCTCATTCACTTCCTAAACGAGTTTATGGTAAACAAAATCTAGCGTAAATGTGAAAGCATTCTGGCAAACAAAGCGCTGTAATTTAATGACAGTGCTATACCGTCTATCCAATAAGACTGTTATAATTACCCCTCAAATCTGAATTCTGCTCACGCGCATTTCAGCCATTTTCTGTTTTATCTAGATGTGAATACTATGCAAGCCACCATAAAAGCCGACCGCGGTCTGTTTTCTTACCCAAAATATTGGCCGCACTGCCTCGGGACAGCGCCTTTCTTACCAATGTCGAAGGAAGAGATGGACGCTCTAGGTTGGGACAGTTGTGACGTAATTTTGGTTACCGGCGATGCGTATGTTGACCATCCAAGCTTTGGAATGGCTGTTATTGGTCGGGTACTTGAGGCACATGGTTTTCGCGTAGGCATCATCTCTCAGCCCGACTGGACCAGTAAAGATGACTTTATGAAGTTGGGTAAACCCAACCTGTATTTCGGTGTCACTGCGGGCAATATGGACTCAATGATCAACCGCTATACATCAGATAAAAAGTTGCGCCATGATGACGCCTACACACCGGGGAATGTTGGCGGTAAACGACCAGACCGCGCGGTAACTGTTTACTCACAACGCTGTCGGGAAGCATTTAAGGGCGTACCTGTTATCGTTGGCGGTATCGAAGCAAGCTTAAGACGTATTGCTCACTATGACTATTGGAGCGAGAAAGTACGCCGCTCAGTGTTATTTGATTCAAAGGCCGATATGCTATTTTTCGGTAATGCCGAACGCCCGCTTGTTGAAGTTACACACCGATTAGCAGCAGGCGAAAATATTGCCGATTTACGAGACATTCGCGGCACGGCCATTATCGTAAAAGAAGCATTGCCAGAGTGGCAAGGAGTTGATTCGACATCATTAGATAGGCCCGGAAAAATAGATCCGATCCCTAGTCCGTATCAAATGGAACCTGAATGCGACTCTCAAGACAAAGACGCTAAAAGCAGTGAAGCGCCAGAAGCCACGCCTATTGTCATTCAACCTGCTCAAAAGGAAAAAGAGAAACGCAAGCCGTGGGAAAACGTCTACGTAAAACTACCAGCCTATGAGACAGTAAAAGATAACAAGGTACTTTACGCCCATACGTCGCGCATCTTACACCAAGAAACCAACCCTGGCTGTGCAAGAGCCTTGATGCAGCGCCACGGCGATAGACATATTTGGATCAACCCGCCGGCCATGCCACTTGAAACAGATGAAATGGACGCGGTGTTTGACTTACCCTATCAACGCGTACCTCACCCTGTTTATGGCGATGCAAAAATTCCTGCCTACGACATGATACGTTTTAGTATCAATATTATGCGTGGCTGTTATGGCGGGTGCACATTCTGCTCTATTACCGAGCACGAAGGTCGTATTATTCAAAGCCGCTCTGAAGATTCTATTATTCGAGAGATTGAGCAAATTCGCGACACTGTGCCTGGTTTTACTGGTGTTATCTCTGATTTAGGTGGCCCAACGGCAAACATGTATCGATTGCGCTGTAAGAGCCCGAAGGCCGAAGCAACCTGCAGGCGCCCGTCTTGTGTTTACCCCAGTATCTGTGCGCATATGGATACTGATCACAAGCCTACCATCGACTTGTATCGCCGAGCGCGTAACCTGCCAGGTATCAAAAAAATACTTATTGCATCGGGTGTACGCTATGACCTTGCCGTGGAAGACCCTGAATATGTGAAAGAGCTTGCGCTTCATCACGTAGGCGGCTATTTGAAGATTGCACCAGAACATACTGAGGAAGGGCCGCTTTCTAAGATGATGAAGCCAGGAATGGGCAGCTACTATCGCTTTAAAGAGTTGTTTGATAAATACTCACAAGAAGCAGGTAAAAAGCAGTATCTTATTCCTTACTTCATTGCTTCTCATCCGGGAACAACCGATGAAGATATGCTGAGTCTGGCCATTTGGCTAAAAGAAAATAAATTCAAGCTAGATCAGGTACAGAACTTCTATCCGTCACCTATGGCTACTGCGACCACTATGTACCATACCGAAGTGAATTCGTTGCGTAAGGTCACCAAAGACAGCGAAGAAGTGCCCTCTGCTAAAGGGGAAATTCACCGAAGACTACACAAGGCGATGCTGCGTTATCACGACCCGAAGAACTTCGCTCAAATACGTGAGGCTTTGATAAAAATGGGACGTGAAGACTTAATTGGCCGCGGCTCGCAACACCTTGTGCCACCAGAGACAGCCGATGAGAAGCGCCAAAAAGCATCTCGAGGTCGACGTGGTGAACGTGCGCTAACTAAACACACTGGCCTTCCGCCGTCGTTTCAACGCAAAAATACGAATAAAGGCAGGAACGGGTCAAAACAAAATCGCAATAGTGCGGGGCAAGCCAATAAGAATGGCCGGTCAGGGACTTCTGCATCTAGAAGCAACACTTCAAGACCAAAACAGCCGAGTAACAAACATTAGAAAAACCCCAACGTTACTTTGGCTAGTCCAACATTTGATAAAAAAAGCGCCGTTGAGGCGCTTTTTTATGGGGCTTGGTGTTGTTTCCAGCTTATCAAAAGGCGCGCTCAAACATCACTGCTTTTACAAGAAAGCCCTTCAATAACTTGCGTTTCACCCGTTTGGTTATTGCGCAAAACACATTTTTCACCCTGTTTTAGCAAACTAAATGTAAACACAGGATTATCGTGACGCCCTTCTATTGGCAGCCCCCTATCATCTTTATGCACTTTTCGTTCGATAGAAAGTTCAGAGGATTCTGTGAAGACATTATCAGCAAGCGTGATATCAATACCGCCATACCAAGCGCTAATAACCTCTGCGATACCTGCCTTTTGCGATAACGAAACCGAGGTAAGCGTTGCAGGAGTTGCCTCATCAGATTGCGTCAGCATACATCCTCCCATTAACGATAACGTAAGTAGCGATGCTCCAACGTATGCTGCGTATCTCATTACTTGGGCTCCGAAATAATTGGCTCGTTAATTTTGTTGTGTAAAAACAAGGCTTCTTTTCTTTCATCAGGCGTTTGTATTGACAATAAACTTTCTGCCTGAAAATGACTTGAAGCACGCTGTTCAATTGGCTGGACCGACGTTGCCACTACTGGACATGTACCTGTTTCTGAGTATTGTAACGCCGCAGATAACATCCCTTCTTCAGGATCGCCTAAACCTTTAGTGAAATCGTCTTGCACTTCACATCCAGGTAGTTCAAAACCAAAGTTAGGCGTAGTTGTGGGCATAAAGCCGTCGGCATAGTCGCCAAAGCCCTTATTATTCACGCCCTGAAACTGAATGGTAAAGTAGGTTTCACCACAGTTATCAGTGGGATAGAAACCGTAGGGCTTACCACATGTCGTTGAACCAATTTGAACCACTTCAACATCTATTCCACTTAGCGCATTCATAACCGCCTCACTGGCAGAGCATGTGGCGCCAGTGGTAATAACGTAAACACGAGTTAACGATAAACTAGGTAGTACGTTATCAGTTAACACGCCTTCCACGTAATCAATTTCGTTTGAGTAGAAAGGCGTGGGTCTAATAGTGCTTCCCGTCACAGGATTTCTTGTCGGATTCTTATCATTAAATCTTAAGGTTTCAAAAGTGGCGTTATTAGTTTGACTAGGGCCTGCAACCATATACGACATCTGAGATGCCAAAGCCAATAAACCACCACCGTTATAACGTAAGTCAATGACAAGTTCTGTTACGTTCTCATCAACAAATTGATTGAAAGCCCCTATCAACCCTTCTTGTGCAGTCCGAATAAAGGTATTGAATTGAAAATAGCCCATTTTGCCTGAGGCGGTATCCAGCACTTTTACGTTTTGTACTGGAGAAACCACTATATCACCTGATGTAATCTCAGTAGACAAGGTCGAACCGTCTTGCAATTCAAACTCGAAACTTACGGTTGTGCCAGCATTTTCAGGAAACAACCCAGCATTTATAAGGTTCACGCCAGACTGGGTATTATCGTTCACAAAATCAACGCCATTAACACGCGTTAACTTGGCACCGCGGGGCACACCAGCTTGTGCTGCTGGTGAATTATCTTCGGTATATCTCACTACAAGCTCACGCGGTGGCGTATTGTTTACAAATTCCCAGTCAAAACCATAACCTGAAGAAACGCCCGATTGTGACAGCTGATTATATTCGTCAGTAGCCTGAGAAAAATGGAAATTGTCTTTTGGCGTATTGCTTGGCGTTAACTCAGTGGTTTTTAACTGGTCAAAATAGCCAAGTACAGAGAAGTTTTCAGGGTTGTTGTCTGGAACTTCGTCATACCAAAGATATGTGTCATTGGTCCACGAGCGTAGCCACAGTTTTTCATCCATGGCTGTGCCTTGAGTATCAGGATATGGTTCGCCAGAAAACGGGTCGATGCCAGTTCTTGGTGACGCGCATTTTGCAATGAAGTTTGACTGGCTTTCGTAAACACCTGCTTCCCACTCACCGGTTTCGGGTGTGGTTGGCGTTGTAGGAGTGGTTGGCGTTGTCGGAGTGGTAGGCGTTGTAGAACTACTGCCACCGCCTCCTCCGCATCCCGCGAGAAGAGAAACCGTTACCGCCAGTGCGACTGAAGAAAGCTTGCACACTTTTATCATTTGAAAACGTCCTTAATGTTTTGTTACTGAATGACACACACTCGTCAATACCATAAATCTTGCCAGATAGTGCCACAGGGAATTTGACGCTTCTACTTAGCTTTTAGCTAAAATGTTTCTAAATGTGTTTACGCTAGAGCAAAGCGTAACGCTTTATTGCTGGTTGAACTCTTAATTATGACCTGCCTGATATCGATTTCGTTTCATTACGTTTTGTTTAGCTTCTGTTTACCGTGCGGCGGTGCTTAGTCTTTTTACCGTATAACAGTAATAAGGTTTTGGCGTTGGATAGAAATACAAACGAGGCGTATGGGAAAGAAAGAAAGGCTTAAAGAAGCAAGAGCATGTGACAGTTGTGGCGTGTTGGCATCCGTTCAATATCGAATAAATGTAGGAGATGGCTGGCTCATTGTGTGTAAGTCTTGCCAATCCAATGCCAAGCACCACCCAAACTATGTTTATGGTGGTACTTGGAAGCAAAAGAAACGTAACTAAGCCTGTGTCACTGGTTGCGGCGCATTATGCTGTGTAGCGTCGCTGTGTTGACGCACTGTGTCTTCGAATTTAATCAAGCGATTGGCTCGCCAAAAACTCCACAGTACAAATACGGCCATGGGACCATTGAGCTGGAGCGCAGATACGGTGAAGAATGCTTCTGCATGCACTACGGCGTAAGTAATGAGCAAAAGTAAAACGCTAATGCCTGACAATAGCAGCCATATGGCTTTCGATAAGCCTTTGATTAGGATTGTCAGAACAACATTAAGTACCATTATCCCCCAGAATATGCCAATCAACGACGATGCAGACAGCATATCGGCTATGGCAGTAAAGGCCAATGCACTCACACTTCCCCATACGGTGGCATACCACAAACGCGACGCTAAAGGTGGATGTGCTTTTTTAGCTAGCCATATTTCCACTCCCGAGACACAAAGCATAGTGAGCATTACACCAAGCACAAAGTAGAGCCATTTGCTGACAAGACCTGCAAAGTCACCGAAATGAAGTCGATACATAGACCAAGCTAGTTGCTTACCCCACTCTCCATGCTCGTAACCCGCAACGCCAATATAATTTCCTGCAGTATCAAACCGGTAGCCTTCGGCATAAATCATTCTATTTGGCGCTTTTGCATATATTTCAATAAACTGTTCAGGCTCTCCGACTTCGTGCACAGTAAGAAATATAGGAGACTTTTCAGGTGCTAACGTCGTCATTTGCGCAAACGCTTTGCCAATGGCTGGCTTCCCTTCTTGGGGTGATAACACTGGATCAGGCGTAAATATCTGATCGATAACTGCTTCGCGGTCTCCTTCATAACTAATAGTAGCGACTGTAACAAGAATGATTCCTGCCATACCGAAATAGGCACCCGTTACACCAATGAGCAAATGAAATGGTGCCGCCCACAACCCAAAGCGGTTGTGTAAATCGATTTGTGCCTGCTGTCCGTTACCTTTGCGGCGCAATTTAAAAGCGTCTTTCGTTATCCGCTTGTGTGCCACAATACCTGAGAATATCAACGCGCAAATCACCGCGCCGAGCGCACTCACCAGTATCATTCCCCAGCTATGCGGCAAATTAAGATACAGGTGAAGGTCGACCAACATTTGGGTAAATCCCACATCTTCTTTCTCAAGTAAGTTTCCCTCTGTATCTGCAAAAAACGCTATATGATCGTTCTCTACCACTAAACGAGGAATATCCGACGTAGGCAAAACGACATACAAGTGATGAGTCTCTTGCGTATTGTTTTCCAAGAAACTGTCCATCGCTTTTTCTATGGCGCTTGGAGTTACATTCTCCATCTCTTGAATATGCGGCTGCTCCCATCGTTCGAATTCCAAGTGGAATACCGCAATGGTGCCTGATAAACACACGAGAAATAGTAGAACACTTAAAAATATGCCTGCCCAGCTGTGTGCTTGAAGTGCGCTTTGTTTAGTCATCTTATCCATTATTTTTATTACACCTTTCCCTACATGGGTAAAAGAAAAAGAACAGGCACACTAAGACATGATGCGAGAGCATAAATGCCTAACGCTACGCCTTTATTCGCTGTAGCCAGATAATGATAAATTGCAGCTCCCCACAACAAGGGAAGAAGAACAACACCTAGGCCTAACTTTCCTGCAATAGAAAACGGAAAAATGGCGCACAAAGCAAGGGTTACGAGGACACTCGCAAGCATTAACAAAACAAGTACCACTACTGTGTGGCCAATATGAGTTGCGGTGCTTCGAAGGTTTAAATTAATGGGCCTAGGTTGAGGAATATTTCTCGGTGCCGGCAATATAACCTGATTTCTGGCAATGAAAGGCCATACCAATATGCCAGGTAAACATAAGGTGTAAAATACACCAAACTCCCACCCTAGCGCATAAGACCACATTACGCCTGATGCTATCCATATCAGTAGGGCTACTACAAAATGAGTAGTCGATTGAGCACGCCAGCTTTTATAGAGCAAAGCAATGGCAAAAAAAGTAAAAACAATAGCTGAAACAATTAGCATGAAAGTTCCTAGA
Source organism: Alteromonas sp. KC3 (assembly GCF_016756315.1). Lineage (NCBI taxonomy): Bacteria > Pseudomonadati > Pseudomonadota > Gammaproteobacteria > Alteromonadales > Alteromonadaceae > Alteromonas > Alteromonas sp. KC3. The sequence goes on from NZ_AP024235.1 coordinate 2,553,296, forward strand.
AAGAGTAAGTCAAAGATGCATTGACTGTTCGCCTAACACCAAAAAGCGAGTGTCTTGTGGCAATGCCTACTTTTTCGATAGGAGTTTTTTCTACTTCGATTGTGCCATCTTGTTCGTTCACCTTTATAGATGAAGTAGCGGAGATGGCTTTTGTCAGTGCTCGCAACGTTAATGCTTGTGTGTTCATAAAGGCTAATTAATGATCTGTCATTGATTAATAGACCAGTATCCTAACAAAACACAATACAAATGATAACCCTTATCATTTGTATTTTATAAACTAGGACTAGCTAATAAAAAACCCACTACAAGGAGTGGGTTTTGTTTGAGAGCTGAAAGGCTAGTTGCCACTTTTTTTCATTTATCAGTGTAGTGATTGTGTTGGTTTACTTTTTTACTCTACGACCCGCAATCAAGCCAGCGAAAAGCAGACTCAGCACGCCAAGTGACGCCGGTTCTGATGCTTGAATCGCACTACACTGAGGAAGAGAAGGGTCTTGTACGCATATATCAACCGCTTGCTGACCTATACCAAAAGAAAAGTTATCCCATGTAGTGATGCCACCTGGATCAGTGCCACCAACGCGCAACGATGAAACGAATACTGTTGGGTCAAAAACGATACCAAAAAACTCTGAATGGCCCGTACCAGATGATGAATTGAAATCAAACGTTGTTTCAACGCCAGTATCCGCATTGGTCAATATTAGCTGCATACCGCCACCATCATTATCGTAAACATCAAAACCAACCGCATTTACAGGTGATGCAAAATCAACGTCGAAGCTAATTAGTGACGCAGAGTTTCTGTCACCACCAATTGCTGGAGCACTACCGAGAACAGAGTTAGAACTTATACTAATTGAACTACCATTACCTACATTTGAGTAAGTATTTCCCGCAGCAGTGGTAATTCCGGTAGCGCCCGTGCCTGTGGCGCCGTCAATAGTGTCTACCGTGAAAGAATACAAGGCTGCTTCCCATGCTGCGCGCGCTTCTGCCAACGTCATAGTGACGCCGTTGTTTTGAACGCTTGAACCTTGAAATGTAATGATGGACGCGTTTGCTGTAGCCGATGCTATCAACGCGAATGCTGTGATGAATAACTTTGCTAGTTTCATTTATATATCCCTTTATGAATTAAGCGGAGACTTAAGTCCTTTCATTTCTCGAGTGATTCGTAAGCACAAATCTAGCCAAAAATTAACAAATTGATTTAATTATAGTTTTTATAAAACTCTCAACAGTGTGTAAATTTTACTGACACTAAAATTAAAGATTAGCAATAAAGAAACATAAAAAAACCGAGTGCGGTTAAACACTCGGCTTTTCTTTTTTTCTTGATACCGCTGTTATTACGCAGCTTCTGATTCACTCTCAGTTTCGCCAACATCGTGACTTAGCAGATATTCGAAAGCTGCCAGTGATGCCTTAGCCCCCTCGCCCATTGAAATCACAATCTGCTTGTATGGCACTGTGGTTACGTCTCCCGCGGCGAAGATGCCTGGTTCTGATGTATGACACTTGCTGTCGATGACAATTTCGCCATAAGGTGTCATTTCTACAGTATCTTCCATAAACTGGCTATTAGGTACTAAACCGATTTGAACAAACACTCCTGCCAACTCGCGAGTGTGAATCTCGTTAGTAGCGCGGTCTTGATATTCAATCGCATTTACTTTGCCATTCTCGGCCGTTATCTGACGGGTTGCCGCATTTTTGATAATGGTGATGTTGTCGCGCTTTTCAGCTTGGTCAATCAGCACTTGGTCAGCCTTGAGCTCAGGCATAAACTCGAATACTGTAACTGACTTAACGATCCCCGCCAAATCAAGCGCGGCTTCAATACCTGAGTTACCACCACCGATAACCGCAACATCTTTTCCTTTAAAGAAAGGACCATCACAGTGTGGGCAGTACGCTACACCGTTACCTATGTTCTCACGTTCACCAGGAACGCCAAGTTCTCTCCAACGTGCACCAGTGGCCACAATGATAGAACGGGTCTTAATTTGTTCACCGGATGACAGCGTAATAGTCTTAACATTACCTTTTTCGATGCTATCGACACGTACGTGCTCTTTTAACGTAATATCGTAATCGCGAACGTGCTCCATCAGATTGCCAACAAGTTCTGGACCAGTGGTTTTCGGCACAGAAATTAGGTTTTCGATACCCATAGTGTCTTTAACCTGACCACCGAATGTCTCTGCTACAATCGCGACTTTCAAGCCTTTTCTCGCGCTGTAAATAGCCGACGCAACCCCTGCTGGGCCACCACCGATGACAGTTACATCTTGCAACGGCAAAGCATCACCTTTATTGGCAGATTTTAAACTTGGATCGCGCTCTAGCAATTTATTGATAAGTACCGATGCGTCCACTTTACCGTTTGCGAACAGTTCGCCATTGAGATAAAGACTTGGCACACCTTGGATGTCTCGTTCTGTAATCAAATTCTGATACAGACCGCCATCGATCATCTCTGTTTTGATGTTCGGATTAAGCAATGCAAACTGGTTCAACGCCTGAACAACTTCAGGACAGTTATGGCAGCTCAAGCTAATGAACACTTCGAAATTAAGCGGTTCATTAACAGCTTTCACCATGGCTTTTACACTGTCATCAAGTTTAAGTTCAGTGCCAGCACTATGAAGCATTGCTAAAATGAGTGAGTTGAATTCGTGACCGCCAGGAATACCCGAAAAGCGGATTCCTGTATCTTCGCCGTCAGCTTCAATTAAAAAGCTAATTGCACTGCGAAGTTCGCCGTTTGTTTCACGCTCTTCAACGCTGAGTTTGTCGCTTACACCTGCGATGTCGGACAGAAACTTCACAAGCTCTGCGCGCTTGCTATGTTCACCGGTCTGTACGACAAAGGTCACGTTTTTTTGCATTGTTTCGGTATAACCTTTCAATGCCTGTAAAATTTCTTTAGTTAACACGGTTGTTCTGCCTTATTTTCGACACGCCGATCCCCGCCAACCAAATTGTGGTCAACAACAAAGCGGAAATTGGGATTGATTAATGAAGGAGCGGATACCCGCTCCTAGTATGGAATATGCCTCACGACAATGAGATAAACTATGCGTGAGGCATGTTAAGCCTGTCGCTTAGATTTTACCTACAAGGTCAAGTGAAGGCGCTAGCGTTGCTTCGCCTTCTTTCCATTTAGCTGGGCATACTTCGCCTGGGTTGTTCGCGACATATTGTGCAGCTTTAACTTTACGCACTAAGTCATCTGCGTCACGACCAATACCTTCAGAGGTAATTTCCATCGCTTGGATGATACCTTCAGGGTCAACAACAAACGTTGCACGGTCAGCAAGACCCATGTTCTCACGCATGCAATCGAAGTTGCGTGTAATTTCGCCTGTAGGGTCGCCGATCATTGCAAACTTAATCTTGTTGATTGTGTCTGAAGAATCGTGCCATGCTTTATGTGTAAAGTGCGTGTCTGTAGATACTGAAAATACCTCTACGCCGCGCGATTGAAGTTCTTCGTACTTATCAGCAATATCGCCAAGCTCAGTTGGGCAAACAAACGTGAAATCAGCTGGATAGAATACGAAAACTGCCCATTTACCTTTAATGTCTTCGCTGCTTACGTCTACAAACTCGCCGTCTTTAAACGCTGTTGCTTTAAAAGGTTTGATAGCAGTATTAATCAATGCCATGTTTAATTCTCCATTTATGGTTTTTAAATTAAATTCGCAAGCGGCACGCATACGAATATAGACTGTACGGTCATTATCAAGACTTGGTTTTACATTTAAGTGACGGTTATCACTACGTGCAAAATTTTGTCTTTTGAAACTGGAAATAAGAATAGCGTGGGCTTGTAGAAAAAACTAATTGGTAAAAATGAATCGCTTAATCAGGTTATTGAATCGAACGATTAATTTTTATCATCGAGGTACTTATGCGTGAACATATTTTAGCATCAGAAATAGCGAGAGTTGACGGTACACCACCGCTTTCCTCAACAGGTAAGCACGCCAAAATGGCAACGAGCCCTTTTGTATTTTATCGCGGTACGGCTCAATTATTTTACGCCGACTTAAGAAATGGCGTCATCACGCAACCTAGTGAACTGGATAAAATTCCTTTAACCAGTGTTGTTGGCGATTGCCATGCTGCTAACTTCGGCTTTCTTACTGAAGAAGGCTCTCACGGTGATACAGTAATTTTCGCTCCTAACGATTTTGACGATGCCTGTGTAGGACGCAGTTACTGGGATATCCTACGTTTTATGACGTCGCTACATCTAGTGTACGAGCATTGCAAAACGCCAAGCGAGAACATTAGTCACGTAGATGAGGACGTGCGTTTGAAGCCTGTGATCAACACCGCTGATGTGTTACGAGCACAGTCTGCATTTTTAGACCAATATGTAGACACTTGTCGTCGAGTACTATTAGCACCATCAGTTATCAGAGAAGCGCAGGATACTCGTCCCGATAAAACGCCAAGCAAACTAGCTAAACTTTTTGACAAAGCCGTTGCGCGCAGTGCAAGCGGTTCAGCTTTTACTTCCAAGAGTGCTCTGGCAAGAGCAGTCCAGCTTAATGATGGTACGCTAGCGTTTAGAGAAAATAGAAGCAAATTTACGCCCCTCTCGCCTGATAGCTACAAAAACCTCTATGCTGCGTTTGCGCCCTACATGGATGACAACGTTGTCGACATCGTTCAACGCATCAATGCGGGTACTGGCTCGGTTAATTTAGCGCGTTACTACTTTCTAGTTGGGCCAACAAAGCCACACAACGAAACTCACTTTGCTTCTTGCCATATTGTTGAGGTGAAACAACAACGTGACGCGGCTCCCTTGCACTATTTTCCATCGCTTAACCCAGTAAATAGACTTAATGCAGCGCACCTCACCGCCCGCAGTCAGCGACGCATGCAGCGAAATCCTGACCTTATCTTGGATGAAGCTCGCTTTGAGGATGCACACTACCTTATTCGTTCTCGCCATCATGCGAAAGTGGGGATTGACCCAGAAGATATTGCGACAGGAAAAAAAGCCGTCGCTGGAGGCTTTGTTTATTTCGCTGAACTTTGTGGTTATACACTTGCACTGGCTCATTGCCGTGGCGACAGAAGAAGTACGCGATTCGCAGCGGCATCCGTTAACTATCTAGATAGAAACAAAAACAGCTTAGTAAGCAGCGCAAACATCTATGCAAACCAAGTTATTGAGGATTACAACTGGTTTGTCGACGCAATTAAGTCTAAGTAGTGATCAGTAAATATATAAAGCATGTATCTTTTGTGACTTAACCCTATGAATAAAATTACCTGTAAAATCTATCCTATTGTTTTATATAAATAATTACTAAAACATACTGAATAGCGTTAAGTCATGTCTATCCGATAAAAAGCGATTTATTATCTCGCGATAATCTGCACTGAAACACATCGTTTGATGGCGATATGAACAAACGAGATAAAGGAATGACAAACGTGAAAGGTATTTTTACGCTTTTAGCGACAACTTTGCTCGCTAGCCTTCTAATAAACACCAGCGATGCTAGAGATATCACAAGCACTGCCAGCGAAGATAAGAAATTGCCACCAGGCTTAACGTGTAACAACAGTCAAGCTTATGTAACGTCAATTAACAAAATTCAAGGAACCGGCAATCGCTCATCCGAGGTTGGCAATCAACATATCGTCGATGCAATTGTTACTGCACAACGTGAGAATGGCTTTTTCATTCAGCAAGCAGAAAGTACCATTGATAATGACGCAACGACCTCCGAAGGGTTATTTGTCATTGCCCCACTTAAAGTTCCCATTGGTCATCGAGTCATGGTTAAGGGAGTGGTAAATGAACTAAGCGGTATGACTACGCTTATGTCGAGTGTAGATGATGTCATAGACTGCGGCACTGGCATTTCCATTAAACCTATCTTTTTGGATATGCCTTTGACCCTCGATTTGGAGACGGTCGAGGGCATGAAAGTCAAAATCAAGAGTGCAACTGTGGTGAATACTAATAACTTATGGCGCTTTGGTGAGCTTGCTGTGAGTAACACTCTCAAACGACAGCCCTCTGATACAGCCATTCCACTCAGTGAAGCTTATCTCGCGGCAAAACAACAGTCTGCTGACAATATAATTATCATTGAAGACAACAGCGATGCTAAGCACCCTAGCTCTTTAAGTTTCTATCCGGCATTTAGTTATGATAATCCAATTCGTATTGGTGATTCCCTCGACGTTGTTGGGACAGTAAACGAAGCTAACGGAAGTTTTCGAATAAATCCGATTGAACCAATTAAAATTAACTCAACGCGAGAAGCGCTGCCAACTATTGAGCGGGGCAACCTATCGGTGGCAACATTCAATGTACTGAATTATTTTAACGGTGAACGAGACCAAGAGGGCAATGTTAATTTCAATTATGACGGCAATCGTGGTGCGAAAGACTATAGTGCGTTTCTATTACAACAAGCCCGAATCGTAAACGCCATCATTGCATTGAACGCTGATGTAATAGGGTTGATGGAAGTTGAAAATGATGGATTTGCAGCCGATAGTGCTATTGCCTCACTGACCCATGAAATTAACGCACAACTAGATGGCGACAAACACTATCGATTTATTAGTACAACTGACGGAACACCTGTTGGTACGGATGCAATAACCGTGGGGCTACTTTATAGAGAATCAGTGGTACTGCCTTCGGGGACGGCCCAAGTGATACCCATGCCAGAACAGCAGATTAATGCTACAAAGTTCGCGCGCATGCGCCCCACTCTCCTTCAAAGCTTTACACACATTGATTCGAACATTGATTTTGTCGTTGCGGTAAATCACTTTAAGTCGAAAGGGTCAAAGTGCGCCGAAGATTTATCTTCGCAGGTTTCTCAGCAAGATATTATTCAAGGTAGCTGCAATGCACTGCGTAATTCAGCCGCAGTTACTTTAGGCGAAGCAATGAGAGATAGTACTCTGCCCTTGCGGCAGATAATAATGGGCGATTTCAATGCTTATAGCGCTGAGGATCCAATTGCAGTGCTGACTGACTATTCTAGCGAAACTCGCGGGTATCCAATAAAAACCGCTACAAATACGCACTTAAATTCAGGTAAAGCAGTAGCTATTAACAAGGCTTACCACTTTATTAATCTCGCTGATAGGTATGATAAAAATGGGTTCTCTTATTGGTTTTATGGTTCAGAGCAAGTAGGCAGCCTTGATCACGTTCTTGTCAGTAGCTCAATGGCAAAACATGCTATAGATGCTACACATTGGAACATTAACTCGGTTGAAGCTTACCAGCTACAATACAACCAAGCGTTGCGTTATTTTAGTAACGAAAAAGGATACGCCTTTTCCGAGGTTGGCCCCTATAGAAGTTCAGATCATGACCCGTTCATAGCCACTTTTCATTTAAGTAGTAACAATAATTAATCATATCTTGCTACAGACATAAGGTAGGGCAAGATAACAAGGCACTTCTCTAGTATCTAGCGACTTAATAACAAAAAGGTAGTAAGCAAAAGGCCCACGCATTATCTTGAGTGGGCCTTTGTACTTTAGAGCAAGGTCACAGAATTGCTTACGCTTTTGCGGCGACCACACCCACTAAGTCAGACACGTCAGATTCATCTACTTCAATGCCAATTCGTTTAATATACTGGTCGCGCTTGCTCGTTTGAGTAGGTGATAAAGTACTTTGCATCAATACCTTTGCAGCGCGTTGAGCGCATTCTATTTGATCATCGGTTAGATCATCAGCTAGATGTATTTGGGCTACGACTTTCAATAGGCTAAGCGCTATTTGCTTATCTTTTGGAGACAATGTGAATGCTTGACGCAGGTTATTAAAAGCGGGCAGCAAGCGGTTTTCTTTGTAATTTACCGTTGCCATATGCTTCAATTCTTTTGTTGTGAATTGAATCTCACTACGCTCAATTGACTCTTGATTCAGGTACTCATTAACCACCTGAGAAGTGAACGTATCACCTTCAATTTGCATCCTAAGTTTATCTAGAATTTTAACGCAGTGCTCACGCATCCCAAGCTCGTGAAATGCTTTCATTTTGTCTAAGCTGTCTTCTAATGACAAACCATCTATGGACACCTTCTGCGCTTTCATTAGCGTTTCTGCTGCCCGTTTATCATCCTTCAAGCAAAGCACTCTTGCTTTTATGACATCCATTTGGCTATCTAACTGGCCTTGAATACCCTTCTGCACACGCAGTTCTTCAAGCTCCGACTCGGCGCGTTTAATAAACTTCTCGCCTTCGGCGCCACCTAAACTCGTCGCCAGATCTATCGTTGAACGAATAACATTGAGTACCAATTGGGGAGAATCATGTATAGAATTTTTGGCGTATTTTGCCATATTTTGGACGGCGGCTAATTGCCCTGTTTTGTCGTGATTCAGGCGCGCCAAATCCCATAAACGCTTGTTTCGCTCTATGTTACGCGGCGCTAACCTACTCGCTTCTTTCATTTGCTCATAGGCCACGTCAAACTGCTCTTTTTCAATAAAATATTGTGCAAGCAAATCGTAAGTAGGAAAACGCGTATCATGTCGCTTTAGCAAATCATCAACGAGTAGCTGCGCTTCCTCAAGCTCGTCTTGCCTTAGCAACGCTCTAGTTAAACCTATATGAACCCACGCGTGGTCCATGCATTGTAGCAACTCGCGAAAATAGTTTTCTGCCGTTTCGTAGTCTCGTAACTGCAGTAAACAGTCGCCAATAAGACGCTTTATGCGAGGATGATATTCTACTAACGACATATCTTTTAGTTGTCGTTCTGCATAGTACATTGCCGTTGAATAGTCAGACGTTTGCATGCAATACAGCATTTTATGCAGCTTGTATCGAATTTGAAGCAAGTGTTCAAAGCGCGTTTCTATTTTGTTTCGCTGTAAAGGCTTAACCCAGAAGTCGTCAGGTTGCAATTCGACAATACAGTTAACCAGTTCTGGCGAGGTTTCAGCGCTTAAGAAAATAACCGTGGTGGTATCACTAATGTGATTGAGGTGCTTGAGTTCTTCAAACAAATGAAAACCATCTTTGTCATGGCTGACATTGAACGCTAGAAGTACAAAGTCAAACTGACGCTCTTCACACATTCTTTTTGCATGAAATGCATTAAATGCACTGCGAACGTGCTTTATGCCAATTTGATGTAATGCTGATGTTATCACTTCATGCACTAATCCTTGGTTATCAATAACCAATACATGAAGGTCTTCCCGTGGAGTGGGACTAGGTATTCTTTGCGACATTTACCAATCACTTTATGCGTCTTCCCGAAGCCTCTGTTACTGAAATCAGAAAATTTCAGACCCCATAAGCTTAACTGCACGCTAAAGGAAGGCTAGCACACCGCTACAGATAAGGTGTTAGTTGATACTAGCGTGCATACAGGCGACTTTTATTATTACTTTAAATCCTGCTTTTTAAATAGTAGCACTTAGTCGCCTTAGAACGCTAGGGTTACTTAGGGGGATCGATATGATCGTTCACACTGCCGTTGACCCTAAACCATCCTGCAACTGAGTGACGAGCGCGCGTTGCAGGAAGCACTTCATGGGGAAACTGTTCACTAAGAAAAACCACGAACGTCCCTTTTTTAGGCAGTATTGAAATACCCTCATCATCAAGTTCATCACGATATAAAACGAGTTCTCCCCCTTCAGATTGCTGCCACTCGTCATTTAAATAGGCAACTAAAGAAAGAACACGATTACTTTGTCCTCTGAACGCATCTACATGGCGTTTGTAAAATTTACCTGGTTCGTAACATGCAAAGTGACTTTCAAAAGAAAACAACCCCATAAAAAGAGAGCGATTTACGTACTGTTGCATAGCTTCACACCAAGAAAGCCACAATGCACCTTCTTCAGATGAACCAGTAATCCAGCATATCTGATCTCCTCTAACCGATTTAGCGTGTTGAAAATCGTCAGCCCTTCCTATGCCTGCGGTTTTATATTCACGGCTATTCAGCGTGTTCTGGCACGTGATAAGTGCGTCGACGACGAACTGAGGCAAGCCATTCTCTTGAATAGAAAACCCTTTTTCTACCAAATCAGTCACAACACTTTCAAATAATGCTTCGTCAAAAACATGCAGCGGTTGATGTAAAGCTAAGAGGTCTCGATTCATTGTATTAAGTGGTGCCTAGATAAAATTGGGTTTTAACAAAATTTGAAAGGGTTATACCGCTTGAAGTATGGAGTCGCAATATCTTTAGGCTTTCCAATCACCGCTATTTTTTTGTCGAGATAAGAAAAAATATTCATCACATAAAAAGTCGCATATTTTTTGCTTAACTATACTTATCTAAAAACAACGTAAGCACGCGCAAGTGTGTGATAAGCAGTAAATTTTATAAAAACAAGTGACCTTTGTTCCGCAACAAGCGTAAACAAAAATAAAGTAGCGAGTAATTCATGAGCCAAGATCAGACACAGATAGAAGAAACCGAACACCATTTAGATTTGAGAAACCTTCGCTTAGACGATTACAGCGACGTAAAAGCATTGATGGACGAAGTTTACGTGAATGTAGGGGGCGCATGGCCATATACCAACTACAAAGCACAAGTGACTACATTCCCCGATGGCCAGATATGTATTGAAGATAAAGGCAAGGTCGTTGCTTTTGCTATCTCAGTAATTGTTGATTATGACCAATTTGGTGACAAACATTCTTATGATGAAATTACAGGTGATGCATATCTCACGACTCATGATCCAAATGGCGATGTTTTGTACGGTGTTGAAGTTATTGTCTCGCCAGAATATCGTGGACTTAGGCTAGGACGTCGTCTTTACGAAGCGCGCAAAGAACTGTGTCGTAATTTGAATCTAAAATCAATTATGGCTGGCGGACGTATTCCCAACTACAAAAATTATGCCGAAGAAATATCGCCATACGAGTATATTGAGCAAGTAAAATCTAAAGATATATACGACCCTATCTTAACGTTCCAACTCTCTAATGGATTTGAGGTGAAGCAGGTCATGTCGGCCTATTTACCAGAAGATGAAGCTTCAAAAGGCTACGCAACGTTGCTTCAGTGGCACAATATCTATTATGAGCCCGGTACCCCTTCGCTTATTGCCAGTCGCAAATCGAGTGCTCGCATTGGCTGTATTCAGTGGCAAATGCGTTACTTCAACAACGTAGAAGAGCTACTTCAACAGGTGGAATACTTTGTAGATGCACTTTCAGATTATTCGTGTGATGTAGCACTTTTTCCTGAGTTTTTTAATGCTCCCTTGATGGGGTTGAGCCCGTCTGACTCATCAATCGACGCAATTTGGCATCTGGCCACTTATACCGATGAAATTCTTACTTCGATATCGCACCTAGCCGTGTCATACAATATCACCATTATCGCAGGTTCAATGCCTGTCGTTGAAGGGGAAGAACTGTTTAACGTCAGTTATATATGCAACAGAGATGGCACCATTGAAAGCCAGTACAAGTTGCACCCTACCCCTCACGAGAAAGAAGATTGGATCATGAAAGGTGGTAACAGCTTAAAAGTCTTTGATACCGACTTCGGAAAAATTGGTGTGCTAATTTGCTACGATGTTGAGTTTCCTGAACTTGCACGCGTGCTGTCTGACCAAGAGATGCAAATACTTTTCGTACCGTTTTGGACTGACACCAAAAATGGTTACTTACGTGTTCGACGCTGCGCGCAGGCGCGTGCCATCGAGAACGAATGCTATGTCGCCATTGCCGGAAGTGTCGGCAATCTTCCCAAAGTAGACAATGTCGATATTCAGTACGGCCAAACAGCCGTTTTCTCGCCAAGTGATTTTGCGTTTCCACATGATGCCATCGTGTCTGAAACCACGCCAAATACGGAAATGACACTCATTGTCGATTTAGACTTAGACAAGCTCACAAAATTGCAAAATGAAGGTTCGGTAAGAAATTACCTGGACCGTAGAAGAGACTTATATCGCGTAGAATGGCTAGGAGATAGCTAGTCGAATAGATTACATTTGGCATTTGCTACCAATTAGCGATAACATGGCGTTGCGCGAAAATAAAAAAGGTTTTTCTTACCGCAACGTCTTGTTATCTGTCACAGGTGTAAGTGACATCTAGCGTTGATTGAACCGTGCAAACAAGTGCATGAAATACGCGAAAAACCACCAAACGAGAATACCGATTAGCTATGGCAAACAATTCAAAAAACGACGAGTTCCCGACCATTCGATTGGATGAAGAAGACCGTCGCGACTATCAAACAAAAAGGCAGGCGTCTGTAACTAGCACGCCCCCCTCTTCATCTTCACAAACTTCTCATACCTCAAACACTAGCGCTAGCAGCAGTGGTAATGGTATTTGGATAACGTTGGTTGCGCTTGTCGCCCTGACCGCGTGTGGTGGTTGTTACTATCTGTATACCTTATTGGAGCAACAAAAAGTTATCGCTCAAGAAGCAGACAAGCGTATATTGCAACTCGAAAACAAACTGTCTGCCACCGGCGAAGAAATTGGTGAATCGACTGTTGCCTTGCAAGTCAAAGTGACTGAACTTAGCAATAAAACCAATGAGTTGTGGGAGCAAATGGATAAGCTATGGGCTTCAGCGTGGCGCAGAAATCAAAAAGAAATTGCTGACCTGGGTGATCGCGTAGGTAATGTCCAAACGGCTCTCAACAAGAATATTGATACCGTCGCCAATGATGTGAAATCGCAAACGGCTGTGATTGGCTCGCTGAAAAACCAGCTAGCATCGCTCGCAGATGAACTTCTTGCGGTAAACGTTCAACTTGAACAAGCGCTTAACGACAAGCAGAATGCCCAGCAAAGCGTAAGAAACCTGAGTGATAAATTGTCGGTTCTTGAACAGCGCAACACAACGCTTTCAGGTAGAATTACCAGCCTTGAAAATGAGATCCGCGACATAGCAACAAAGGTCGTCTCTCGTAGTTCAGGTACAAGTGGCGCTGGCTCAACGCCTTCATCGCCCTCAGCCGTGAGTAATCCGTAGTTTATATATGAAACTACAAATAACGAATAAAATAAAAAGGGGCTTATCGCCCCTTTCTTATTGTCGTGTTACCATCTCACAACAATTTTCTTAATTCCCAAGGACACTTTGCTCAATGAGTGAAAACACGCTCAAGCGTTTAAATAAATATATTAGTGATACAGGCCTTTGTTCTCGCCGAGAAGCTGACAAACTTATTGAGCAAAACCGCGTTACCATCAACGACAAAGCCCCTGAGCTTGGCACTAAAGTAGGCCCCGATGACAAAGTAAAAGTAGACGGGAAAGTTATCGGTGCAGTGGCCGCTGATAAATCGGACCGCGTTTACATTGTCTATAATAAGCCCATAGGAATTACATGCACTACCGAGCGTCATGTAAAAGGTAACATCATAGATGCTATTGCTCATAAATCCCGCATATTTCCAGTAGGTAGACTCGATAAGCCATCTGAAGGACTCATTATTCTCACTAGTGATGGTGATATCGTTAACAAGATACTTCGTGCAGAAAATGCTCATGACAAAGAATACGAAGTAACGGTCAATCAACCCATTAGTGAGAGGTTTGTTAAGCGCATGTCACGCGGTGTTCCCATTCTTGGTACAGTAACTAAACCGTGTGTGGTCAAACCTACAGGGAAAAACAAATTTACTATTATTTTGACTCAAGGTCTCAATAGACAAATACGCAGAATGTGTGAATTCTTGGGTTACGAAGTCACAAAACTAAAGCGCACGCGCATAATGCACTTAGAATTGAGTGGATTGCGGCCTGGCCAGTGGCGCAATCTAACGGAAAAAGAACTTACAACATTGCAAAATGCCGTTCGGCACTCCAGCAAAACCGCTTAGATTATCAGAGAATGTGAGCTTTATTGCGGCTCGCATTGCTCTTTGAGTGCATTGAAAATCACTGATTATTTGTTGGTAGTGGAGCGATAGACTACATTTATAGTATGTAGCCACCATTATCACTTTTTCTTGTGGACCATAGTTATCATTCATTTTCACTATCGCACTACGATGCCAATACAGAAGTACTGGCTTCTTACGAGATAACCTTTGTCGTCATCTCAATTTTGATTGCGGTAGGCGCCTCGCTCGTCTCCTTTTCACTGTCTGCGCGTACCGCAAAAGCAGACTTTAAAAATGAGCGCGTATTTTGGTCTATCGCCTCTTCCTGCTTTCTCGGTTTTGGTATTTGGGCAATGCATTTTGTAGGGATGCTCGCCTATCGGCTGCCTATTGAAGTAACCTACGATCCCACGATTACCGTTCTCTCTATTGTACCCGCTATTCTGGGTAGCCTGGTGGTAATTGCTTATCACCCCAAAAAACAAAAAAAGCTTTGGTTAAATAGTATTTTAATGGGCTTAGCTATAGGGAGTATGCACTATATCGGCATGATGGCTATGCAAATGGAAGCGGCTATGGTTTACAACGGCTGGCTCTTTCTTCTATCTGTCGTTGTGGCCGTAGTCTTATCTGGCATTTCTCTACATATACATCACAATGTTATGCGTAGGCAACTCGGTATTGCTAAACAGTTACTTCCAGCCATCGCGATGGGTTGTGCCATTGCTGGAATGCATTATACCGGTATGGTGTCCATGCATGTTTTTCCTATTTCCTCTACGGTGTACTCTGATAACCCTCATCATGAAGACCTCGCTTACCTCGTTGTATTTATGGTAGCGTTTTTCTCTATCATTTTTATTTTACTCTTTGAGTTACGAGCGAGAACACTGTCTTCTGACCGCTTTACAGCGGTACTTAACACCGTTCAAGAAGGCGTATTTACCTTTGATACTGATGGTCGACTTGAATTTGTTAACCCAGCCGCACTTGCAATGTTTGGATATAGCAGAGCCGAAGTAAAAGACAAGCGCGCGAGTGAACTTGTCAGCCCTAATAAAGATGGTCTATCGACTCTGCTCAATGAAGTAATCAAAGCGACAAACTCGAGTGAACCACGCAATTCTCCCATTCGCATAGAAGGCTTAAAGAAAGATGGGACCACATTTGCGCTATCTTTGTTGGTCAACAAATTGCCTGGTAACCACAAAGCGTTCGTCTGCACTGTAAAAGACCTTTCTGACGTGCGCAATCAGGAAGTGTTTGCTCAAACGGTTTTCGACACATTGCCAGATATGTTGTTCGTAAAAGATGCCAAAGATCTTTCATTTACCCACGTGAACGACATGGGTAGCAAAGTACTGGGAATTGCAAAATCAAAATTAGTTGGACTTACCGACTTTGACATTTTTGAACGCGATGCAGCAGAGAGAATTATCGCCTCTGATCTCAACATTTTGACCCAAGATAAGAAAGAAAGCTGTGATGAGCATCAGTTCACAATCAATGGTGAGGAGCGTTATTTACAAACTAAGAAAGTGGTTATAAACGATGCGAATGATGAACCTCGCTATATATTATCACTATCGGAAGACGTCACTGAGCTACGACGAACTCAACATAAACTAGAATCACTAAACAAGCGAATGTCCATGGCTGCCGATGCCGCGCACATTGGTGTGTGGGAATGGAATTTAGACACTAATGAGCTAATTTGGGATGACTGGATGCATAGGATATACAGTATCCCAAAAGATGAGTTTGAGGATAACTACTCAGTGTGGGCTGACACTGTGCACCCAGATGACTTTGCTGCTGTTCGAGCAAAAATAGACTATGCCATAAAAAATCACACAGAGTTTCATGCCCAATTTAGGATCAGGTTAACCATGGATGTGGTAAGGCATATTCGCGCTGACGGTCGCATAGAAGGCAATAAAATGTTTGGCATTAACGTCGACATTACTGAGCAAGTAGAAGCAGAGCTAAGAATTACCGAACTGGCTAATCACGATACCCTTACAGGCTTGGCAAACAGACATGCATTGTCATCTTTCGTAAGACAAGAGTTTCTGCGTATAGAACGCACATTCATGAAGTGTGTTTGTCTATACTTTGATTTGAATAAATTCAAACCTATTAACGACTTGCATGGTCACAATGTAGGTGATGAAGTATTAATTGAAGTTGCTCGACGACTGAAAAAGTTGTGCAGAGTATCTGACCTAGCAGCACGGGTTGGTGGTGATGAATTTGTTATTATCGTGACCGATGTAGATGCGCATTTTTCGCTTTCTGAGCTTATGAACAGAGCACAAAACACCATAAAGCAACCTATCTATACCAGTATCGGCTTCGTAAATATTGGCACAAGTATAGGCTATGCGTCCTACCCAGATGAAGCGTCAAACTTAGATGAGCTCATTCGAATAGCTGACGAAAGAATGTTTGAATATAAAGGCGTGTCAGGCGCAAAAGTTAGATAACATAGCAACCAAGCTAACCGCTATCTCGCGCATAAAAAAAGCGCCCATTGGGCGCTTTTCTTGAAACCTAGTCTTAGCGACGTAGACCTAGACGCTTGATAAGGTCAAGGTAACGCTGAGCGTTCTTGCCTTTAAGGTAGTCTAGAAGCTTACGACGTTGGCTAACCATACGTAGAAGACCACGACGTGAGTGGTGATCTTTCTTGTGATCAGCAAAGTGACCTTGAAGCTTGTTGATGTTGTGAGTTAGCAAAGCAACTTGAACTTCTGGTGAACCAGTGTCGCCTTCTTTAACGCCATACTCAGCAATGATTTGTGCGGTTTCTGCTTTAGTTAGTGACATATCATTCTCCTTAATTAATGCTTCGCCGATCACTAATTCAGCAAAGCGGAATGAGCCGCGTATTATAATGACGTTTGCGTACTTAGCAAGGATCTCTGCAAAGTATTTTAATAGCAAAAATCATCGATATAATTTTCTTCCTCTGCCAACCGTTTTTCTATCGCATCACTGTAAGGTAGGCGCTCTAGAAATTTTTGTGCGCTAATATCACCTTCCGTGCTCATCAGGTAGCCTCGGTACACGTAAAGTGCCAACTTCTCTTTTTTTTCTTGGTTGGTTATGGTGCTCAATTGTTGCTCTACAAAATCCGGCGAATGAAAAGCGCCTTGCTCTAAGGTTCTAAAAACCGCTTCATCGGTATTGATACCACTTTGCTCTTTCACCCATAGCAGAGTTGCTTCGGTATCTTGCCCTGCCCAGCGCTGAACTACTTCATTAACAGCGCTCTCATAATTCTCGGCAGATGCGCCGTCAACATACCAAACGGCAGCTTGTTCGGGGTTAGTGTATATATAGGTATTAAAAATAGCGCTACGGGCATTTTGCTTTCGCTCGCCTTCGGCAGAAAGGGCATACCAATCTAATGCCGCTGTTAAATCCTTATTTGCCCAGTGAGCGAAAAAAGTGTGGTCAACGCTGGTGTTGTTCTGTGAATTTATGACATACAACATTTGCTCAAAATCGTCTGGTGAATTGAGCGATTGCGTAATTTGAAAAATAGCACTTGCTCTGTCGTCTTCTGACGTTATACGCACGAGTGCATCAAGCGCCTTATCTACCCCTATTTGAGACAAGCTCGCGAAAATCCGGGTTACGTAGTGAGAGCTATTGACTTCACTCTCTTCGTTTTCTGTTTGTGCCAAATACCAATCAATAGCTGCATCGGGCTCTCGGGCAGCCCAGCTCTCAAGTGCGGAAACGGAAAGAAAATACTTATATCCATCGTCTTCTTGTCCTCTATTTAAGTATTCAAGGGCGGATTCAGGCTCAATCTCTGAAAACCTTACTGCCGCAGCAAAAACAATCATCTGCCCAATAAGGTCGCTATCTTCCATTTTCCAATTATCGATTATGCTTTTTAACGTTGTAGTGTCTGCATCTACAATAAGTGCAATCATCTCACTAAGCTGTTCAGTACCTCGTAACTGTTGTGAACTCAACCGCTGCCATTGTTTTGGGTCTTGGACAGACTCTTTGTCTATTTCAGCATATTGCGTTGAATCGCCCCCGCCATTCTTTTCGCGTATGTCATCTTGCGAAATGGCACGTTCGTGTTCCTGCTGTTCAAGCGATACTTCTGTGTTAATAGGATAAATCTGTAAACCAGTGCCGTCGTTTTTAAACAACATGCCGAGGAAAAATGCCATGCAAAGGCTTGCTAACCAGAGGGGAATATAACGTTTCTTCATGTAACCATCCTTGCTTACACAGCGTTTAGTGAGTGTGATGAGTTAAGCAGTACACGTAATGGCTCACGTTTTTCAATTAGCCATTAATGAAATGTAAATTATCAGAGATAGTAAAAGATGAAAAGCTCGCTCACACGTACAAGCGAGCTTTGTAAAGCGTTAAGCGTAAACGACTCGCCTTTTGGGGTTCAAGAATACTTCGTTCTTAGGTGTACCTTGATCTTTCGGATCAAGAACGCCTTCCCCAACGCCTAAAAATAGGCCAGAAGTGTCTGTCCCATGATAAACGCGATACGCTACACCCGTTTCTAACGCGACATTGCAGGTTCCTTTCACCGATTGGCCATTGTCAAACCGACTACGTTCCTCATCGTTGATAGTAACAAACGGTAAGCGACTCACTGCAGTGTCCATTGGAATCAGCAGTGCATCAAGGGCATCAAAGTCTCCCTCTTCTAACGACTCTTGAAGTTCAATTAACCTTTCTAGAGACACCATCTTATCAGTAGGGTAATCGGCGACCTCAGTGCGATGTAAGCGCGTTACATATGCACCACACCCAAGATTCTGGCCTAAGTCATCGACAATAGAACGAATATAAGTTCCTTTACTACACTTTATGCGCATATCGACATAAGGAAGTTCAATGCGTAACACGTCAAGCTCGTAGACTTCTATGTCACGGGGCTCTCGCTCAATCTCTATCCCTTGACGGGCATAATGATAAAGCGGTTTACCTTGGTGTTTAAGCGCTGAGAACATGGATGGTATTTGTTTGCTCTTACCCAAGAACGCCAAACACGCATCACGTACTTGTTCTTCGCTTACTTCAACAGGCTTTTCTTCAACTACTTCACCGTCCGCGTCAGAAGTTGTGGTGCGAATACCAAGTTTTGCAGTAACCTCATAGGTTTTTTCCGCATCAAGGAGAAACTGAGAAAACTTAGTTGCTTCACCCAAACAAAGTGGAAGCATGCCACTTGCAAGTGGGTCAAGTGCACCTGTATGACCTGCTTTGGCTGCTTTATACAGCCAGCGCACTTTTTGCAATAGCTGATTTGATGAACCACCTAGCGGTTTATCAAGCAACACTATGCCGTTTATATCACGGCCTTTACGACGTCTTGCCATCTACTCCTGCTCTTGTGGGTCGTCTTTATCACGCTTTGACTCATCTTTAGCGATAGTCTGTGACACAAGATTAGAAATACGCATACCTTCGACAATCGACTTATCTTCAAAGAAGTGAAGGTCTGGTACTGAACGCATACGAAGGCGCTTCGCTAATATACTACGAATGAACTTCTTGTATTCCACAAGTTGTTTAATCTGTAACTTGCCTTCTTCCTCGGTGCTGTTGTATATGGTCACAAAGATTTTTGCATGCGCCAAATCTCGCGATACATCTACATCTGACACTGTGATCAAAGGCATATCGCCAACGCGATGCTTGTATTCGTTTTGCAGAATGCTCGCCACTTCTTTATGAACTTGCTGAGCGACTCTGTCGGTACGTGAAAATTCACGGGCCATTGTACTCTCCTTTCCTTATTTAAACGTCGAGCATGTTTTAATTTTATTGACTAAATACAGACAAAAACGGGAGCACTCGGCCCCCGTTTTTCACATGCCGAATTAACTAAGGCAATTAAATTTCGCGCTTAACCTCAACGATTTCGAAGACCTCGATTTGGTCGCCTACTTTCACATCGTTGTAGTTCTTAACGCCAATTCCACATTCCATACCGTTACGTACTTCTTGTACGTCGTCTTTAAAGCGACGCAGTGATTCTAGCTCACCTTCGTAAATTACTACGTTATCACGTAGAACACGGATTGGATTACTACGCTTAACAACACCTTCAGTAACCATACAGCCTGCAATTGCACCCAGTTTCGGTGACTTAAACACGTCACGAACTTCTGCAAGACCGATAATTTCCTGTTTAAATTCAGGTGCAAGCATACCACTCATGGCCGCTTTCACTTCATCAATGAGGTTATAGATTACGCTGTAGTAACGCAGATCAATTTCTTCTGCTTCCAATACACGACGCGCTGTTGCATCGGCACGAACGTTAAAGCCTAGTACGATAGCGCCTGATGCAGCCGCAAGGGTTGCGTCAGTTTCAGTGATACCACCTACACCACTACCTACAATGTTCACTTTTACTTCAGACGTTGAAAGTTTAACAAGTGATTCAGAAATCGCTTCTACAGAGCCCTGTACGTCAGCTTTAAGTACGATATTTAGTTCGCTAACGTCACCTGATTCCATGTTAGCAAACATGTTTTCAAGTTTCGCTTTTTGCTGACGAGCAAGTTTAAGTTCACGTTTCTTCTGGTGACGCTTAGCGGCAACTTCACGCGCTTTACGCTCGTCTTTAACCACGGCAGCATCTTCACCCGCTACAGGAACACCAGACAGACCAAGTACTTCAACAGGTGTCGAAGGTCCAGCAATCTTCATTTCTTTACCGTTTTCGTCGCGCATAGCACGAACACGGCCGTACTCTTCACCACAAAGTAGAATATCGCCAGCGCGTAGTTCACCTTCCTGTACAAGTACAGAAGCAACAGGACCGCGGCCTTTATCAAGGCGAGATTCAATAACGATACCACGACCCGGGCCTTCAGCAACGGCTTTAAGGTCAAGAACTTCAGCTTGAAGAACGATAGCTTCAAGTAGTTCGTCTACACCCATACCTGTTTTGGCAGACACGTTACAGAATTGATGTTCACCGCCCCACTCTTCTGAGATAACTTCTAATTGAGATAGCTCAGTTTTAACGCGGTCTGGGTCTGCAGTTTCCTTATCCATTTTGTTCACTGCAACGATAAGAGGTACGCCAGCAGCGCGAGCATGCTGTACCGCTTCTTTCGTTTGAGGCATTACGCCGTCATCTGCAGCAACTACAAGAATAACGATATCCGTCGCAGTAGCACCACGAGCACGCATTGCAGTAAACGCGGCGTGTCCAGGTGTATCTAGGAACGTGATTTCACCGTTATCTGTTTGAACTTTGTAAGCACCAATGTGCTGGGTAATACCACCGGCTTCACCGTCAGCTACTTTCGCGCGGCGAATGTAGTCAAGCAATGACGTTTTACCGTGATCAACGTGACCCATAATGGTTACAACAGGTGCACGCGTGGTTCTTTCACCGCCAGTGCCATCTGCCAACAACTCATCTTCAAGTGCGTTGTCGTTTACAAGCTCGTATTTATGGCCCATTTCTTCAATCACTAGTACCGCAGTATCTTGGTCTAGTACTTGGTTAATGGTTGCCATTTCACCCATCTTCATCATCGTTTTGATAACTTCGTTAGACTTAATTGCAAGCTTACTTGCAAGTTCGCCAACGGTGATGGTTGCGCCAAGCTTAACTACACGCTCTACAGGTGCAGCAGGCTTGTTAAAGCCTTGCTTAAGGTGCTCACCCGCGTTTTTCTTCGACTTGCGACGACGACGCGATGAACGCTCAACCTGCATATCTTCTTCGTCTTCTGCTTCTTGAGCATAACGGTTTGAGTGCAAGTGGACTTCTTCGGCTTCCGCTTTCTTACGACGCTCTTCTTCTTCTTTCCAGCGACGCTCGTTTTCTTCAGCTAGTTTGCGCGCTTCATCAGCTGCTTTTTTCGCTTCTTCTTCAAGCTTTTTCTGCGCTTCTTCTTCTTGCGCTTTACGAAGACGCTCTTCTTCTTGACGCGCCGCTTCGGCTTCCGCTTTTTCAGCTTCTGTCATTTCAGGCTCGTCTGCTTTGCGTGCTTCAGCTTCTTTCTTTGCTTGCTCAGCGCGACGGGCACGCTCTTCGTCAGCTGCTTTTTTCGCTTCTGCAGCTTTACGCGCTTTTTCTTCAGCCGCTTTTTTCGCTTCTGCAGCTGCTTTTTCTTCCGCTTCGCGCTTAAGACGTGCTTCTTCTTCAAGACGCTTCGCCTCTTCTTCCGCTTGACGCTGCTGTTCTTCAATATCGCTGCGCTTCACGTAAGTGCGTTTTTTACGTACTTCTACTTTAACTTCTTTCGACTTGCCCACGCTTAGTGTGCTTGTCGTTTTGCGCTTAAGTGTCATACGCGTCGGTTCGGCTGCACTGCCGTGTTGCTTACTTAAATGATCCAATAGTTTTTGTTTCTCGTCTTCGTTTACCTGATCGCCGGCACTCTTTGTGATACCCGCGTCTTTAAACTGGCCAACCAATCGGTCAACGGTCGTACCAATGTCGCTGGCGAGCTTTTCAATAGATACATCTGCCATTACGTAATTTTCCCCCTGTTGACCTTACTCTTCTTCACTGAACCAAACGATATTACGGGCAGCCATAATAAGGGCGCCTGCAGTTTCTTCGTCCAGCTCATCGATATCACTGATATCATCGGTACCTTGTTCTGCTAATTCTTCAAGGTCGGTAACACCGCGGCTGGCCAACACATACGCCACGTGTTTACTCATACCTTCAAGATTTAATAAGGCTTCTGTAGGTTCTGCACCTTCAAGCGACTCTTCGTTTGCTAGCGCTCGAGTAGTAAGATAAGCGCGCGCTCTGTTGCGCAACTCTTCTACGGTTTCTTCATCTAATCCTTCAACCGCAAGAAGTTCGCTTGCCGGCACGTATGCCACTTCTTCAAGTGTGGTGAAGCCTTCATCTACAAGTACAGATGCAAACTCTTCGTCAATATCAAGACCTGCAGTAAACAGATCAAGTACCTTCGCATTTTCTTCTTCGTGCTTCTTGTTGAGGTCGTCAACTGTCATCACGTTAAGTTCCCAGCCAGTAAGCTGGCTAGCTAGGCGGACGTTTTGACCACTACGGCCAATTGCTTGTGCTAAGTTGTCAGCTTCAACCGCTACATCCATGCTGTTGCTGTCTTCATCAACAACAATTGACGCAACTTCAGCAGGTGCCATTGCATTGATAACGAACTGCGCTGGGTTTTCATCCCAAAGCACGATATCAACACGCTCGCCGCCAAGTTCACCAGATACTGCTTGTACGCGAGAACCACGCATACCAACACAAGCACCCACTGGGTCTAAGCGCTTATCATTAGTTTTAACCGCAATCTTTGCGCGTGAGCCTGGATCGCGAGCCGCAGATTTAATTTCTAGTGTTTCTTCCGCGATTTCTGGAACTTCTAAACGGAATAGCTCAACGAGCATGTCTGGGTGAGTACGGCTAATAAATAGCTGTGCGCCACGCGCTTCTGGACGGATAACGTAAAGAAGACCACGTACTCTATCGCCCGGACGGAAAGTTTCACGAGGAAGCATATCGTCGCGGTAGATAACGCCTTCAGCGTTGTTACCTAAATCGATGATTATATTGTCGCGGTTAACTTTCTTAACTGTACCTGTAACCAGCTCACCCACTTTGTCTTCGTATTCAGCAATCATTTGCTGACGCTCAGCTTCACGTACTTTTTGTACGATAACTTGCTTAGCGGTTTGCGTAGTTATGCGGTCGAATTTGATAGATTCAATCTGCTCTTCCACATAATCGCCTAGTTGAATCTCTGGTTCGTCAACTTGTGCCGCAGACCAAGTAATTTCAGCAAATGGATTCTCCTGCTCTTGATCGTCAGGAATTACTAGCCAGCGACGGAATGTATCAAAGTCACCCGACGTTCTGTCGATGCTTACACGAACTTCAATTTCGCCTTCGTTTTTCTTTTTGGTTGCACTAGCAATTGCGAACTCTAGCGCTTCAAAAATCTTCTCTCTAGGCACTTGTTTTTCATTTGAAACGGCTTCCGCCACTAACAAAATTTCTTTATTCATTTTCGCCTCTCTTTTGCTTTCGTCGATGAAAGCAGAGCTGTTCCGTTAATCGAACGTGGGAACAACGTTACCTTTTTCGATATTCGCCACAGCTAACTGGAACTGCTGGCCATCCACTTCAATACTTACCATGCCATTTTCGCACGCGAGTACTTTGCCTTTAAAATTACGTCTGTCGCCCATCGGCATAGACAAACGAATTTGAACCACTTCACCCACAGACTCAATGTAGTGCTTTTCTTTGAAAAGCGGTCTGTCCATACCTGGTGATGACACTTCCAAGTTGTATTCAGTGCTAATTGGATCTTCAACGTCCAAAATTGCGCTAACCTGATGACTTACATCTGCACAATCATCTACGGTAATACCGTTTTCATGATCAATAAAAACGCGAAGAATCGAATGTTTCCCCGCTCGTACAAACTCGATGCCAACCAACTCAAAACCAAGCGCTTCAACGCCTGGCTCTAGCATTTCGGTTAGTTTCTCTTCAAGTTTTGCCAATGCAAACCTCCAAAAACGAAAAAAGGGCCTAAAGCCCACCTGTCATCACCCGGCTCAGCGAGGCTGACTCCAGGTTTTAATACAACAAAAAGCCCCGGACTAGCGGGGCTTTTATTAAAATTCTGAACCCATACCTGCCAACAAGGGCAGTTGCAAGCCTATGGGTAAAACCACCACAAGGTGATAGCTTGCTAACAACGAGTGCGTTACTTTCCTAAACACTGAGGGAGCCCGCGCTCATCATTGAATGCGCACATTATACTGATAGGCGGTGCATTAAGCAACAGCCAATAGCCGCGAGAGTGTATTCTATTACTCTTCGTCTTTAAACGTAGCTTTGATTTCTAGAATTTGCTGTAAATTCTCGATAAGCAAATCAACCAACTTGGGCTCGAAATGTTTTCCCTTTTGCTCTTTAAGGAAATCGACTGTTTTTTCTATACTCCAAGCTTCTTTGTATGGTCGCTTACTGGTTAATGCATCAAAAACATCGGCAATAGCACAAATTCGCCCTTCGATAGGAATATCTTCCCCTGACAAGCCACGGGGGTAGCCACTGCCATCCCATTTCTCATGATGAGTCAGTGACACCGACTTTGCCACATTAAGTAACAAAGAGTCGCCGCAATCACCAATGATTTCAGCACCAATTTCAGGGTGATGCTTCATTAACGCAAACTCTTCTTCGGTTAGTTTGCCGGGTTTAAGCATAATGCTATCGGCAATACCGATTTTACCAATATCGTGCATTGGAGCAGCATGCAGTAATATTTCTGCCTGTTTATCCGATAGCCCATATGCAACTGCCAATACCTTTGAATAATGGCTCATGCGCATTACATGCATGCCCGTTTCGTTATCTTTGTACTCAGCTGCTCGCCCTAAACGCTGCACAACTTGTAATCGGCTTTCGAGTAACTCATCGGCTTGCACCAAACTTAAATGCGTTTTCACCCTGGCTTTTACTACAGCGGGTGATATGGGCTTAATAATGTAATCGACGGCACCGGCATCAAAACCTTCCGCTTCATCGTGATCATCATTTAGCGCAGTCACAAAAATAATAGGGATATGCTTTGTTTCAGGCAAACCTTTAAGTTGTCGACACACTTCAAACCCCGTAATACCGGGCATCATTACATCCAAAAGAATCAGGTTTGGTTTTCTAGCGGGCGCTAATTTCAGGGCCTCTTCACCATTTTTAGCGAAGATCAGTTGATAATCAGCAGCGAGCAACTGCTTTAAAACGCGTAAGTTGACGGGTTCATCGTCGACCAATAACAATGTAGGTTTTGTTACTTCACTATCTAACATGACTACGCTCGCACTTGCTCCAACTCATCTATCAGCGCTTTTATTCCATGCTGCGCAGATTCAAATTCAAAATCATCAACATCTAACAAAATTTGGGCGACATCATCCTTAAACTTGCTTAAACCAATGTCACGCAAGAATGTCAATTCTTCTTCATCCAGCATATTCTGCTCGACACTTTTTAGCATTTGTTTTAAGTGCGCAAGTAATAAGTCGCTATCAATACTTTCGTTTATCGCTTGTTCACCATACAGTGGCGATTCACTTAACATCTGCTCTATCGCTTCAATAGCATTACGCAATTGGTTCACTTGTTCTATATCGACTTCTTCTTTAATAGCGTCGGCTTCTAGCAATAATGTCGTTTTAAAGAATGCGGTTAAACACAAGTTACCTGACGTACCTTTCAAATTATGCGTAACAGCAACTACCTTATTATAGTCTTCTGCGATAAGTGCACTCATTAAATCGTCAATTTTTTCTTTACTGTCAACGACAAACTTATCAATCTCTTGTAATACAACAAGTTCACTCCCCCACAATGCAACCGCTTTATTCATATTAATGATATGGGAATCGTATATAACAGCTGTGTCATTGTCTGTTTCGTTATCGTCAAGTACGTTAGCCTTTTCAACAAGGTCATTGCCCGTTATTACACTAGTACTAATATTAAGCACTCTGGCAACTTCTTCCATTAACGAAGGGAAATCTACAGGCTTATTTGCAAATCCTTCCATTCCCGCATTTTGCGCAGCATGCTTGTCTTGTATGAGCACACTAGCAGTAAGTGCGATTATCGGCAGTGGAGACAAGCCTTCAGCTTTTTCATAGGCACGCCTTTGCTTTGCAGCTTCGAGGCCATCCATTTTCGGCATTTGCAAATCCATTAGCACTACATCGAAACTGCAATCTTGCATTTTCTGTAAAGCAATTTCACCGTCAGAGGCACTGTCAACACTGTGCCCAGTTCGCTTCAGCAGCAATGACAACAACTCGATATTTTGATGTACATCGTCAACCACCAATACGCGAAGTGGCGAAAGCGATGATACATTGTGATGCACTTTTTCAGCCTCACTTCTACTTTTCAATTCAACAGGTTCGAGTGGAAGTCTAAAGGTAAACGTTGTTCCTTGATTTATAACGCTTTGGGCAAAAATATTTCCGCCCATTAACTCCACTAATTGTTTGGATATAGTCGTCCCCAGCCCTGTACCACCGTATTTTCGGCTCATTGACGCATCCGCTTGAGAAAATGGATCAAACACCTTTTCCACCTGTTCAGGCGTCATACCAATTCCTGTATCAGAAACTTCGAAATAAACCTGTTTACCATCGCTGTGCACGCGCACTTGCACTTCACCCTCATGAGTGAATTTAACGGCATTACCGATTAAATTATTTAGGACTTGCCTTAGCCTTTCCGGGACACCGTGATAGCCTTTTGCAACAGATTCATCAACGTCTAAAGATAGCGTCACTTTTTTGCGTTTTGCTTCCAACCAGAATGTTGAAATAACTAAATCCAGTTCCTCTCGTAAGCAAAAATCTCGATAATCTAGTTCTAGTTTACCTTTGTCTAATTTGGCGCTGTCTAAGATATCATTGAGCAAATGCAATAAAGAGCGCGCTGAGCGATTAATCGTTGTGAGATGAGACTTCTGTTCCTCTCGAAGTGCCTCTGTAAGCATGAGATCACTAAATCCAATAATGGCGTTCATTGGTGTTCGGATCTCATGACTCATATTGGCAAGAAACGCCGTTCTTGCTGCTGCTGCCTGCTCCGCATTATTTTTTGCGATTTTTAACTCTTCTTCCATCTGACGACGCTTGGTAATGTCGGTAATAAAGCCATCTATGTACAGTAATTCACCGTCATCAGCTTTTACGCACGTACCTTGTTCAATAACCCAGCGAGTATTTCCCGCTTTATCAATTAAACGGTATTCAATGGTAAAGGTGTCTTGAAATGACGATATATCGCTTAATGCAGCCGCATCGTCAGGGTGATAAAGTTCTGAAAAGTGTCGCTTGGGGTTAGGCAATACAAAATCTTCGGGAGGATAGCCGGTTATCTCTTTAATGGCGTTGCTAATAAATACCATTGGCCAACCGTCTTTACATAGCGCTCGATAAGCAGCACCTGGAATGTTAGCAATTAAGCTTCTAAATTTTGCTTCACTTTCCCTAAGCGCGTCTTCCATTTTTTTGCGCGCACGTAAATCTGAAGCAAAAGAAACAAAAACAGGTTTATCATCTACCTTTGTATACCCTATTCCGACTCGAGCAGGTATCCGCGTTCCATCTTTGCGTAATATTTCAACTTCCCGTCCCGCACCAATGATTTGTTCAGTCGGAACGACGCGCTGGTTAAAAAAATCATCATTGTACATGTGCCGACGCTCGGGCGGAACGAGAGCAGATGCATGCATACCAATAATCTCGCTCTGTGTGTATCCATAGATATCGGCAACTGCAGGATTTGCCGTGCGTACAATCCCTTTATTATCTACTGTAAGAATGGCATCCACCGCGGTGTCGGTAATAGCACTTTGGATCCTCTCACTTTCGACCGCGCGCAACATTACATCTTTATATTTAAAGAGCAGTGTTATACCCAACACAATGGCAATTAACGTTACTGTAAAAATTGCAATGGAAATTGCCAGAACAGCCGCAACTTCGGACGTCTGATTTGAAGTTTCTAAGCCCGGAGGTAATACAAAACGTGCAGCTGCCATGCCCGTATAATGCATTCCTGCAATGGCTAAGCCCATGACAACACTGGCCAAAACAACGTGTTTACCCAACAGGTCTTTTGATCTAGTTGCTGCTGTAATGCCAAACTTTATCCATAACGACAGCATGGCCAACGCAACCGCCACAACAATTGACAATAAAAATATAGGGAGGTCATAACGCAATAGAGGTGCCATTTCCATTGCGGCCATTCCGCTGTAGTGCATGGTACCTATACCTGCGCCAACCAGAATCCCTCCAATGACAATTTCATGAACTGTTATTTTGCTTCTTATCAGTAAATTTAACGCGACCCACGCAGCGGCAATACCGGGCAAGGCAGACAGTGCAGTAATAGAAACGTTGTAGTCGACGGGGAGGCATAGGTCGAAGGCAGTCATACCCAGAAAGTGCATCGACCAAATACCGCCGCCTAAGGCTAAACTTCCCGTACCCAGTAAAATGTTTTTGCGACTTTTCTCTTCTGTTACCGCGGCTTGCCCCGCCACATTAAATGCCATGAATGACGCAAAAATGGCGACAATCAATGATAAAAGCACCAGAGGTAAGTTATAGAATCCTTCTATGAGCCTAGCTTGTTCTTCAAAATTAAAATATTGAGACACCATATTTAAGCCTTAGTTACTCAGTAGACTGCACACAAACATATAAATTTTTGTCTTTTGGGCACGCAATAATAGACGAAGCATATTGCGCTTTATCGTATACATCATTACTTCGATATACCCAAATTAGCACAAGTTGCAATGTGATTTAACTATACAAAAGCTATACGAAGCGTGGTGCGATACTTACAAAGTGGTGGAGTGTTGTGAAGTGCACGAAGTATATTCGTAAATACATACTACCTTCGAGGGTAATGAGATACGTAAGCTTATTTTCACGCTGAAAAGAAAAAACCCAGCAAATGCTGGGTTCTTAATGTGGTTGCGGGAGCGCGCAACACCTCGTATATACACATTGAAATCAAGGATGTTGTGAAGAAATATAGAGACTAGTTCAGATGAGTGCATGTGGATTGTCTGTTCAATTCAATTCATGCTTTGCTTTTTCAATGTTTTGATATCCTCAATAAGGTAATCAACCGAGGCGGCATTCAGCCCATTGTAAATACCTCGAATGTGCCGGTTTTTATCGATAAGAAGAAGGCTTTCAGTATGCAGAAAATCCTTATTTTTCTGCACATTGCCAAGATCTTCACTGGCAAAATAGGCTTGTTTTGCGATGGAGTAAATCGCTTCTTTATCCCCGGTGAGTAACATCCAGTGTTGGTTGTCGATGCCATTTTTGTCAGCGTAGGCCTGCAACACCTCAATGGTGTCGGTTGATGGACGAATCGAGTGCTGCAATATCTTTACGTCGCTGTCGTTTAAAAACGTCTCCTGAACTTTAATCAGTTTTGAACGGATGGCCGGGCAGATACCTGGACAGGTACTGAAGAAAAAGCCTGCGACATAGATCTTGTCCTCAACATCTTTTTCAGTAATGTTTGTACCGCTTTGATCGGTAAAACTGAACGCTGGAATCTTATGAAACGTTTCCAGATTGACGGTGTTTTCCGACAACCAGTAAGGTGCAAATGAAGGGTCTTGATAATAAGGCAACTCTTCACTAACGGCATTACTGCTGAGGCATACAATGCTAAGAGTTGCCAGCCTGATTGCGATAATAATCCACTGAAATTTTTTCATCTTCTAATCCCACACAATTGTTCAATTTTCTGAGGCCGAAAATTCGACCATTCTTGTATTCAAAATTGCTAAATAATATACCGTTTAGACGCCATGCTTGCTGCAATCCGGAGGGTTGGCCGGCCTCGAAATTAAAACGTTTGAATTTGTTGCCGTTCCGGTACCACAACCAGGCCTGACCTTGGGTTTTACCGCTTTCATAAAAGGTTTCTGAACGCTGATTTCCATTAAACCACCAGCTGCGGGTGTAGCCTTCTCTAATGCCATTTTGGTAATGTGCCTCATATGCCAAGGTGCCATCGGCAAACCACTTGCGGGCCACCCCTTGACGGCGCCCTTCAACGAAATCTTCCCGTGACGATACGTTTCCATTGCTGTGATACGAAATGACTTCGCCTGTAAATGGGGTATGATTGTAAACCCTCAAACCGGCGCTATTGACTGAGATTTCCGATGAGTCAACGCGCGACACTTCACCTCTGAATAAAAACACCAGGCAAACCAATAAAAGCAAGCCAAAAAATGTAAATTTACGCCGCATGACTTGCATCAGTTAACACCGCTGGGTGTACCTTGAAAGTTGCCAGGAAAAATCAAGTAGTAATCGCCATTAAGATATTGTTCAGCCGACACATGGTAATGATACTCACCATCCGTTGTAGATGAGTCTGTAAACTGAGTTACGGCGATATGCCCATTTGAAGCATCTAGACCTTCTGGATATCCATCACTTGAATAACAGCGCCTGCCGTAAATAAAAAATCCGTCAGACATAATGCCTACGAGTTTGTCATCATCATATGAAATAGCGCGTGGCTCCAAGTGATAGTGGTATGTTTCAGGTCCCGTGTGCGCACCATTTCGATCAAACCCTTGAATAACACCTAGTGAGACATCTCCGTTGCCTTCGGAATCATTAAAAATAGGCGCCCCACTTGTAGCGATACCTATCGCCCCAAGAGGGGTTGCAGAAGAGTTTGTTGCCAGCTCAGGCTCAATTGGAACGGTCAGTTCGTACACATTAATGTAATCTTCAATGTCGCCTGGCGAGCGCTGCTGGGTGAATAACTCAGGGTTTTCAGGAGCCACATAAAGGCCACTGGCATTGTCAGCATCCCAATAGGATGAGGTGTGATCGGGCTTACCATTTGATTCTATGACCACCGAACATCCATCCGAAGAAAGCACAGCTGTCACATTGGGAGAATAATTAAACTCCAGAAAAATTGGGGGAAGCGATGTAACTGGGTTTACACATGGTTCACTTGAGACAGGATCGGTTGTGGGTTGTTCGTTTGAAACAACCACATCTTCTGAAGAGTCGCCACCGCAAGCATTTAATAACGTACACACCGCAAGCACACACAAAGAACCGGAGAAAAAACGAAGTTGAGTCATGGAGTACCGCCACTATCTAGTCAGTAAATGTTGAACTTATGGGCATAGTACGAATGAAATGTGCAGAAGCGGTGGAGAAAAAACGTAGTTTTTGCAGGTTTTTAGCTCTGATAAAAATGTCATCCGGAAAGTCTAGGAATAAAGCAGATGCCTCACTTCCAACAAGGCAAAACGAAAAAAGGAAGGTAAAAACCTTCCTCCTAGTAATTCATCCTTGTTGTTTTTTGCCGCCTCCAGGCTGAGCATTAGGTACAGCAATGAGCATTTCATCGATATATCGACATGACGCGGAAAGCTCTTCGCCAAAGCGTCCTATGAAGGTAACGGTGTCATTTTCTGCTCTATCTGTGCATGCCTCTATCGCTTCCTTAGGGGGCTTTCGTGGGCGATGCACATCTTCTTCCGCTCCGAAACTCGCAAAACCTGTTGATAATAATCCACAAAATAACAAACACTGGGAGATCTTTTTCAAAACCATCTTTCCTCACCTGAACAATAATTTGTGAGCTTCAGGTTATCGATGAAATGTGCAGTTTTGGTGGAGTTTTGCTGCATATTGGCAGGATTTAGAGCGCAGATATAGTGTTGATGTCTGACATTAGCTAGAATCACCGAATGAAAATTTCAACCAAACTATTTTTGACCCTGACAGGTTTGACAGCGTTAATTCTGCTGATTACCTTGATACTGGTAAGATGGAGCTTTCAGCAAGGCTTCCTGGATTTTATTGCCGATCTGGAACAAAAACGCATGAGCGTTTTGGCAGAGTCAATATTGGCTGATTATCAGGCCAATGGAAATAATTGGGAATTTTTGAAAGGGCAACCTCTGGAATTTCGCAGGCCACCTGACAGGTTAAAGCAGCAAGGTCGACGACCGCCGCCGGGTATGCCCAGACATCCAGACCGCGCTGGTCGCCAAAATTCACCGCCTACCGCTCTTTATTCTGTTGATGGTACCCTAATCGGTGGTGTTCCCTGGCAAGGTGAAGCGCGCCATCAGTTTAGCTATGCGATTTACGATAACGGAAACCTGGTCGCAGAATTACGCAGTTGGCCGTCTCCGGTGGCAGCAAATAGCGTTGCCAATGATTTCATCGCAAAACAGCTCAATCAAAGCATCTTAATTGGACTGGGTTGCTTACTGTTGGCAATCATTGCAGCCTGGATGTTAACGAAGCAACTGATTCGGCCTATTCGGCTGATTCATGACAAGGTGGTTACCTTGACGAAGGGCGAATATAAGGTTGAGAAGTCGCCCCTGCGAAACGATGAGATGGGCCAGTTGATGCAAAACGTTGAACAATTGGCCGATACTCTGGATAAAACCCGTGAAGCCAAAAACCAGTGGTTCGCCGCTATTTCGCATGAGCTTCGCACCCCGTTAACCGTTTTAAAAGGCGAGTTAGAAGTGCTAGACGCAGGGATTCGCCCGTTTGATCAGGCAAGCTTGATTTCATTAAATCAAGAGATCGCGTTGCTGGAGCACCTTATCAATGACCTCTACCAGTTGTCGCTCTCTGATATGGGTGGACTGAGTTACCAGTTTACCGATACCAATGTCAGTGAGGTTTTAGTGCAATCATGCGAATCTGTGGCACAACGATATGCCGACAAGAATATTCGCTTGCATCAGAACATTGCAACGTCCATCGTATTCGAAGTAGATGCCAATCGTTTATCTCAGTTATTTCTCAATCTGCTTACCAATGCTCTGTTGTATACCGACAGCCCAGGTGATGTATACGTTGCCTTGGAAAAACAAAAAGAAGCGATTCACTTTACGATTGAAGATACGGCTCCTGCAGTAGCTAAAGATGATTATGACCAGCTGTTTGAGCCTCTTTTTCGTGGAAATCGGGCCCGTACACGTCAAGGCAGTGGAGCTGGTTTAGGTTTAGCAATATGTAAAAACATTGTTGAAGCTCATCAGGGAAGTATTACCGCTCAACCAAGTGATTTCGGTGGCATCGCGATGTTAGTTGTCATTCCCTTAACGAAGGTGCATTAATGCAAAAAGATACCAGCATTCTCATCGTTGAAGACGAACCCAAAATTGCGCAGATATTGGTCGATTTCTTCTCCACTGAAGGCTATGCGACCAAGGTCCTGCATGACGGTATCCATGTTATCGATACCGTAAAAACTGCCCGACCCGACTTTGTGATCCTCGACGTGATGTTGCCAAATAAAGATGGCTTAACACTTTGCAAAGAGATCCGTCAGTTTTCTGATGTTCCCATTCTTTTGCTGACAGCAAAAGTCGAGGAAATCGATCGATTGATGGGTCTGGGTTTTGGCGCAGATGACTATGTATGCAAGCCATTTTCTGCACGGGAAGTAGTGTTGCGTGTATCAACTATTCTGCGCCGAACACAAAACAAAGACCCCGACACAGACAATGTGCTCAGGTACAAAAACGTTTCTATCGACTTAGACCGGCATCAATGCACCATCAATGACCATGAAATGGTTCTTACGCCGGTTGAATTCAAGTTGTTGACGGCCCTTGTCGCAAAGCCTGAACGGGTATTGTCGCGGAATCAACTCATGCACATCTGTTATGAAGACCAGCGCATTGTCAGTGCACGTACCATAGACAGTCATATGAAAAACCTGCGCCACAAAGTTTCACAGGCGACCGACGGTGTTGAACTTATCCACGCGGTATATGGAATTGGCTACAAGTGCAGTTAGATTGAGTAAATGGCAGAAACAAAAAAACCCAGCAAATGCTGGGTTCTTAATGTGGTTGCGGGAGCAGGATTTGAACCTACGACCTTCGGGTTATGAGCCCGACGAGCTACCAGACTGCTCCATCCCGCGTCTGTACGTTTAAACGTGTTGTTTACACATTTAAAAAATTCACCTAATTTTCTGTGGTTGCGGGAGCAGGATTTGAACCTACGACCTTCGGGTTATGAGCCCGACGAGCTACCAGACTGCTCCATCCCGCGCCAGAAAATTACCGTTCAAAGCGATTCGTTTAGTGCCTCGCTTCAACGTGGTGCGTATTATACATAGGGACTTTACTAACACAAGTGCTTAACACCGAAATATTTCAAATTTCTGACTGTTCGCGGTTAATTTAACCAATGTGTACAAAGTTAATACGAATTAGCCCCTAATTGTGACGAAAAGCGAAATATGGGCTAACCAATTATTTAAATTTTTCCATCTTTTCTGCTAAGGAAAAATCCAATTCGCTAAGGCCATCAGCGTCATGAGTGGTTAATCGAACTTCCACTTTGTTATATACATTGAACCATTCTGGATGATGTTTAAGCTTTTCCGCCCAAATGGCAATTTGAGACATCCACCCGAAAGCCCTAATAAAACTTTTGAACGTAAACGTCTTTTTAATAGCATCACCGTCTTGCTCCCATTTTACGTCATCACTAATCATGGCGTTCAATGCTTGAAGCTTGGTTTGAATTTCTGCATTAGACAACTTATCTGGCATATGAGATCCCCTATTACTGTTATTTGTGGTTACTCTAATAGATACAGAAAAGATTAAAAGCAGCAGAAAGAATAAAACAAAAAATCCTGTGGTGATTAAAGTTTACAAAAAAACCGACCTTATCATTAAGGTCGGTTTTATCTTACAAACACTAGAGTGAAAGCGTTTTAGAACTCTACAGCCAGTCGTGCATATATCTGGCGTCCACGAGGGTCGTGAACTTTTGAGTCAAAACCACTGTTAGTAAATACTTGCGGTGGCTCTTCATCAAACAAGTTTATACCGCCCACAGTTAATACATAGCTTTGCTCAGTATTAAACACACTGCCCAAGTCGATATTATACTGCGCATCAACGGTAACTATGCTGTCAATTTCATAGAAACCATTCGCGCAACCGCCTGTGTTGGATGTGCCATCTGCGCAGTTTTGATCATCATCGTACGAAGAAATGTATCGCACAAATAGATTTGCAGCGTGTACATCATGTTGCCAAGCCAAACCAATGTTCATTCGCAACTCTGGTGACGATACACCGATGTTATTGAAGTTACGGCGACCGGCACCGTCAACATTACCCGCTTGTGGATCCATCAAGTCATACTTAGTGATATACGTTGCGTGTATTGACGGCGTAAAGTTACCTAACTCTGTTTCCATCTTGTAGCTAGTGACAAAGTCAATACCTGACGTTTCAAGTGAACTTGCATTTACATAAGTATTGTTAATTTGAAGTACAGGACCACTTACTGGGTCGCCAGCACGAACAATTCTGTCGGTATCTGTTGGGTCTGCATTAAGCAGTGCTTGTGCATTTTCTTGGATGATCAAATCTTCGAATTCAAAGTTCCAATAGTCAACCTCTACCGACAAGTCTCTAAATGGCTCGTAAGAGAAGCCAATGTTATATGCCGTAGACTCTTCTGGCTTCAGATCCTCATTACCCACCGTGCGAACCGCCACAAAAGCTTGTGCCCCCTGAACAGGGTCAACCACCTGCTGTAATGACGTGGCTCCCCCCTGTGCAAGGAATACCGTTGGCGCTCTAAACGACGTTGATATTGAACCACGTAGCGAGAATTCATCTGATGCGCGCCAAGAAACCGCAAGTTTAGGGTCTACTGTGCTGCCAATATTGCCGCCATAATCTTCATAGCGGACAGCAACTTGCACATCTAATTCATCGTTTATTGGCAACGCTAATTCACCGAAAGCAGCCCATACATCTTGGCTTCCATCTAAATCAGGGTTACCGATAACAAAGGTGAAGCTATCTTGGTTAGACAGTTCGTCGTAATCTTGCGACAACTTATTTTCTCGATACTGAATACCAAGTGCCAGTGCTGCATAGCCCCCACCCATTTCAAACGTATCAAATGACGTAAATGCCTCGAACACTTCAAGATCGGCTTTCGAATCGATAACTTGCTTACCCGTGAATGAACTAATTACATAGTCAGAGTTCGGCGCGCTTGTATATGAGGTTGCAAAAGGATTAAAGAATTCACAGCTTCCTTGACCAGGCGCACCTAATACCGGATTACAGTCTGAACCGCCAAATCCTAGTAACGCTAACTGGAACTCAGTGTTAAGCACATCAGGTACCGAGAATAAGAAGTCGTTCACCGCGCGAGTGTAGCTCACTTCCCAGAAACCTGAGTCAGTGACACCTTGCAAATTAGTACTAAAACGGAACGTATCCGATTCGGTATTTGCTGCATCACCAGGTTGACCGTTACCTTCAGCACGTCCAAAAAACGCTACTGAACGACCAAATGGATTTTGTGGGTGATAATCAGGTACGACAGGCGCAGTAAGAATTGGAAAACTTGGTGCACCACCACGCTCAGCACGGTTTCTTGCCATGCCTATTTCAGTTGTCCACGTAATATCGTCGGTAAATTCGTATTCTGCACGTGTATACGCGTTTATACGACTTTCGTCAGGAACATATGAATAATATGGACCAAAATCAAATCCACACAAACCAACATCAAGACCAGGAACCGTACCCTCTGGCGCAAGCACTTGTGGATAGCCCCCAAATTCTTCACATCCATATGGGTCAATTACGGGAACGCCTGGTGCAATAAAGAAGCTCGCTGGATTACCTAGTGCACTCGTGTCGTCTTGGGGACGACTTAAACGTCTATCATTTATAAACAACGGTGAGCGGTTTGTGTAGCTTATCGCAGCAATTACGTTCCCCTTGTCTCCCGTTGCTCCCCAAAGACCTTGAAGAATGTACTCTTTGTTATCGCCATGCGCGCCATCTTGATAATCAACGCTAACCATGGCACCGTCGTAATTGCGCTTGGTGATAAAGTTAACAACCCCAGCAACGGCATCTGAACCATACAGCGCTGAAGCACCGTCTTTAACAACTTCCATTCGGTCAATGGCAATCATTGGCACAAGTGAACTGGTGTCAACAAAGTTTAAGCCTTCATTAGTCGGCTGTGCATTAACTACTTGGCGTTTGTTGTTCAGCAGTACTAACGTTGATGCTACACCCAAGCCCCTAAGGTTAATATTAGATGTACCAGCGGTTGCGTTTTGCGTAAACGCATCAGGGTTATTCTCAGCACCAGTATTAATTGTGAGTGTTTGTGTGATATCAGCGATATTTTTAGCACCAATGGCATCAATCGCCACGCTGTCTACCACAGCAAGTGGTGAAGGAGATTCAAAGTTTTCGCTACGGCGTACGAAACTGCCGGTAACGAGAATAAGCTCTACATCCTTTTTCGCTTCTTTCTCGCTTTCTGTATCAGCATCCTGAGCCGTTGCAAGAAAAGGAGAACAAAACAGTGCAGTGCCAACCATTGCAGCAACTGCGGTCTTACGCGTTTTCAATTTCATAGTGTGATTCCAAATCTGGGCTTATCACTACCGGCTTTACTACACACACGCTCCGCTAGTAACAGGCTATTCGATTTCGTGTTGTTATTGTGTGAGGCACCGCTCATCGGAAACCTACACAATTGATACTATGCTTGAAATTTAAGTTTGTAAATTTATTGTGAATAATATGTTTACATCAATTTTACACATGGTCAGACCAGACATACTTATGGTGAAGTAATGCTAAACACGCGTTCAGTAACTCTTGTTACTGTGAATATGTTGCCAAAACCATGAAATATCTTCCCATCGGTCGGTTTACCAATGCACTTAATAAACATAAATAGACAATATTTTCAGCAACTTAAAACTCATTAAAGGCAGGAATAGTTCTTGATTACCCTTACTCATTGAATAAGTCATTGCATTAAGGTGTTTATGGAATTTCCCAAAGTTGATGAGATTTACAAGCTGTTGAGTGAAAAGCTCGAAACTTGGGTAGAGAGTGCAATAACGACTTTGCCGAATATTGTTGTCGCATTTTTGATTGCAATTGTATTCGGCGTACTCGCTAAGATCATAGGCAATGTCGTTGGAAAACTCATGCGACGTACTTTTGAGTCACGGCAAATAGCGGGGCTACTAACCTCAATCATTAAAACAATAATCATTGTAGCGGGTATTTTTATCGCGCTTGATTTTGTTGGGCTTAAAGGAACCGTCACCTCTTTATTAGCAGGTGCAGGTATTGTGGGATTGGCAATTGGCTTTGCCTTCCAAGACATGACCGAAAATTTTATTGCCGGCGTCGCTATGGGCATTCGCAAGCCCTTTGATATCGGAGATGTTATTGAAGCTGAAGGCGTATTCGGTAACGTTAAAGAAATAAATCTGCGTAATACATTAGTTGAAACCTTCTATGGTCAATTAGAAGTTATTCCGAACAAGATCCTTTTTAGAAATATCCTTACCAACTATTCGTATTTAGGTTATCGCAGAATAGAAATACCAGTTGGTATTTCCTACGCTGACGACATCGAAACTGCGGCAAGCGTTATTACTGATGCCATGAACGACAAAGACTACGTTATCAAGAAAGATGAAACGGCGGTATATGCAGAGTCGTTCGGAGACTCTTCAATTAACTTATTATTATGGTTTTGGATCCGCTATCCCGGTGATCCCGGCTTTATGTTTGTTCGCCACGATGCAATCAATACAGTAAAAACCGTGCTGGAAGAGAACGACATATTAATCCCATTCCCCATCAGAACGCTGGACTTTAATGCCAAGGGTGGTGACAAACTCAATGCTATGTTAGCTAAATCAGAAAACAGTACATCTGATTCTGAGAGCAATAGCAATAAGCAATCCTCTGCTGCAGAACGCTCCCATCAAGATGGAAACGGTGGAAAAGCATCTACTGTGCAGGAATAAAAAGTGTGAATGTCATGAATGTAGAACTGCTTTCGCACCAAATGAATGACTAAACAATAGAGTAATAAAAGGAGCAACACATGGAGTTAATTAAGATGTCAAAACTAAAGAATGTATTTTTTATGTTGGTACTTGCTAGCGGTCTTGGTGGTTTAGGCGGATGCGCTACTGTAGAAGGTGCAGGAAAAGACATACAAAGTGCAGGCGAAGCCATTGAAGAAGGTGCAGAAGAAGCTTCTAATTAATTTAGACTTCACATTTATCGCCGTCATTTTAAAGACCAAAAGAGGCATCACGTTTCTTTTGGTCTCTTAGTTTCTCAGCATGATAAATTTAAGGTCTAAGCACTGCCAACATTAAAAAACTTCCCACAAGCGCAGCGTTGCCCGACGATTTCAATATACACTTGCCATCAACTTTAAATAGTTTCCCCTGTGGTTTTTCCACAGTCTCACTTAGCGTGAATGTGTATTTCACTGCATCACCACTTTTGACAGGCTCTAAAAAGCGCAGTT
Source organism: Alteromonas sp. KC3 (assembly GCF_016756315.1). Classification (NCBI taxonomy): domain Bacteria; kingdom Pseudomonadati; phylum Pseudomonadota; class Gammaproteobacteria; order Alteromonadales; family Alteromonadaceae; genus Alteromonas; species Alteromonas sp. KC3. Next base: position 2,593,086 of record NZ_AP024235.1, read on the forward strand.
TATCAATTCCATAGTTGATCATAGAAGCCACTTTTTCGCTTGGCGCGATAACTTCACCAAATGCTTTTGGCATAAGACTAGCGGTCAAAAAGCCATGCGCTATCGTAGTGCCAAAAGGACTTTCGCTTTTGCATCGCTCACTATCGAGATGAATCCACTGATGATCACCTGTCGCATCAGCAAATTGATTAATCATATTTTGCGTTACTTCTAACCAGTCGGGCTGTGTAAGCACATCCCCTACAGCTAAATCTATGAGAGTTTTCATATTTCAGTCCAATGAACATTAATCTAAGACAAAACTACTATTATTAGCTTGAATGTTTCAATTAACTTTTAATAATAGGTATTTATAAATATTCTTGTTACACTAACGTAAATTATTCGTAGAAGCTATGTAGCATTTAGGCGAGCGCCAAAGCTTCAGTGTCTATTGGCTTATTCAGAGCACTCGCGCTTAAAGGATTAGTTATGAATCTCAATAGAATCGATTTAAATCTCTTCGCGGTATTTGACGCTATTTATACAGCAGGCAGTCTCACGAAAGCCGCTGACGTATTGTGTATTACTCAGCCTGCGGTAAGCAATTCGTTAGCGAGACTAAGAGAAATGCTCAACGATCCGCTATTTGTTCGCACCGGGCATAGCATGACGCCAACACCCGTTGCGCAAAACATTATCGTCCCTGCTAGACAAGCGTTAGCGCTTTTGAGAAAAAGCGTACAAGAAAGCCATACTTTCGACCCCCTTACTGCAGAAAAGTCATTTAATTTTGCAAGCCGAGATTTGTTAGAAGCGAGTATCATGCCTCGTCTGGTTGCGCGACTACAAAACTTGGCACCCAATATTGCTTTGACCAACTATGAAATTCCAAGGAGCCAGGTGGTTTCGGCAATGGCAGCTGGCACGCTCGACTTTTTTGCTGATGCCTCAACGTTCACAGACCCACACCTGTGCAAAGAAAAAATCGCTCAAGACAGATTTGTTGTCCTTGCAAGAAAAAATCACCCAGCACTTAAAAATGGCCTCGACTTAGACACTTTTTTACGGTTAGGCCATATCAATGTATCTCAACGTAAATCTGGAGCGGGTCCAATCGATATCGCATTGGATAAAATGGGTAAACGTAGAAAAGAAGTAATGCGAGGCCAACATTTCTTAACGGTTCCCAGTACTATAGTGAAGACTGACCTTATCGCTTGCTTACCGTTTCATTTAGCGAAACACTACGACCTGGCAATCTACGAGATGCCGTTTGACCTTCAACCTGTTGAGTACTTCCTTTACTGGCACGTAAGTGCAGACCACGATTACGCGCATATGTGGATGCGTGAACAAATTATGGAAGTCGCCAGCAACTTCAAGCCACACTAAAATGTTAACGGTTGCCTTGTAGTGACACACCTTACAAGGCGCCTTTTAGTATCGCTTTGCCGTCATAGCGCGCACCGCCAACAACCAAACCAAGACTTTGATTATTATAGATTTTTCAGCAAAAAAACCTCTTAATTAGTATCCACTTTAATACCTGTGTATTACCCTGATTATTTTCTACCCTCGAATTTTAACGTTTAATTATTATCAAGCAAAGAATCGTTCTTATGCTGATTGTAGGATATTGACCATGTTGAAAATCGTAAAAACTTCAGTTGTTGTTGGTGCATTAGCACTTTCTAATTTTGCTCATGCCGATGTAAGCGAAGCGTTAGCAAATATTTGTACTATTGTGCAAGCAGATGACAAAGGCGAATTGCGCAAGAAGATGCGTGCAGTAGAAGCCGACTATCGCTTAAAACTGGGCGATTATTATTCAGGTATCAGTTGTAGCGGCAATAGCCTGATCCGCACTGCGATGTTAAGTAACGCAGTTGAAACGGGCGAACTACTTGTTAAAAAGATGCCAAAAGGCGATTTAGAAGCACCTGAAGCTGATGGCAAAACGCTACAAGCGTGGGTAGTGGAGAATGGTCTTCAAGATAGTCCAATCGCGGCAGTTATCAGCGCTCGTCTGTAATAATTTTCACGCCATGTGAAGTCAATTCAACATGGTTGCAGGGGTATCTCTGCACGGTAAGAAGCGACCTTCGGGTCGCTTTTTATTTTTTCACTCTGTCAAATTTCTCATTTAGCTTGAAATAGCATCAACAAAAAGACGGTTTTTTTTCAACCTATCAAATACATAACGTCTTTAACGTATTAAATCGAATACGCGGTTATCACCTTCCATGTTTTTCTGTGGCCAATCTTTTACTTTAATACAGGGGTCGAGTAAGTATCCGTTAACCAAATTTTGAAGGAATTTAACCATGTTGAAAATTGTTAAAACTTCTCTTGTTATTGCAGCAACACTAGGTGTGTCAGGTATGGCACAAGCAGATGTAAACGAAGCACTAGCCAACATTTGCACTATCGTTCAAGCAGACGACAAAGGCGAACTACGTAAAAAAATGCGTGCTGTAGAGTCGGACTATCGTTTGAAGCTGCGAGACTATTATTCAGGCGTAAGCTGCGGAGGTAACAGCCTTATCCGTACGGCTCTACTGAGCAACGCAGTAGAAGCAGGTGAACTGCTTGTTAAAAAGATGCCTAAAAGCGACCTAGCTGCACCTGAAGCAGATGGCAAAACACTACAAGCATGGGTGGCTGAAAATGGCTTGCAAGACAGCCCAATTGCAGCGGTAATTAACGACCGTCTATAAACATATTCACGCCATGTGAAATCAGTTCAACATGGTTGCAGAGCAATCTGCACTTCAAGAAGCGGCCCACGGGCCGCTTTTTTCTTTGTGTTATGATGCCTAATTTGCTCCAATCATTGCGACTAATTATTACTAAAACTCAAGTCATATTTTAGGTATATTGCTTGGTTGAATTTACTGTGTGAAATGGATTTTATGAAATCAGTCTTTACCTTTGTTGTTATTGTTGTTGGTTTATTCTCGTTTGGGGCGTTAAGCGCAGAAACTGAAGGTTATCGCAATACCCCTACCCCAGACTGGGTAAAAAAACGCGTGCTTGACACCACCACGCCAATTCCTGTGGACCTTATTTCTAGCGGCGTTTTCTATCGTGTGGTTGACGATCAAATAAAGGTAACAAGCGAGGGAGAAAAGCAATACTACACGCGAATTGCACAAACAGTCGCTAACGCAAAAGGGTTGGATGGCAGTTCGCAGATTGAAATTCACTTTGATCCCACTTATGAATCACTTTTGATCCACGATATTAGCGTTGTAAGAGACGGTGAACGTGTTAGTCGATTAGAAAGTGCTGATATTTCTTTATTCAACAGCGAGCAAGATTTTGAGCGTCGCATCTACGATGGCACAATCACTTACAATGCAATTTTAGACGATGTTTTAGTTGGCGATACGGTTGACTTTAGCTATTCAATTATTGGCAGTAACCCCGTCTATCGAGGTATTTTTTCAACTGGCCGCACACTAGTATGGAATATTCCGGTAGAAGACCAATACCATCGTGTTTTGTGGGGTAAATCCTCCCCTCTCTACGTAAGCCAGCGAAACGGACAGACCCCAGTTACGAAAACGCAAAGCGACGGTTTCACCGATTACAGCGTACATATCGAAATGGTGCCTCCACAGCAATTCGACAACCAGTCACCTGATTGGTTTTTACCGCGCCATCAAATAAATTATACCGAGATGCCCAGCTGGCAAGCCGTTAATGAGTGGGCCATGACCTTGTATCAAGATTTAGGTGTGGACGACTCTGTCAAAGCAATCGCACAAGACATTAAAAACCAGACTGCATCCACAGAAGCGCAATTAGCAAAAGCGCTGAGCTACGTTCAAAACAACATACGCTACGTAGGAATAGAGATAGGTGCAAATTCTCACATACCGACACCATCGAAGGACACATTACGTCTAAAATATGGCGACTGCAAAGACAAGTCAGTATTGCTTCTTGCCATTATGCGTGAGCTTGGTATTACTGGATTCCCTGCATTGGTTAACACCGAAATAGGTAAGTCCCTCGATACGCTCCCCCCTGCAGTGACGCGCTTTGACCATGTTATTGTCAACGCAATTATTGACGATAAATCACTTTGGCTCGACCCAACAATGACAGATCAATTCGGGCCATTAGATAACCTCTATCAACCTGACTTTGGGTACGCATTGGTAGTGAGAGAAAATGAAAAATCACTCACACAAATGAATGCCACAAGCATTTCAAATATTGATGTTATAGAGACCTACGTTATTCCAAAAGACATCAAAGAGAACGCACAATTATATGTAAAGTCACAGTATTTAGGCTGGCAAGCGCAGCGCATTGTTTCTAATTATGAGGAAGACGGTGCAGCAAGCCTAGAAAAGCAATATCTTGAGTACTATCAACGTGCATTTCCTAACGCAGCCGTGGCAACGCCACTTTCTTTGGTTGTCAACGCCGAAAACGGTAGGGCGACGCTCAATGAGCACTATGTAATTGAAAACGCTTTTACAGAAAGTGAACATGGTTTCGAAATGGATTTTTACGCAACCGACGTGCGTAATCAACTGACTAAACCTAAAGTGATAAACCGCAACGCTCCCTACGCTCGCTCATTTCCAATGGACGTTGCTAATACGATAAAATTACAATTCGCTGACGACTCGTGGGCATTTGATGACGAGGAATTCTCTGAAGATAATCCGTACTTTAATTATCAATACAGTGCAACTTACAAAGATAAAACCCTTACGCTTTCGTATCAGTACAGTGCTAAAAAAGACCACGTTCCTGCCGATGAAATAGAAGAATATCTCGCAGCGAGAGACCGAGCTAGAGACTACTCAAGCTATAGTATTATTTGGTATAAGCGTAACAGTTCTTCCGACACAGCGCCCTCTTCAACCATTGAAAACACAAACACCTTTGATGAGTTTGCATTCTTAGGCTACCTCGCCATCGCGCTTATTGTACTTTTCATTTTAATGCTTATTGATTGGCGTTTAGCAGCCACATCTCGCAATGACAGTGAGCACTTGCGGTTTCAAGTCGTTCCACTTCCCAAATTTTTGCTAATGGGCATATTTACGTTTGGCTTATATTGTCACTATTGGGTTTATAGGAATTGGTTTTTAATAGAAAAACAAGATAACAAAGGCACCTGGCCAATTGCTCGAGGGATATTTGCACCGTTTTGGCTATATCCTCTTTACTGTAAACTGAAACAACATGCTGATAACGAGTCAGATTCACCATCATTGTTTCCAACTCATATTGGCATACTTACAGCGGCGCTCTATTTTGTTATGTATTTTACAGTAAATACGATAGACGCAGCTGGAGCGGTTATACTTGAGACAGACCTACTCAGCGTCAGTATCATTTTATCAATGCTGCTTCCCTTACCTTTCGTACCTTATATTCGCTATATCAACAAAGTATACGCATCACACAACCAAGACTGTAAAAACGGAGCCAAAATAGGTTTTAGGCATGTGTTGATTAGCGCTATATGCTTTCCATTTCTTATGCTTAGCATGGGGCAATTATTGAATATTCTCCCTTCAGGTGATGTTGTTGAAGGAAGTGATTTATGGTCTCACGATATCGCCTTTATGTATCGCGAAAATCTTATCGAGGGAACAGAGCAAATTCAGTATTTTTATAGTGACGCAATACTTTTAAACCAATTAGATGGAAATGGTTATACCGACAAAAAAGTCTTTTCTTACTGGATTGATGACGAAGTGGGCTTAGTATCAGAATTTGCATCCTACAAAGATATTAAAGACATCGAGGTAGACTATTCCGACGATAAGCTTGAAGTCACCACTATAAAAATAGTACGAGAAGACGACAGCGATTTCTTACTCTATGTTTACTCTTCAACAGGTAAAGATAACTTATTTATTGACGCATTAATGAGCAACTGGAAGACAAAGAAAGGCAACAAAACTTAAGACTTTCAAAAGAAAAAAACTTGAACAGAAGCAAATAAAGCACATTTTTTGCGCTTTATTTGCTTATTTTTCAACCTGCCAAAGAACCCGCAAAATCCCTATATAAATCAATAAAAACAATAGGTTAATAACAAAACACTGTATATTAACCCCACAAAAACGTATCAAATAAAATACGCAGTTATCCTTCAGCATGTTTTTTAAACACATTAGTTATTCTTTAATTAATTGCGAACAGACAAATTAATCACAACCGAAGGAACTTTAACCATGTTGAAAATCGTTAAAACTTCTCTAGTAATCGCCGCTTCTACTCTAGCTTTTTCTAATGCAGCACAAGCTGATGACATTAACGAGGCACTAGCAAACATTTGCACCATCGTACAAGCAGACGACAAAGGTGAATTACGCAAAAAAATGCGTCGTGTACAGTCAGACTTCAAGTTGAAATTACGCGATTACTACACTGGCATTTCATGTGGCGGTCAAAGCCTGATAAGAACAGCATTAACTAACAATGCCGTTGAAGTAGGAACACTTCTTGTTAAAAAAATGCCGAGTAAAGATCTTCAAGAGCCTGAATCTGACGGTAAGACACTACAAGCGTGGATTGCAGAGCAAGGTTTACAATCGTCGCCAATTTCAGCTGAGTTAAACGAGCGAATCTAAAACGAAATTCACATAGCCATGTGAGCGGATTCAACATGGTTGCAGGTTAATCTGCAGTGACAAATAGCGACCTCCGGGTCGCTTTTTTATTTTAATTACTTAAGTGACGAATGTTTGAAAAGATGGAAACAATACGCGCTATACGTTTGAGCTCATTTACCTCTTCATCGCCCCACAATGCACATTGCCCCGTTGACTCACAACATATTATGCCAAATGGAGAAAAGGCATTGTCAAATACATAGTCCATCATTGAATGAACTGACTCTTCCTCAAAGTACCCCTCTGCGAAACAAGAAGTGTCGGGATGGTTTCTTGCATCAAGTGCCAAAATAGAGAGTTTTTCCAAAATTGCATCGAAATAAGCAGGATAATCGCTGCGCTGATAGACTAAATTTGTGGGTTGAGAAAAGCCTCCAGCGTTTAATAAGGCCAAACAAGAAATACTTTCGTTTCCTTCGTTGAATTGCCAAAGGCTAACACGGTCAGCGTTGGGGATCGCTTTTTTTACCGCCAGACATACTGCTTTTAAAAAATCAGGTAATGCAACATCAGGATTAGCCAATGTCATACTTAATTCTGTAAACGGGTCTATCACATCACTCCCCCACCGCAATTAAAGGAAACCCTCACCATCTATTTATGTTCAAAAGCACAAAAATTGCCATTATTTTTGGGTTAAATTACGTGCAAAGGACAACGCATCTCTGAAGAGTTCTTATCAATTCACTCATAAAACAAACAAATAATACCTATCCATCAAAACACTAAAACTTCGCCTAACACCTTGTTTAATATAGGCTAGCCAGCCATACCACTGGGTTAGAAAGGCTCAAAAGTATTAAAACCGATACGCTGTTATTCCACTGCATGTTTTTCGCACTGCATTTTTGTTTTTAAATACATCCCGAACAGACAAACAAATTAACCGAAGGAATTTAACCATGTTGAAAATCGTTAAAACTTCTCTAGTAATTGCAGCATCTACTTTAGCTTTCTCTAACGCAGCGCAAGCTAACGACATTAACGAAGCATTAGCTAACATTTGTACTATCGTACAAGCAGATGACAAAGGTGAACTGCGCAAGAAAATGCGTAGTGTACAGTCGGATTTTAAATTGAAACTTCGCGATTACTATTCAGGCATTTCATGTGGTGGCCAAAGCCTTATTAGGACTGCGCTGTCAAACAATGCAGTTGAAGTAGGCACACTTCTCGTTAAGAAAATGCCGAGCAAAGATTTACAAGCGCCTGAAGCTGACGGCAAAACATTATCAGCCTGGATTGCTGAGCAAGGACTTCAGTCTTCGCCAATTTCAGCGGAACTGAACGAGCGTATCTAAAACGTATTCACATAACCATGTGAACCTTTTCAACATGGTGGCAGCGAAAGCTGCACTAAAGGCCCCTTCTAGGGGCCTTTTTCTTTATCTATCAGAAGTAAATCAGCTTTAACTCATATTTTATTCCGCAAAAGCGAAGGTTTTCGTAGTCGCTAGCATCCATGATTTTGTTGCCTTTACGGCTAATTCATTCATGGAGATTAAAATGAAAACTTTACTCAACAAAACATTTACTACGTTATTTGCTTTTACAGCGCTTTCTTCTTTTGATGTTCTAGCAGACGTAGAAATAGGGCTAACTTTAGGTACAAGCAAACCCAAGAATTACGATCAATGCGCATGCGCAACTGACGGAGCAGTAACCGATATTGAAGCAGAGGTAGATATCGATTTGGCGATAGCTCAATTGCGTTACGTTTTCGACAATGGCATTTTTGTCGAATTTCGTCATGGAATGGGATTTTCAAAGTCGGAAAGTAAAGTAACACCACGAGGTGGTGAAACAACAAGGGGCCTGGACATAGAACTTGATGGGTTAACTAACGCTTCCATTGGCTATCGATTCTTTGCTGATCAAACACTTTCGCCCTATGTAATGCTGGGCACAACTACAAATATTGTTTTAACAGCATTTATGCCTGATGGTCCTGAGTTTAGAAGGGAAAATTACAGTAATGAGCTCTCATATGGTGCAGGAGTAAACTGGAATTTATCTAAGGACTTCATGGTTGGACTTGAGTACTTCCAATATTCTAATGGAGATTGGGGCGGTACTGGTGAAGTTGATTTGTCGACTTGGTCGGCTTCAATAGCATACAGATTCTAAAATGCTTTCGAGACGATGAAATAGATCGTCTCAAAGCTCATTTGTACATCTTCTCTCTAGTAAAACCTATTTGGATGAAAGTCTATGACTACTCTTCGTATAAAATTGGTGACCGCCTTAACACTCACTATGTTTCCGTTATCAGTATTTTCTTCACAACAATATACGGGACCTATCATTGATGTACATATTCACGCCTATGAGGACGGCAGCCCGTTGTTTGACTTACAACACCCTCCTACGCTCCGAGGCAAAACCTACCAACCAGCTAAAAGCGCTTTACACCTCAAACAAGAGGTACTGAAGCGATTTCATAAATACAATATCGTAAAAGCAATTGTGACTTCAGGTGAACTGTGGTTAGGCGATGCACCAGATACTATCTTGGTTGCTAATGCTGCAAAACCAATTTCAATATTAAAGAAACAGCATGAGCTTGGTTATTTGGATGTTATCGCTGAAGTAGCACCGTTTTATGAGGGCAAAAGACTGGACCATCCTTCACTTGAGGGTTATTTCAAACTTGCAGAAGCGCTTGGTATTCCAATTGGAGTGCATATTTTTCCTGGAGGTCCTAACTTTGGCTTGCACTATTTACCCGAAATGCTAGAAGGTATGCGTGCATTTAATGCATCTCCAAAGCAAATAGAAAAATTGTTAGTGGCCTACCCGAAATTAAAGCTGTACATAATGCACGGAGGTTGGCCCTTTATTGAAGACTTAAAGTCACTGTTATACATGCACCCCAACGTTTATGTTGATATTGCTGTTGTTAATTGGATCCTTCCAGAAAAAGAAGTTATTAATTATATAACAGCACTAACTGATGCGGGTTTTGGAAACCGTATCTTGTACGGGAGTGATCAGATGGTGTGGCCCGATATCATTGATGATGCAATAGCAACAATAAACGAGAGTAAAGCGCTATCGCTTCAGCAAAAAGCCGACATTTTTTATAATAACGCTGCGAAATTTTTAGGGCTAACGAGTAGACAAATCAGCCAGCATAGCGCTATTAAATAATACGCTTTATAGTGCCTTGGCGCGTTCTATAAGGTTAGTCGTTTTATTGGTATCTGAGATAGCCAGCTTCAGTGCGAGTTTATTTTCTTCTTGTTTTTCTAAGAGCATTCTAAACCTCGGTATTTCTTTCATTCTTTTTAAGAACGGGTCGCTCTCGATACCATAAAAACGTTCAAAACTCGCAGGAACAGCGCTGTTGTTTATCAAGTTTGCCAATATGTTAAGCGCATCATCATATTGGCCCATCTGAGTATAAAGCTGCGCTAAGTAATAGTCGTAATAGCGACTTCGTTGCTTGTTTTCCAACGCTCGCGTAACCTCTTCGACTATCGGTAATTCATTGCTGACATCATTAGGATAAAGTAGTCTTCTGAACAAGAGCGCTTGACCGCCTGATACTTTTGACAAAGCAAGGTCAACATAGCGAGCTTGTTGTCCATTAGGAACTTGTGTTAACGCATAAAGATATACTTGAGAAAAGAAGCCAACATTGAAGTCGTATTCTTTAACACTACTTAAATACGCTTCAATACGCTTGATTTTATCTACTGACTCACTGTGATTGAGCTGATGCAAAGTCATTGCTTTTGTTACCGGTGGTGCGAGTTTTTTCATTACTTCGTAAATTTGATTGAGAATTTGCTTTTCACCGGCATTTTCATGAACTTCTGCTTTGTGTACCCAACAATTCATGAATCGTATACTGCGCTCAAGACACTCTTGTGCTTGAACATCTGCATCAACGATTTCATTTTTCACTATATGGATATAGGCCAACCGATTTGGACCCTCTGGGCTTAGCTGGTCAACGGCACTTAATCGCAATGCGTACTTTCTAGATAAATCATACTGCCCATGTGCGTAGTGATACATTGCAAGCCCATCTAGCAGTGTGCTGTTGAACGGATCGCGTTCTAGTTTATCTTCAGCGAGTTGTTTAGCGTAATCCGCTTGTCCTGCCATATGCAGTATTAGTATGTACCATTCCAAAATAAGGGTATCATGTGGTTCTAAACGATAGGCTTTGTCAAAATACTTGAGTGCTTGCTTAGCATCTCCACTTCTTGGCGTTGTGGCCCTTGGGCTAATCATCATGGCTTTGGCAAACCAAAAAAGTGCATTTAACTCATTTGACTCTTCTTTACCTTTTAAAATTGTTGATGACACCTCATGCGCGACAGCTTCTTCAATCTGTACCCAGTTAGCGCGTATGCTAAGAATACTAGACAGTAAAAATTGTGCATCTTGGAAATCAGGATTTCTGTTTACCAATTGCTGAACATCGTTTTGTAAAGCTTCAAGGTTTTCAGGTGCTAAGTTAAGAAGGCTGGCCTTCAATGACAAAAATTGCAGTTGGTCATTATATTCAATATTGTATTGTTCATTTGTCTGCTGAGCTGCGATCGATAATGACGATGTTGTCATCGCAATACTTCGGGCGACATCACGTTGAATATTGAAGATGTTCGTACCATTAAATGAAAAGCCCGCATTGGATATGAGTTCTCCATTTTTACCATCAATTATTCTTGTTGATATTTTCACAATATTGTCTTGGTACTGAATGGTCCCTTGCACTATAAAGCGCACCCTCAACTCTCTAGCTATCTCATTGACAGGTAATGATTTTTCCGAAAAGTAGTGCGATGATTTTCGAGCTATGACGCGCAAGCCAGTCTCATTCGCGAGTATATGAAGTATTTCCTCTGTAATCCCAATCGGTAGACTCTTTAAATTAGGGTCATTTGAAAGGTCATCAAACGTGAGCACCGCAACACCATCAAGCGCTAGTTCAGGTTCTTTAGTTTCGTGATAAAAATAGACACTCAGTAAAGTTACTATGAGAAACGTAGTTACAATATACGCTGTGTAGCGAAGCCACTCTAATGAAGTAGGCTTCTTCGCAATAACAGTTTTACACTGCGTTGGATTGATAACTGAAGTATTGAATTTGTAGCCTCGCTTAGGAATAGTTTCAACAGCAGAGCTCAAACCTGGCTCTAATGACTCAAGTTTTTTTCTGAGATCAGAAATAACCCTAGAGAGCGACTCATCAGCGCCGAACCTTTGAGGCCAAACTTCCTCTAGCAATTTATCTCGCGTAACCACCCCATCATTGGCGTTTAACAACAATGCAAGTACTTCTGAAACTTTGTTGGTTAGTTTTACGACCGCCCCACTTTTTTCAATCGTGTTTTCAACTCGATTAAAAGTAAATCCATTTAATTCAAAATAAACAGAAGCATCCATAGCAATTGTCTCGGTCTATCAATACAAGGTTGTTTTTTTGTATAGTCTAAAGACACTATATTACACACCAAATCAACTCTGAATTACAGCGCAATAAACTGCACTTTGGTCTAGTTTTGTTATCGTCACTACTTAACACTATCCGTATTAAAACCAATACCCTGTTATTCCACTGCATGTTTTTCGCACAGCATTTTTGTTTTTTAATACATCTCGAACAGACAGATAAATTAACCGAAGGAATTTAACCATGTTGAAAATCGTTAAAACTTCTCTAGTAATTGCAGCATCTACTTTAGCTTTCTCTAACGCAGCGCAAGCTAACGACATTAACGAAGCATTAGCTAACATTTGTACTATCGTACAAGCAGATGACAAAGGTGAACTGCGCAAGAAAATGCGTAGTGTACAGTCGGATTTTAAATTGAAACTTCGCGATTACTATTCAGGCATTTCATGTGGTGGCCAAAGCCTTATTAGGACTGCGCTGTCAAACAATGCAGTTGAAGTAGGCACACTTCTCGTTAAGAAAATGCCGAGCAAAGATTTACAAGCGCCTGAAGCTGACGGCAAAACATTATCAGCCTGGATTGCTGAGCAAGGACTTCAGTCTTCGCCAATTTCAGCGGAACTGAACGAGCGTATCTAAAACGTATTCACATAACCATGTGAACCTTTTCAACATGGTGGCAGCGAAAGCTGCACTAAAGGCCCCTTCTAGGGGCCTTTTTCTTTTTTACGGATAAAACCGGTATGCAAACCTATTTTGTGTTGCAGCTCCACTTTACTGTCAGCCTTATATATGTAAGCAGAAAAACACCACAAAATGCTATCCGAAACCCTTCTCCATTTTTCTCAAGCTTCCTAACTCACTTAGCCATTTGAGTTGCGATTCGCAATAGGTATCAACTAAGGGTACTAATTGGTTTGCCTTATCCAACGCACCTAAATAAACGATCTTAAGACCAGCATACTTAGGATTTTCGTTAAAAATAGGCGTAGCACAATTTAAGCACACGTGTTTACTAGCATTGTCAGAAAGCTGAATCGCTTTCAGATCACCACATTCCTTTACAAACTCATTACTGGCGACCACGACATAAGTTGAAAATGCACTTCCGTTCGCCTTTCTACAAAGATCACAGTGGCAATTTAGAATGGTCTTAATATTTTTTGAAATTGTGAACTTCACTGCATTACAATGACATCTTCCCTTCATGCAATCCTCGTTTACTCATTTACAACACAAAAGCTCTATTTCGCGTGATGACTGACAACTCTCAATCAAAGTTTCTCAAATGTTATTGCAGCATTTGCAATTAAAAGCGATTTTTTTGTGATTATCCTTATCTTACTATTGATAATTTTTTCCGTTATCTCAAAAGTGTAAAACATTATTAAATACAAATTATTTGCAATTATTTCAAAAAGTTAATACTAAAACAAAGCATCCTAAATTTAACTCTGCAGCTCTCCTACACAGCAATAGGTATTCGTTCACATACCCCATTATCTTAACGCATGTTTTTCACATTGTTCGGTTGGTGTTTAATACATCTCAACGAACAAACACAACCTCTTAACAACCGAAGGAATTTAACCATGTTGAAAATCGTTAAAACTTCTCTAGTAATTGCAGCATCATCTTTAGCTTTTTCTAACGCGGCGCAGGCCAATGACATCAACGAAGCACTAGCAAATATCTGCACCATCGTTCAAGCAGATGACAAAGGCGAGCTTCGTAAGAAAATGCGTAGCGTACAGTCTGACTATAAAATGAAACTACGCGATTACTACTCTGGCATTTCATGCAACGGTCAAAGCTTGATCCGCACAGCGCTGTCAAGCAACGCAGTAGAAGTTGGTACACTTTTGGTTAAGAAGATGCCAAGTAAAGATTTACAAGCACCTGAAGCAGATGGCAAAACATTATCTGCTTGGATTGACGAGCAGGGTCTACAGGGCTCACCGATTGCGGCAGAACTTAACGGCCGAATCTAAGAAATAGTATATGTATTGTCACGCCATGTGATACACCAGTTCAACATGGTAGCGGCAGGATGCCGCTCTGAGGCCTCTTCGGAGGCCTCTCCCTTTTCTAGCTTTCTCGCCCCTTCTTTGTACATTTCTCTAAACAACAAATTTATTAATATGACCTGCAGCCCACTGTGCCTGCTCCCGATGGATCCAATGCGTTGCTTCATTGTGTTGGTGAACAGTAAGTTCTTCCACATAGTTGGGTAAACCATCAAGAATGCTTATATCGAATGCGTCGTCGTTTTTGCCCCACAACACCAGCGTCGGTATCACAATCCTAATATTCGGAACACGTAAAGCAGCAAGCTCATTGTCATCAGCATCAGTTGATGGAATAGCTTGCGGCATATTTTTGTAGTAATTGAGCATTGCTCTTAACGTATCGCTGTTTTTCCAGCCAGATAACAATGTATCAGCATAGCGTTTGTCGCTTGAAAACAAGGCATCGCCTAGCATGTTTCGTAACAACGAAAAATCTGACTGCACTAGCGTTTCATGAGCATCATCAGCAATAAGTTGTTGTATATACTGACTTTTTAGTCGCTGCGTTCTACTTGTTTTTAAAAGTGATGTAAATGTAGAAGGGTGTGCGGCATTCATAATGATAAGTTTCGAAAACAACTGTGAATGAAAAGCGGCTAAAGGCCATGCAATGGCGCCGCCCCAGTCATGACCTACAAGCACAACTTGTCTTTTACGCCCAACTAATTCAACGAAAGCAGCAATGCGCGTTAGCAGCATGGGAACGCTATAGTCTTCTATGGAGGAAAGTGGTTCAGATTTGTAGTAACCAGGTAAATCTGGTGCAACGACATCGAAACGCTTAGGAAGATGCGCAATAAGCTCCTCCCAAGCATGTGCGTTTTCGGGGAAGCCATGTAAAAAAACTAATAAGGGGCGCGTACTTTCAGTGTCGACAGCATTTTCATAGGTATTACTGAGATAATGAATACTATGGCCCTGAACTTCTAAGAAATGATCGTATAATTTTCGCTTTTCCATATGCCGCTTTCCCATATAAATGTTTCCGTACTACAGAAACAAGTAAATTCAAGATACAAAAAAAGCCGAGCGCTTAAGACAAAACATCGTCAGCAGCCCGGCTTATTCACGCGCTTATACACACAAGTGCGTTATTTGTGTAATTGGCAATTACTCAATTGCAAACATACTCTCTGGCATAGACATAAGGTTGTCAGCACCTGATTGCATTGCAGATACAAGTGAACGAGTGCGAGTTAATAAGCGGTCGAAATAAAAACCTGTTGTCAAAATTTTGCTCTTATAGAACTCAGTTTCTGTGCTTCCTGCATCAAGCTGCTCTTGCGCTTTAACTGCCATTTTCAGCCAGAAGTATGCCACTGTCACGTAGCCAGAGTACATCAGATAATCAACAGACGCTGCACCAATTTCATCTGGGTTAGACGCGGCGGCCTTACCGATATCCATTGTTATCTGTTGCCACTCATCAAGATGAGAACTCAATGCATTCGTCCAAGCGCTAAACTGCGCGTTGTCGCGAAGTGAATTACAATAATCACGCACTTCTTGTACAAACACGTTAAGCAACTCGCCGTTAGAACCCATTACCTTGCGGCCAAGCAAATCAACAGCCTGGATACCTGTTGTGCCCTCATACATAGTACAAATACGCGTATCGCGAGCAAGTTGTTCCATGCCCCACTCTTTAATAAAGCCGTGACCACCATACACCTGCATACCATAGCTGGTTGACTCTTGCGCAGTCTCAGTCAAAAACGCTTTAACAATAGGCGTCAGGAATGCAAGCTTTGCTTCCGCGTGCTGTTTTTCTGCTGCATCATCACCATAAAGCGTTACATCGACAAGCTTCATGCAATATGCCGCAAGCGCTCGGTTACCTTCTGCAAACGCCTTTTGCGTTAGAAGCATACGGCGCACGTCAGGATGAACGATAATAGGGTCAGCCGGACCTTCTGGATTTTTACGACCTGTTAGTGAGCGAAACTGAATGCGATCTTTTGCATAGCGCAGGGCACCTTGGAAAGATGCTTCTGACGCAGCCAAACCTTCAAGGCCAGTTCCGATACGCGCAGTATTCATAAACGTGAACATGCAGTTAAGACCACGGTTTGGGGGACCAATCAAGTAACCTTTTGCGCCGTCGAAATTGATTACACACGTCGCGCTCGCTTTGATACCCATTTTGTGTTCAATGCTGCCGCACGCTACTGCATTTCTGTCTTGCTTCTCGCCGTCTTCACTTACGTTAAACTTAGGTACAACAAACAAGGAAATGCCTTTTGTGCCTTCTGGCGCATCAGGTAAACGCGCAAGCACAATGTGGACGATGTTATCTGACATATCGTGTTCACCGGCAGAGATGAAAATCTTTGTACCGGTTAGGCTATAGCTGCCATCTTCCTGAGGCTCTGCACGGCATTTCAACATACCTAGGTCTGAACCACAGTGCGATTCAGTTAAGCACATTGTACCTGTCCACTCTCCGCTAATTAGCTTGGGTAGAAACATATTTTGTTGAAGCTCAGTACCGTGCGCTTTCAACGTTTCCATACAACCTTGGCTGAGGCCCGGATACATTGCCCACGAGTGGTTAGCACCCGAGAACCATTCAGCGATTATTGACGAGAGCGAGTAAGGGAGCGCCTGACCACCGAAGTCTTCAGGATGAGACATGCTAGGCCAGCCGCCTTCCACGTACGTCTGGTATGCTTCTTTAAAGCCTTTGGGCGTGGTGACTTCGCCATCTACCCACTTACAGCCTTCTTCATCACCAGAGGCGTTAATTGGCGCTAAGGTATTCTCAGAAAACTTAGCGGCTTCTGCGAAAATTGCTGTCACTAAGTCTTCAGAGGCTTCATCGAAGCCCAGTTTTTGATAGTGACTTTGATAATCTAGTAACTCATGCGTAACGAACATAGCGTCACGTTGAGGCGCTTTATAACCTTCCATACTAATACCTACTATATAACTTCAAATAGACCAGCAGCGCCCATACCGCCGCCGATACACATGGTGCAAACTACATATTTCGCACCGCGTCGTTTACCTTCGATGAGTGCATGACCCACCATACGAGCACCGCTCATGCCATAGGGGTGACCAATTGAAATAGCCCCGCCGTTTACGTTTAATAATTCATCTGGAATGCCCAACTTATCGCGACAGTACAATACCTGTACTGCAAACGCTTCATTGAGTTCCCACAGACCAATATCGTCCATGGTCAATCCATGTTGTTTTAATAATTTAGGAATAGCGAACACTGGGCCAATGCCCATTTCATCTGGCTCACAACCTGCTACCGCAATACCGCGATAAATACCAAGTGGTTGCACACTGCCCTTCGCGGCTGATTGCTCGTCCATGATTACCGTAGCGCTTGCGCCATCAGAGAGTTGACTTGCATTGCCCGCGGTAATGCAACCACCCTCAATTACTGGGTTAAGGCCTTTTAGCCCTTCCAAGGTAGTTTCGGGGCGGTTACCCTCGTCTTTTGATAGGGTTACTTCGCGCTCACTAGTTTCGCCGGTCTCTTTGTTGAATACAGCTTGTACGGCAGTAATAGGCACAATTTCATCATCGAACTTGCCTGCTTGTTGCGCGGCTGCTGTGCGCATCTGGCTTTGGTATCCATATTCGTCTTGCACATCACGGCTAATGTTGTAGCGCTTGCCGACTACCTCAGCAGTTTGAAGCATAGGCATGTAAATATCTTTATGCTTAGCCACCAAAGCTGGGTCTACCGCGCGAAACATATTCATGTTTTTGTTTTGAACAAGCGAGATTGAATCTAAACCGCCAGCAACCATAATGTTGGTGTCGCCGGTTCTTATGGCATTCGCTGCGGTGGCAATAGCGTACATACCTGAACTGCATTGTCTATCTAGCGTCATACCCGCCACAGTGACTGGTAAACCACCAGCAAGTCCCGCAAGACGACCGATGTTCATGCCGCCACTACCTTGCGTTAGCGCGGCGCCCATGATGACGTCATCAATACTTGCTGGGTCAACACCGGCACGTGCAACGGCATGCTCAATCGCATGACCACCCAAAGATGGGGCTGGTAAATTATTTAGTGCGCCTTTATAAGCGCGGCCAATTGGCGTTCTAGCGGTACTTACAATAACTGCATCACGCATAGGGTTTATCCTTTTCGTTAGCTTATTTTTTATAATGTTTAAAGCTGCCGCCGTCTTGCGCCAGTTTCACCAATAACTCACTCGGCTCTAACCACATTTTGCCGTAGTCTCCAAGCTGATCACGATAAGTCGTCAGCTTGTCTAAAATGGTGCCCAACCCCACTTCGTCGGCATATTGCATTGGGCCACCGCGGTACACTGGGAAGCCATAGCCATACACATAAATCACGTCAATATCACTTGATTTAGCGGCAATACCTTCCTCAAGAATGGCTGCACCTTCGTT
Organism: Alteromonas sp. KC3; assembly: GCF_016756315.1. Classification (NCBI taxonomy): domain Bacteria; kingdom Pseudomonadati; phylum Pseudomonadota; class Gammaproteobacteria; order Alteromonadales; family Alteromonadaceae; genus Alteromonas; species Alteromonas sp. KC3. The sequence continues at coordinate 2,611,586 of NZ_AP024235.1, forward strand.
AATAAGTGAGTACATTACGCGCACCAAAATCTCTTCGTCGCTAATGTCTTTGCGCTGAACTACTCCTAATCGCTCAGCTTCATGCTTAGCAATTTCAAGTACTTCAGGATCAGGTATGGGTACACGGCTGCCAGGCTCGTAGTTATATGCACCACGCCCCGTTTTAAGACCATTACGCCCTTTCTCAACAAGGCGGTCTGCTACCGCGCCATAGGCAGGGTCGTGAGCAATGTGCTCTTGTCTAGACTGGCGCACATAGTAACCAATATCTAAGCCTGCCATATCACCCATGGTGAATGGCCCCATTGGCATGCCAAATTCAGTGAGAACTCTGTCAACCTGCTCTGGCGTTGCACCTTCAAGTAGTAATCTGTTTGCCTCGCGGCCGTATGGCTCAATCATACGGTTACCGACAAAGCCAAAGCATACGCCAACGAGTACTGCGACTTTCTTAATTCGCTTCGCCATTTTCATGCATGTCTTGATGACTTCAGGTGACGTCTTGTCTGCTTTTACCACTTCAAGCAAGCGCATGACGTTTGCAGGTGAGAAGAAGTGCAAGCCAATGACATCCTCAGGGCGTGATATCGCCGTGGCAATCTCATCGATATCGAGCGTTGATGTATTCGACGCTAAAATCGCGCCCGGTTTACATACCTTGTCTAGCGTTGAGAAGACTGTTTTTTTCACTTCCATCTTTTCAAACACAGCTTCAATGACCAAATCCACATCAGCAAGATCGTCATACGATGTAGTCCCTGTCAGAAGCGACATACGCGCTTCTACTTGTTCTTGCGTTAGTTTTCCTTTCTTAGCTGAGTTTTCGTAATTTTTGCGAATTAGCGCCAAGCCTTTCTCAAGCGCCTCTTCTTTTAGCTCCAGCATAGTGACAGGAATGCCAGCGTTGGCAAAATTCATGGCGATACCACCGCCCATGGTTCCTGCACCGATAATAGCGACTTTCTCGATACTACGTTCAGGCGTTGATTTGTCGAAATCACTGACGTGACCTGCGGCGCGCTCGGCGAAGAAGAAATGTTGTTGAGCACGTGCTTGTGGAGTATTCATACACTCCATAAAAAGCTTACCTTCATTTTTCAGGCCAGCATCGAAATCTAGCGTGTAAGCACCATGCACAGCTTCAATGCATTTCAGAGGTGCAAAAAAGCCTCTTGCTGCTTTTTTCGTTTGCGCTGTGACAGCGTCAAAAACCGCTTGAACCTCATCGGTCATAGACAGTGTGATATCGCAGGTGCGCTTAATGGCATTACTTGGCGTTAACGACGCTAAATATGCTTTGGTGTCTTCAAGCAAGTGTTCTGGTTTGTCTGAAATCTTATCAAAAACGTTTGGTAGCTTTAGTACCGACGTCGGCTTACCACTTGCGATCATGGTAAGCGCCGTTTGTGCATCAGCCAGTCGTGGTAAACGCTGTGTTCCACCCGCACCAGGTAAAATACCTAGGTTAACTTCGGGTAAACCCACTTTGTTTTCAGCAAACGTAATGCGGTGATGACACGCTAATGCCACTTCTAAGCCGCCACCAAACGCAGGCCCGGGAAGAACAGCTACAACAGGCTTTGTCGCGTTTTCAATTTTATCTAACACTTCGGGGAGCATGGGCGATAGATCACCGCCAGAGAATTCACTGATATCGGCCCCGCCTGAAAAAATGGGTAATGATGAAGAAATCACAATAGCGCTAACGCTATCATCGTTTAGCGCTTGCTCAATTCCGTCAATAAGACCAACGCGTAGTGCGCGAGATAAGGCATTAACTGGCGCGCTTTGCATCATCAGCGTAGCTACGCCTTCTTGTACGCTGTACGCCACTGCTTGATTTTCCGTCTGTGTCATAACCATGTCCTGTTTATCACGTTAATCGGATGTTATTGCAGTGTTGTCAATCATCCAAGTTTATTGGTGTTATAGACATTTATCACAATATTTAATATTGACCGCAAAGCCTTTCAACACCTCATTTTCACTTGAACACTGCGCCCTCCCTCGGCTAACGAATATTTGACACCCAATCCAACCAGTGTTTTTGTTAACTGAACCATACAAATATTTACATTTTGCTTACAAAGGACATTTTGCTATGCAAGTGTTAAAAACGCCTGAAAGTGCTTTTTCCAAAATCGTTGATTTCCCCTATTCGCCTCAATATGTTCATGTGACAGATACGGTGAGTAGTGAGATTGCCATGGCTTACTACCAAGCTGGCCCCGAAGACGGTCATACTATTTTACTTATGCATGGAGAGCCCACTTGGGCCTATTTGTACCGAAAGATGATGCCGGTTTTGGCTGACGCAGGATTTAATGTATTGGTCCCCGACCTCATTGGATTTGGACGCTCTGACAAGCCTACAAGACGAGAGGACTATACGTACGCGCGTCATGTTATTTGGGTAAAAGAGTGGTTCAATCAGGTTGTAAAAGGTTCTGTTACTTTGTTTTGCCAAGACTGGGGGGGACTGCTTGGCCTTCGACTTGTGGCAGATATGCCCGAACGTTTTGCCGGCGTTATGGTATCAAACACGGGCCTCCCTACAGGGGATCAAACACCAAGCGATGCTTTCATTAAATGGCGCCGCTTTTCCCAAGACGTCCCGGTATTCCCGACATCAAGCATTATACAAGGCGCCACCGTTACTGAGTTATCGCAACAGACACTGGATGCTTACGATGCGCCCTTTCCTGACGAAGAGTACAAAGCAGGAGCACGCATCTTCCCTCTGTTGGTTCCAGCGAGCTCTGACAACCCTGAAGCGCAGGCAAACAGAAACGCATGGGAAAGTTTGAAGCAATTTGGCGCGCCCTTTATGACTGCTTTTGGGGATAGCGACCCTGTAACTGCAGGAGGAGACCGCATTTTCCAAAAACTCATTCCCGGCTGCCAAGGCATTGAGCATGTCACTATCAAAGGCGGTGGCCATTTTATTCAAGAAGATAAAGGCGAAGAGCTGGCCGAATTGCTTAAACATTTCATTAGAGACACGCATAATTTATAGGAACTGACCAATGGATGCACTTTTAGATTTTACCGGCAATGTAGTATTAATAACGGGGGCAGGAAGCGGCTTCGGACGACTTTTGTCACTTGGTCTTGCCAATCGTGGGGCTAAGCTTGTGATTACCGATATCAATGAATCAGCCCTAGAAGCAACAAAAAATGACGTTAGTAGCCTTACTGACGTCGTATCGCTTGCAGGTAATATTGCTAGCGAAGCACTCAATCAAAAACTCGTCGAACTGGCAATGGATACCTTCGGCCGCTTGGATATTGCGGTAAATAATGCAGGTATTGCCCACAACCCTGCTCCCGTGCACCAAATGACAGAAGAGATAATGGATACGCAATTTGCGGTAAACGTAAAAGGTGTTATGTTCGGCATGAAGTATCAAGTACCCGTGATGCTGGCACAAAAACAAGGTCACATTCTCAACGTTAGTTCACTCGCAGGGTTAGGCGGTGCACCTAAGGGTGGCGCTTACGCTGCAGCAAAACATGCTGTGTCGGGAATAACTCGCACAGCGGCTGTGGAATACGGCAGGAAAAACGTGCGCGTGAATGCAATCTGCCCATTCTATAGCCCTACCAACATTTTAAACGTGGACGGCTATAATACGCCCGAGGCGAGAGAGCAATTAGGACAAGGAAGCCCAATGAAGCGATTGGGTGAACCACAGGAAATCGTCAATACAATGATGCTGCTTTTATCCCCTGGAAACAGCTACATGAATGGTCAAACCATCGCTGTCGACGGCGGTGTGACAGCCTGGTAACTCTAAAGGTATAAACCTTCATACCCTTGTATGAGATGGCATGTTTTGTTCACAGGTTACATTCGGTGTAATGAGCAGGAACAAACAAAACCGATGAACGAGGCGAGTGCAACCGCCTCAATCATCTTAACTTCTCTAACACAAGCATTATGAGGTGAACGGCATGAAAAACGCAAAACCACTTTTTTATGCATTGGTGTGCTCATTCGGGCTGGCGGTCGCTCCAACCGGTGTTATTGCTGAAGAAGTTAAACACAATAGCGACGTCAAAACATTGAAATCAAAGCACACTATCAAAAAAGCACGTAACGACAGAATGTCTTCTTTGGTAGTTTCCAAGCGCAATTCTCAATTATCACTTTCGAGCACAGGCAATACCGTTCGTCTTGTTCACTCGATGCTTCCTAACGAGCAAACAGCGGCTCAATAATTGTAGCTTTACACGCCTTGCTAAATCATGGCTTATCTCTTGGGCGGGCAGAGTTTGGTACGCGAACGGGCATTGTGAAATAGACGCACAGAGTCTTCTCTAATCATTTGACATAAAAGCTGACAATCGCTCTACGTACTCTTTTGTTTCGACAATCATATCACTGATCTCTTTTGCAGAATCGGTCGTCCTACCCGCTAACGTGCGAACTTCGTCAGCGACAACAGCAAACCCTCTTCCTGCTTCACCCGCTCTTGCAGACTCAATTGCAGCATTAAGAGCCAATAAATTAGTTTGATCGGAAATGCCATTGATGGATTGGATTATGCTATTGATTCTATCGAGTACCTGAGACATTGCAGTGTGCGTGTCAGCGATTACTGCATTTCTCTGTGTGACGTCACTGCCATAGGCGATAAATTTTTTGAGTGCCCCATCGTCGTCTCGTATACCTGTAATGTGCATAGATAAACGCAGTTCCCCGTCACCTTGGTGAAGCGTACATCGCATTTCCTTCTCAATGACCTCACCTTGAGAGACACCATTTATCTCGTTTTCACTTAGCTTGTGAAATAGGGAGCCAAACAGCTCACTTATGTGCTCAACACTATCCGTTTTAAACGCTTTCTTTGCTAGTTCGTTGACAAGTTCAAGTTGACCATTCGCGTTAAACTCCATAACCACATTACCTTGATTAATAGCGTTTAGTCGCACAGAGTCTTCCAGAGATCGCTTTTTAACTTTATCGATATTCGATTGTATCGACACAAAACGAGCGACATTGCCCGATTTATCTAAAATGGGATTGATAACTAGACTTACCCAATAAGAGTGACCCTGTTTATCGTAATTAAGAATCTCTTCGTATAATCTTTTTTTCTCTTTGAGCTTGCGCGAAATGCGCTGAACTGTCTCTTTTGATGTGTGCTTTCCTTGTAATAAAGCGCCAGGCTTTTTCCCCATGGCTTCTTCTGAACTGTAGCCAGTCAATTGCGTGAAGCCGTTATTAACATACTCAATTGCTCCGTCTTTATCTGCAATGATCACCGAATTGTCGGTGTTATTTGCCACTAAAGAGAGTACTTCAAACTCTTTATTTTTTAGAACCTGAGCCGTAATATCGCTAGCAATTTTTATAACTTTGTAAACCTTCCCTTGTGCATCTCTTACTGGGTTATAGACCGCTTCAACCCACACAATTTTGTTGTTTTTACCATACCGGAGATATTGAGCCTGTTGGAACTCGCCAGAACGTAGTTTTTTCCAAAAATCAGCATAATCATCGCTTTTACGTGTTTCTTCAGAAACAAACATCGAATGGTGTTTACCGACGATTTCATCAAGTCGGTACCCCATGACATCCAGAAAGTTTCTATTTGCATTTAAAATGTGACCGGCGGTATCAAGTGTTATAACAGCCTGAGACTCATTGATGGCGTCTACCATTCCTTGGGCCTCAATACTTAATTCTTTTTCTTTGGTGATATCAATAGCGAATTTTACCACCCCAATTACGTGGCCATCTTTGTCATATATGGGATTGTACGTAGCGCGAAGCCAAACTGACTTGCCATTTTTATCAAGCCGACAGAACTCGCCTTCCCTAAATTCGCCCTTGGAGAGCTCTTGCCAAAACTCAGCGTACGACGATGATGATTGTTCACTGAGTTCGACAAACATTCTGTGATGTTTGCCCTTTATGTCTGCAAGTGTATATCCCATAGCGTCAAGAAAGTTCTTATTTGCATTAACGATATCGCCCTGTGCAGTAAACTCAATTACTGCTTGAGAGCGATTAATTGCCTGAGTTAACGCCCTATCAGAGTTAAAGCCCGATTCGTTTTTTCGCTTTAGTAGTGAGAACATTCTACACCTCGGTTTAGAGACTTATTACAACACTCGTTTTTAACGCTTCAACCTATAGGTATAGCAACATTGACATGAATACCCTAAAAAAAATCATGAGATTAGACTAAAATTCATCAAACGCATGCCGCCGAAAACTTTCACTTCATTTTTCTTCATCCTTTTTGCATATACGCTTACTAATTTTATTGAATACGTATGCACTGCGTTTCAAATTTGAAAACAGAATGTAAACATTATGTTGATGTAATTTTTACTTCAACAGGACACATCAATGAACATTGAACGTATCAAAACATGCTCACCAAGTGCGCTTGCCGCCAGTTTGCTATTAAGTACCCTTAGTTTCCAAAGCAGTGCAGATGTCATTTTGCACGCCTTTAACTGGCAATATGATGACGTTGCCGCAAGAGCCCAAGAAATTGCTGATTTAGGCTATAAAAAAGTTCTAGTCTCACCGGCTTATAAATCGACAGGCGATCAATGGTGGGCACGGTATCAGCCACAAGACTACCGCGTTATCGACAACCCATTGGGTGACACGGATGATTTTCGCGATATGGTCAATGCGCTAAAAGCAGTTGGCGTCGAAACATACGCTGACATTGTATTTAACCATATGGCAAATGAAGCGTGGAAACGTTCAGATTTAAACTACCCTGGTAGTGAAGTGCTGGCCCAATATGCTGCCAACGAGACATACTATGATAGCATTACCTTATTTGGTGACGTAAGTAATGGCCTGTTTGGTGGGGGTGACTTTCACGGCACATTCGACCAAGGTGGCCCCAAATGTATCAGTAATTACAGTGACGTAGGCGATGTACAATACAACCGTCTTTGCGGCGCCCCACCTGATCCAGGTCTACCTGATTTAGACCCAAACAACTGGGTAGTAAGTCAGCAGAAGGCTTATTTGCAGATGCTAAAAAATATGGGCGTCACTGGTTTTCGTGTCGACGCCGCAAAACACATGACGAATTATCACATTAATGCCGTATTCGACAGCACTATCAAAAACGGCGTCCATGTTTTTGGCGAAATAATAACAACAGGTGGTGCTGGCAGTAGCGAATACGATAACTTTCTTGCCCCCTACCTATCTGACACTGGACACTCTGCGTACGACTTTCCGTTGTTTGCACAAATCAGGAATGCTTTTAGTTTCGGCGGTTCTATGAATTCACTGGTCGACCCTGGCGCATACGGACAGGCTCTCGCGGGTGATAAAGCCATTACTTTTAGCATTACCCATGACATTCCCTTAAACGATGGTTTTCGTTATCAATTAATGGATCCAACCGATGAGTTTCTTGCCAATGCGTACGTGCTTGGTCGAAATGGCGGTGTGCCTCTGATGTACTCTGACAACAATGAAAGTGGTGATAACCGCTGGGTCGATTTGTATGAGCGTGATGATATTAAAGGCATGATCAAGTTTCATAATGGAACACAGGGAAGCGGTATGCAGGTCATTAATTACAATGACTGTCTAATCTTGTTCAAGCGCGATCACAAAGGTGTGGTAGGCATTAATAAATGCGGCAGTGGACAAGACGTATGGGTTAACACGGCGACCGATAACCTTTGGTGGTACAGAAACTACCGTGACACGTTAAGCAATGACGTACAAACCATTACAAGCCAATGGCACAAGTTTTATGTTCCCGGACGCAGTGCGCGCATGTGGCTTATGGAATAACTCACGCTGAGCTCAGCAGAAAAAAGCCCGATGGAAATTATTCACATCGGGCTTTCTTGTTTTTCACACTTGCTCAGCGTTTTAGGGCACTGTTTCTACGGTGCTCTTTCTAAGGTGCTCTTTCTACGGCAATATCACCATCTTGCCTTTCACTTCGCGGTTCATGACTTTTGCCATGGCTTTTGTGGCCTGTTCAAGAGGTAGGGCTTCGTCAACGACAACTTTCACTTTGCCCTGCACGTACCATGTCAGCAGTTCTTTCATATTGTCAGCAAACCCTTTTGGGTCGTGCTGAGTGAATGAACCCCAAAAAACACCCATTACCGAATAACCTTTTACTAGCGCTAGGTTGACAGGGAATTTAGGTATTTCGCCACCAGCAAAGCCTACAACAAGTAAACGTCCTTCCCATGCCATACTGCGGCTACATGCATGGAACGTGTCACCGCCCACACACTCATACACCACATCAGCACCTTTACCGCCAGTCACTTCCTTAAGCGTCTCTTTTAAGTCTTTCTCTTTGTAGTTAATTAGGATATCTGCGCCGTGTTCTTTCGCCAAAGCCAACTTTTCTTCTGTTGAACACACCGCGATAACCTTGGCTCCCATAATTTTGCCAATTTGCACCGCAGCCAGACCCGTGCCACCAGCGGCACCAGTAACTACTAAGGTTTCGCCTGGCTGAAGCTTGGCTCTTTGCTTTAACGCGTGGTGCGCAGTTGCATGGGCAGTAACTAGCGCCGCGCCCTCAGTAACATCAATGGGATCGGGTAACGGCATTACGTGTGTGGCAGGAATTAATGCTTTTTGTGCGTATCCTCCTAGATTGGATAACGCGATGACTCGCTGCCCTTCTGCTAAATGTGAGACGCCTTCACCTACTTCAGCGATGGTACCGGCTACTTCGTTGCCGGGTATAAACGGGAAGTCAGGCTGCATTTGATACAAGCCTTGTACCAAAAGGCCATCGGGAAAGTTAACACCTGCCGCTTGCACGTTAACAACAACATGGCCTTTCTTAACTACCGGATCAGGTACATCTTTACATTGAAGTTCATCAATTGGGCCAAAGGCTTCACATACGATTGCTTTCATGTTTTCTCCCTACAAATTTAATGCGCTAATTGCGCTCATATTCTGTTATGCATCTTGATGTATGGTTTGATTCGCTATTTGCGCCAGTGGGCGCACCATTGCACCTAATTGCATTGCCTTTTCACTCGATGCATTTCCGTCATGGGCGCGCTTTACCACGCCCTGCAAAATAGCCGCTAAACGGAAAAAGCTAAAGGCAAGATAAAACGTCCAATTTTCAATGCCAACGATACCTCTTCGCTGGCAATAACTTTCGATATACGCCTTTTCGCTTGGAATGCCTAACGCAGCCCTGTCTAACCCACCTAGCCCAGCGGCATGAGCAATATCACTGGGCAAGCGTAGCTGCATACATTGATAAGCAAGGTCGGCATAGGGGTGACCCAACGTAGAAAGCTCCCAGTCGAGTACGGCAACAACATGCGGGTGAAGTGCATCGCTCATGTCAAACATCATATTGTCTAGACGGAAATCGCCATGTACCAACGACACCTGACCATCGTCTTGTGGCAAGTTGTTCTCTAGATAGGTAATAAGCGATTCAATCTCTTCGATATGCTCAAGTTCTGAAGCGCGATATTGCTTAGTCCAACGACTTAACTGACGCTCAAAGTAGCTTCCCGGCTTGCCGTAATCTGACAGACCCGCCTTTTCAATATCAACACTGTGCAGTGCTGCCAACACCCGGTTCATTTCATCGTACATTGCTGTGCGCGTCTGTGTTGATTCAATTTCCGGCAGCGCACTATTCCAATAAATGGCCCCATCAACAAAGGCCATAATATAAAACATACTGCCTATTACATTGGTGTCTTCGCACAAGTGATACGCTTTAGGTACGGGGACATCACTTCCCTGCAGCGCGTTAATAACACGAAACTCTCTGTCAACCGCATGGGCAGACTTAAGCAGCTTGCCCGGCGGCTGACGGCGTAAAACAAACACGCCCTTGTCGGTCGTAAGTTTAAACGTTGGGTTTGACTGGCCGCCAGCAAACTTGTCGGCGGCTGTAGCGTGCCCCACCTCTGGGCACGCCGTTGATAAGTATTCGTTCAGCGCAGATAAATCAATGGCATGCGCCGCTTTTGCGGTTTCCTTAGACACACCTTCTCCTTATGCGTTCTTTTCTGCAATCAGGTTACGGCCTAACTGCATCATATGCACTTGGTCAGGGCCATCTGCCAGCTTTATGGTACGAGCATAGGCGTACATCGCCGATAATACAAAGTCCTGACTTGTACCTGCTGCACCGTGCATTTGAATAGCTTCATCAATAACATTGCAGGCCATGGTGGGCGCAACAATTTTAATGGCTGCAATTAAGTCGCGAGATATCTTGTTGCCATAGCGGTCCATTTTATCTGCCGCTTTTAACGTAAGTAGCCTTGCTTGCTCAATGTCACAATACATTTTGGCAATGCTTTCTCTTACAGACTGCTGCTTGCTTAATGGTTTACCAAAGGCAACGCGTTTTTCAACACGTTCACACGCCATATCAAGCGCGCGTTGTGCACAGCCAATAAGACGCATACAGTGATGAATACGACCCGGTCCTAAACGACCCTGCGCAATCTCAAAACCGCGACCTTCACCTAACAGTAGATTTTCAGCAGGCACGCGTACATCTTCAAACAGCACTTCTGCGTGCCCGATTGGCTCGTCGTAATATCCCATTGCAGACATAGGTCGCACAATGGTCACGCCTTTTGTATCCATAGGGACTAATATTTGCGACTGCTGTTGATGGCGGGGTGCATCGAAGTCAGTTTTACCCATCACCACCATGATTTTGCAGTTCTCATTCATTGCACCACTGGTATACCATTTACGCCCGTTGATAACGTATTCATCACCATCACGCTTTATTGACGTTTCAATATTCGTTGCATCGCTTGACGCAACAGCAGGCTCGGTCATTGCAAACGCTGAACGTATCTCGCCGTTTAATAAAGGCTCTAGCCACTGCTTTTTGTGTGCATCGCTACCATATTTTGCAAGCACTTCCATATTGCCGGTATCTGGTGCACTACAGTTGAAAATTTCTGAACTAAACAACACACGCCCCATTTCTTCACACAGTGGCGCATACTCAGCATTGGTTAAACCCGCGCCATACGGCTTATACTCTTCAGGTAAGAATAAATTCCATAACCCTGCATCTTTCGCTTTTTGCTTTAGCGTTTGCATCATTTCAGGTGTTTTCCAGCGCGCTTCGCCACTGGCATTCTCTACCGCATGAATATATTCCTTTTCGATGGGATATACTTCCTGCTCCATGAAAGCTCTCAATTTGTCTAAGAGCGCTTGTGTCTTTTCGTTGTATTCAAAATTCATAACGGCCCCATTTAGCTATAGGTAATGGCGTGTAACCTGTCTATCACATCTAAGTGAGGTACACTGTTGAAGTTATTTAGATGTATACCTCGCGGATTAGCGAAGCATTGTGAAAAGCTGGCGTTGCGGATCTGCAAATTCATATCAACGACTTTCGCATCGCTGTAGCCCAATATTTGTTTTAACATCATGGCAATAGCGCCACCGGAACTGACAACCAATATACGCTTCGCATCCAACTGCTGAAGTGCGCCTAATACGTTACTTACCCGCTGCTCAAATGCTTTCCATGTTTCATCAAGGTGGGCATGTTCTAGGGCATCCTGAGACCACGCTAGCATTGCTTTTTTTAGTAAACGGTAATATTCAGAAGACGAAGCCCCTTCTGGCACTTTTTCGTCAGGAAAGCGATGCAAGTATGCCTTTGCAACTGCTTGAAAATTAAATTCATTCAACCCACTATTTACGATTGCTTCTGGCAGTTTATGAGAATCAGAAGCAATACCTGCAGCTATCCCCTCTTTTGTTTCTTGATGGCGAACCATGTCCCCCATGAACACCGCATCAAAAGTAACGTCACGGTGTTTGAAATAGTCGCCAAGCCAGTGCGCTTGCTGAGCGCCTAACTCACTGAGTTTGTCGTAATTTTCTTTTCCAAAAGAGGCTTGGCCGTGGCGCACCAAATAGATATCTGTCATTCAACGCCCTGATGTTATCAATTTGTTAAGTAATAAAACCATACTAAGGAAAGTTGAAATATAAGTTTAATTGATATTTTGAATAGGTGTGCATCATGTGAAACTATGAAAGTCGCGATTCATCGGTTACTTGTTGTTGTATTCGACACGATACGTACAAAATTTGACATGTTTGCGTCAAATTCGTGCAATAAGGATAGCGCCTAATGTATATTTACTGCGCACACAAACTGGTTTTCGTGAAATTCCCACGATTTTACTTATGGAAAAGGCGTACTCGGTCGCGAATCTAAGGCGTGAACGGTTATGCAAATTAAAAAGAAAAACAATGAAGTTATCGACTCACCCTACAGTAATATTTGGCACGCTTTCATGCTGCTTACTCTCACTACCAAGTGCAGCTCAACAACAAAATATCGATGAAACCGCTACGCTTGAACGCATAGTAGTTCAAGCGCAGAAAACGCCACAAAATCTACAAGCTATTCCCGTGGCCGTTACCGCACTCTCAAACGAGGACCTAGTACAAACAGCATCTCGGGACATTTTTGACTTGCAAAATTACGTTCCAGCATTTGCCGCTTTTCAAAGCCAAAGTGTGACTAATTCTGGTTTCTCTATACGCGGCATTGGAACATCGGCACAGAATTTCGGCTTTGAATCGTCTGTCGGACTTTATGTAGATGGGGTGTATCGTTCAAGACAAAATGCGTTAATAAATGACTTAGTTGACATAAGTGCGGTAGAGATACTGAGGGGACCACAAGGCACCCTCTTTGGCAAGAACACAGCTGCTGGTGCTATGACAGTAACCTCTGTTGCTCCAAGCCATGATGGGCACAACGGCTTTGCGGAAGTCATGTTGGGTAATGATGATTTGCTAAGACTAAGTGCTGCCTCGTCGTTTTCGTTGGTCGACGATGTGTTGGCGCTGCGTTTCTCAGGCTTTACTACCCAAAGTGACGGTTTTATCCAAGAAGAGGTATCTGGCCAACCGCTCAATAATCGCAACCGTTCAGCTATTAAAGCCCAAGTGCTTTATACCCCTAGCAACACTATTAGTATGCGGCTAATTGCTGATTATGGAGAGTTAGACGAGCGGTGCTGTGGTGCGCTTACTTATCAAAATAACCTTCAAGCAAACGATGTCACAGGCAAATTTGGCACCGATGCCCTATTATCTCAACCACCGTTTAACGCAACGATTTACAGTAAGAACCAATTCTTTGACTATAAAACATCGTTATCGCAAACGCCTTTATCTAAAATGGAAGACAAAGGCATTTCATTGCAAGTTGATGTTGAGTTAGATGAAAAATGGGATGTTGTCAGTATTTCTGCCTATCGGGCTTTTGATAGCCTAGATACCGTTGATACTGATTTTTCTAACGCCGACTTACTTACCGCGACGAATGATGCAAGGCAGCAATCATTTTCTCAAGAATTGCGATTACATTTTAAAAGTGATGCTTTACAAGCAATACTAGGCGCATACTATTTTACACAAAACCTCGACCTCACCTTCGACACTACAACCCAAAGTGATTTCCCATCATTTTTTAATGCTGTTGGCAACGAACTATTACCTTTAGCTAACGCTATCAATCAATTAAGTAACTTAAGTGGTGGCTTAATTGCGCCAGCAGCTATGCCTGCACCTGCGAATACTGCATTTAGGCATAATGCTGACCAAGAGCAAGATAGCATTGCTTTATTCGCCCAAACAGACTGGACAATTACAGATGAATTTACACTCACTACCGGGCTTCGCTTCACGCACGAAGAAAAGCGCATTGACGGCGAGTACTTTGAGCAAGGCCCTGAAATAAATGGGCTACCACAAGACCCTGCTCTGTGGCCTAACGTACCATTAGCAATACAGGGCCTTGACGCAATTGGTAACGCACTCTTGAGTGGTAACATACCGTCTAGCGACGCATTATCAACTATTGAACCTTTTCAGCAAGCCGGATGGGGGTATTTCTTTTTGGGATCTGCAGCGGTGCTACCTCGACCTGCACTGGATGCGCGTATAGAAGATGATCAATTAACCGGTACGCTCAAACTTGCTTACACGCCTTATGAGAACATACTCACCTACACAAGCGTGGCGACAGGTTACAAAGCGGGAGGTACAAATACAGACCGTATTTTGCCATCGCTCGACCCGTTATTTGATGCGGAAAAATCGCGTAGTGTTGAAATAGGCATAAAACACGATTTTCCGCAGTATGGTCTGCGCATAAATGCAGCCGCTCACTACACGCGCATTAGTGATTTTCAAGCGACAACGTTCACAGGGAGTGGCTTTAATCTGCAAAACGCGGGGGATATTGTAATAAAAGGTCTTGAAGTTGAGACTACGTGGCTTATTACAAGCGATACAGAGCTTCATATTAATGCGGCACGTACCCTCGCACGGTTTGATGAATTTGAAAAAGGTACATGTTGGGTGGCTTATACATGGCATACTGAAATCGATGATCCGGGTCGTCAAACCCCTAGTGCTCCTTTCTGTTCTCGCAAAGGCGACCGCGTGGGTTTTGAACCTGAAAATACATTGGCCATTATGCTAAATCACCATTTTTCCTATGACAGTTTACTGTTCGTAGCAAGTGTTGATTATCAATATACGGGCGATGTGTTTTTAGACGATGCCAATGATCCATACAAATATGCGGGTTCTTATGGGTTGTTCAATGCTCGATTAAGCATGCAAATTCCACAATGGGATAGTGAAATTATTGCGTGGGCACGAAACGTGTTTGACGAAGAGTATGTCGCCAGAAGCGGATTTGATGTGCCTGTGCAAACAGGAAAAATAATGGCTTATCCGGGTGCACCTAAAAGTGTTGGTGTCACGTTCAGAAAGCGCTTTTAAACGCGCTTTCTGAAATGGTGTTGGCACATTTACGACTTCATTAAATTCGCTGGTTTACCATGAAACACAGCATGGCATTGGGACACTACCGACAGCGCTATATGCTCGGGCAGTTCACCACCAATATCAAAGCCTGCTGGGCTGGCGAAATGGTGACAAAAATCCGTATTTTCTATCTCGGCGAGATCAATTATCTCTTGTTTTCTGTGTAATGGTCCGAGCATAGCCACATAAGTAAGTTGATGCCCACTCAATACTTTGAGTGCTTTAGCATCAACTTCTCTGTGATGCGACATAAGCACTGCGGCCTGAATATTGTGCTCAGCCATATGTAATGACAAGCCCTCTGCACTGGTATCGTCGATGAGATAGTTCACAGTTGGGAAGTGTTCCACTCGCGCCTGTGCTGGCCTTGGATCCCATAAGCTCACTAGCCAACCTTGATGATTAGCAAGTTGTGCCATAAATGTAGCGTCATACCCACCACCAATAACTAACAAGTGAACAGGCGGTTGCATAGGCACACTCAACACGTGTTCGTCATTCAACACCGCTTTACTTGGCAATTCGTCGTCTTGTTCAAAGGCAATACATACGCCTTTAGTGCCCGCTACATTCGTTTGCCATTGACAATGCAGACCAGCACAAAGTCGTTTATTAACCTCATCCAAGGCAAGATAGCCATTTGATGCGTTAAGCGGAACAAGTGCTAGATAGACCACACCGCCGCAACCAACGCCAAGCTTAAAAGCAATATCCTCTTCATCTTCATCGTCATAAACTGCTGTTCGGCTAACGCCATCAGTCATTACACGGTGAGCTTTTTTTACAATATCACTTTCCAAGCAGCCGCCGCTTAGTATGCCTAACTGATGGCCAGCGTCACTAAATAACATCATAGCGCCCGCTTTGCGATAGCAAGAGCCCTCTGTTTTATAGATAAAGCCCAACACCCATTTATGCTTGTCTTTAAGCGCAGCCCACTGGTTAAGTAAGTGATTTATGTGATTACTCATACACGCCCTGTCAAATATTACTGTGCGTTTGCCGCTTGTTTAATAAACGCAGCAAGCGTTTCAGGTTCTTGCGCGCCAGCTACACCTTGATTGCCAATAACAAATGTAGGTACGCTCTGCACACCGCGTTGAAGCCACAAATTCTCTTCTTGTCGCACTTGTTGTGCATACTGTTCTAACATTAATACTTCTCGTGCGCTGGCTGGTTCTATCCCAACTTGAGTAGCTTCTTCAACCAACACATCAATATCGTTAATATTTTTACCCTCGGTAAAATACGCTTTAAACAAGCGCAGTTTCATCGCCTCTTCGGCGCCTAGCGATGCCGCAAAATGAATAAGTTGATGCGCTTTAAACGTGTTTTGCATTCGACTGTCGTCAGAAAAGTTAAATGCAAAGCCCAATGCTTCACCCGCTTGCACTAACCTTGCTCTGTTGTCTGCGCTTTGCTGCTCACTGATGCCGTACTTTTCCATTATGTGTTCACGCAAGTTTTGCCCTGCTTGGTCCATATTGGGGTTTAACTCAAAGGGATGAAACTTGATGTCTACTTCTATGCCGTCGACAAGTTTTATGGCCTTTTGCAGACGTTCATAACCCACGATACACCATGGGCACACCACATCCGACACCATATTAACCGTTACTTTTTGCATGCTCACTCACTTATTGGAAACCAACGCATTATACGTGGTATGAATTCACCGCGTTTGCTCAGCTTTAGAAAAAGCTAAACATCGCAAACTGTACTACATCACAACATAAGGTTACAAAAAGAAACTTCAAGTGTTTCGAGGCATTCAGCGACAAATAGTACAAAGTACGGGGCAAATTTACCCTTATTTACTTTTACGCCCCACTTTCATCTTTAATCATCAACTGCACCACTTGATTTGCCCAAACGGCGTAACCTTTACTCGATGGATGGAAGCCGTCTTCTGCCATCACCCCACTGTCTTTCATCGACCTTGCTGTCGAGCCTTGTTCCATTATGTTGATACGCAAAATTTGTGCGCTATCACTTTTCGCAATATAGCGTTGTAACACTTTGTTAAAAAGGTAGGCACGAATCCCTAATATTGTGCGCAGAGGTTGCGGAATAACTGGAAACAAATGCATCGGCGGTAAAGCGGTGAAAATAATATTTTGGCAATTGAACTTGTGCTTAAGCAACGATGCCATACTTTCTATGTTTATTCGCCACGCGTTTAAAGAGACAAATTTAGTCACATCATTTACGCCCATTGACACCAGTGCTGTGCAATAAGACTTTGCTGGAATCTGTGTTAACAAATTAACGACATCGCCACTGGTTAGCCCAGTGGTTGCGTGTAATGACACTCGTGAAAGCAGCCCTTTGGGCGCTAGATGTGAAATACGGCCACTGAGCGCTTCATCTTGAGATTTTGCGCCTACGCCGGCTGCTGCGGAATCGCCCACAATCATTAACGTTCTCTTGGCCATTGAGTCAGTACAGTGCAGCAAGTCAGTGTTAAAATCATACTCACGCTGTCCTTCAGGTTCGGGTAAACGAAGTGCCTTTTTTCTCACCCATATCGCTTGTATCCCAAGAATTGGCATCAGCAGTAAAATGAATGCGTTTAACACCAAAACGTTGAAGTAGATCAAAGCCCCTCTCCATTATTTGTATACACTATTCACAGGTTTGACCCTGTGCCTCGCCTACCCTATTACCAAGTGCAAAAAGATTACTAAGATGACAACACTACAACACAAAGACAATACTCAATCTTTTATTACGAAATATGCTCAACATGCGCCACGGTATACTTCATATCCTACCGCATTAAAATTTGAGCCCATCGACAGTGACCTTTTGACACTTGCAAGTGACTCAAGCACTACAGATGAATTAAGTTTGTATGTTCATATCCCTTTTTGTAAAACGCTTTGCTATTACTGTGGCTGTAATAAGTTAGTCACTCGCCATAATGAAAAAGCTGACGACTATCTGGCTTATTTAGAAAAAGAAATGGTCGCAAAACAGGTAATTTCTGCCAACAAAAAGGTGGTTGCACTTCACCTCGGCGGCGGCTCCCCCAGTTTTCTAAGCGCGACACAACATACGTTTTTGATGTACATATTGAAAAAGCATTATGCTTTTTCCGCTGACGCGGAACTCTCTATTGAATTAGATCCTAGAAACGTAGACGCCGCTTATCTAAAAACACTTAAAAATCTCGGGTACACGCGATTAAGTTTTGGCTTGCAGGATACTGACTATAAAGTACAACATACAATCAATCGTGTGCAAAGTACTGCTCATATTGCCGATTTAGTCTTTGAAGCACGAACACTGGGTTTTAAGTCCATAAACCTCGACTTAATTTACGGTTTGCCCAACCAAACCCGCGATACCTTTAAAACCACCATTGCGGCAACTAAAGCCATGCAGCCAGATAGGATATCGCTGTTTAGCTACGCGCACTTACCAGAACGTTTTGCAGCTCAACGCAAGTTTGGCGACGAAATACTCCCAAGCGCAGAACTGAAAGCAGAGCTGTACAACTTTGCAGTAGATAGCTTTAAAAGCGTAGGCTATGAGATGATTGGACTAGACCACTTTGCAAAGTCGAGCGACACCCTGGCAATCGCCAAAAATAAAGGGGAGCTGCACAGAAACTTTCAAGGATACACTACCCACGGTGGTAGCGATTTACTTGGTCTAGGTGTATCGTCAATAAGTACAATAGGTAATGCGTTTGCCCAAAACCCCAAAGCATTAAAAGAATATTATGAACGGTTAGAGGCTAACCTACCAGCTGCCACCATAGGGTTAACACTGAGTCTAGACGACCTGATTCGCCGCGATATTATCTCAAGCTTAATGTGTAATCTTGTTTTAAATAAGCGCGCTGTCGAAGACAAATATGCAATTAGTTTTGATAACTATTTTGCTGATGCATTGGAAAACCTATTACCCTTAGAAAAAGACGGACTCATTGAATTAGGCAGTGAATGTATTTATGTGCCCGAGCATGCTCGCATTTACATACGTGCGATTTGCGCGCGCTTCGATGCTTATTTGAATACAGATGCTGTGCTGACGCGGTATTCTAAGGCTATTTGATACTAAGCCAGTTTAAAGCGTGCGATTACCTGCGTGCCCACAGCTAAATTTAGGCGCTTCAAAGACATTACGCTAATACTTGCATAAATAAACTGAGTCACGTCGCTGTTATATGAAGTGGGGTGGCTATTTTCGTCAATAGCCAAGGTAAGTAGTACCTTCCCCTTTTTCATTGCACTTTCGTTTGGCGCTTCAGCATTTGGCGTTTCTGTTATAGCGGTGATAGTGCATTTAAGCGCATTGAGTATACTGGAAGTCGTGTTTTTGTCGATTGCCTGCGTATTAGTATCAACACTCACATCGCAGGCTTTAACAGCAAAACGAACCCACCTTTTGTCACTGGGCCACTTTTTGTCACTAGGCTTCTCTCGGTGATCAAGCGCATTTCCAGGCGCAATATTGTCGCGACATACGTAAACTACTGTGTCACCCAGTTCAACGCCTACAATACCAGTATCAAACGCGCCGTTTGTAGCATTATCACAGAGGTCGTCGGCCAGCACCCCACATAACATCGCAGTAGAACTCTCGACTTCGCCTTTTGACACATTGTGTTCAATTAGCGCGTTTATATTACCTTGAGCAGCAATTGCACCGTCGGCAACATAGAGCATTTCGTCACTAAACAGGGCCAAATCATCGAGGTCGTGAGAAATGACCATACAGATCAAGTCTTGCTTGTCGCAAAGCGATTTAAGGAAACGATAGATTTTCCGGCGAGTATTGACATCGATGGCACTTAACGATTCATCTAGCAACAAGACATCAGGCCCATTAACAAGCGCGCGGGCTATGGCCACTCGTTGCGCTTCCCCACCAGATAGCGTTGACACATCTTTGTCAATTAAATGCTCACAACAACAACCCTTTAGCGCTTCAGTTATCTGCATAGCATTATCTGAGGCGTAGCGCGTTGCCAACGCAAAATTCCCCCTAACATTAACGTGGGGAAACAGCATGGGCTGCTGGAATACTATACCTATTTTGCTAGTACGCCCGCCCCAATCTACGACAACATCAGACTTTGGCTCAACACCTGCTAGCGCGCGCAACAAGCTACTTTTTCCTGCGCCAGAGGGTCCTGTAATACCAACAAAACGTACCGTTTCATTAAACGAGACGTCTGCAGTAATTCGCGAAGGTAGTGTTACGGAAAATTCCATGCTAGCGAGGCTTATACCGAGACGTCGATTGCGCGTTATTATTGAAACCACCAAGTTTGTCGCCGTTTAAGCGATAAAGAGCAGCGAGCAATAAAAACGAAAAGACTAACAGACTAAACGAAAGCACATGGGCCTGCTGATACGCCAGCGACTCCACATGCTCATACAAGGCAATTGACAAAACCTGAGTTTCGCCCGGTATGTTGCCACCAATCATCAACACCACCCCAAATTCACCAATGGTGTGTGCAAAACTTAATGCGAAGGCGACCAATATTGGCGTCTTACACATAGGCACTACAATTTTGATAAAACATGATAGCGGAGAAAAACCCATCGTTGTCGCTACTTCCAAATAGCGTTTATCTAACTGAGTAAATCCGCTATACAAAGGTTGTAGAGCGAAAGGTAAAGAGTAAATAAGCGAGCCTAACACTAAGCCTTCAAAGCTAAATGCAAGGGTTTGCCCAGTTAATGCTTGCCAAGTTTGTCCAAGCCCACCCTGAGGTGAGAATGCGATCAACAAATAGAACCCAAGGACTGTGGGTGGCAACACCAGAGGCAAGGCAAAAATTGCCATAAACAATGGTTTAACTCGGCCTTGCCAGTTGGCTAGCCACCAAGCCATAGGCAAAGTCAAAAGCAACAAGATGACACTTGTTACTAATGCAAGCTTGAGCGTTAACGCGATAGCATCCAACATTGAGGGTGTAAAATAGTCCAATACTTCAGTCATTTTTGTACTAGCTCTACTTCAGGAGGGCCTACAATGTCGGTCTTCTTTGCGGGCAAATATCCCCATTCATTTAGCTGCGCTTGTACTTTGTCAGACAAAAGGTATTGAACAAATAAATTACTAGCAGACACACTCATTAGCGCGTCAATTTTATTGAAAGGTTGCTCGTTAAACCTATTCGGGACAAGTTGTGCTTTTACCCTACTGTTTATTGCTAATGACTGCACAATGGGCTTGTGCAATGAAGACGGTACTAAAAATGTACCTATATTTTCATCTTGCTCCTGCATCACGACTGGTGTCAGCGAGTATGCAACAAAGGCCCCGCTTACGTTATTCGTGGTAAAAAACTGATAAGTTTGAAGTACATTTTTACCTATTACACGGTGCGTTTGCATATCATTGTAGAGATTCAGGGCGTTTAATACGTCTTTTGCTGCATCGCCATAGGGTGCAAGTTTTGGGTTAGCCATAGCCACTTTCCCCATAGACATGGCTGACAATACTAACTCAGACAATGCATCTGGCACTTGTGTAAAATCAGACGTTCGATACACAAAAGCAAGCTGCCCCTGTGCGTAATTAACAACATTTTCTGTATGCACCACCCCACTTTCAGCTAGAGCGATAGGGCGCTGCCTGTCTGCAGATAAAAAAACATCAAACTGTGCACCGTGTTGCAGTTGTGCGTAAAGCGTTCCACTCGATGACACGGTAATCCGCGTTTCAATACCAGTTATCTGTGAAAACTGGTTAGCAAAGAACTGCAGTGGCTTAGCGAAGTTAGCAGCTACCGCCACATTGAGTGTATCTACACTACGCTCTTCTGCTGACAAAGCAGGCTTACCCAGTAATAGCACTGCCAAAATAGTGGTTAGAAAAATGACTGCGGTTAAAAAGCGACTCATTACTTTTCATTTGCTCGCGGGGTTTCACGCATCCATTTCAACGCGGCTTTATCATCAGACGCCTTAGCTTCAACCCATGTCGCAGAATCACCTTTAAACTCCTTTTTCCACAGTGGAACCGACTGCTTGAGCATGTCCATTAAAAAGTTAGCCGCTTCAAACGCTGCTTGTCTATGCGGTGCAGCAGCCCCTACCCAGACAATTTGTTCATTATTATACAAACGTCCGACCCTATGCACCGCGCCTGCACCGTTTAACGAAAAACGTTCACAGGCTTGTTCAACAAGCGATAACAATGCCTTTTCAGTCATACCTGGATAATGTTCTAGTTCAATGCCTTCAATATCGCCACTATTGTTAAAATCGCGCACTAAACCAGTAAAGGTAACAATGGCTCCCGTGTTACCAGGCGCAATTGTGAAAGAATGTTCAACGAGTTCATTGTACAGCTCGTCAAAGGCGAAGTTATCTTGCTGAACGCGTGCAAACACCGCTAGCCTCCTGTAACCGGTGGGAATAGTGCAATTTCATCACCATGTTCAATTACAGTACTAGCATCGCACAATTGTTGGTTTCGTGCGGTTAGTACGCTGCCAGATAACGCTAAATCCCATTTTTCGCTTCGTTGGCTCAACATCATAATGAGTTCGCCAATGGTAACGCCCTTATCCAACGAAAGCGCAATACTGTCTTCGTTGGTTATTTCACGAGTTTGTGCAAAGGTTTTTACGGTAATGTGCATGTTCTACTCGTTAGCTATTGTTCGTTGGTCCAGTGACCAGTTTTGCCACCTTTTTTGTCTAGCACACGAATGCCTTCCATGTGCATCGACGGGTCAATCGCCTTGCACATATCGAACAAGGTTAACAAGGCCACGTTGACCCCCGTCAACGCTTCCATTTCCACACCCGTCTTGCCACTTAACTTGCAATAGCAAGTCGCTTTTATACGGTTATTTTGGCTATCCACATCAAAATTGATATCGACCTTCGACAACGCTAGAGGGTGACACAAGGGTATTAAATCGCTACATCGCTTCGCGCCCTGAATGCCTGCAACACGAGCCACGGCGAACACATCCCCTTTAGCAATTGTCGCTTCGCTGATTTGCGTGATTACTGACGCATTGACATACAAATAACCTTCTGCAGTTGCTTCTCGTTTAGTAACAGCCTTATCACTGACGTCAACCATATTGGCCTCGCCGCCAGCATTCAAGTGGCTAAAGGTACTCATGCTTGCACCAGATGTTTTACAAAATTACAGGGCTTAAAGTCAGCGTCGAGCTGGCTGGCAATGATCTTCTCCCACGCTGTTTTGCAGGCGCCAGTGGAACCAGGCAGGCAAAATATAACGGTATTGTTTGCAAAACCAGCAATTGCACGAGACTGGATAGTCGACGTTCCAATCTCTTGAAAGCTAATGTGACGAAAGAGCTCACCAAAACCATCCACTTCCTTATCGAAAAGCACACTAATTGCTTCTGGTGTTGAGTCGCGATGCGTAAAACCTGTTCCGCCAGTAATTAATATTGCGTGAACTTCGCTATCAGTAATCCACTGCGAAACAACGGCTCTTTGCTGATATATGTCGTCTTTAACTAATGCACGATCTTTAAGCGTGTGACCTGCTGTCACTAGAGCATTTTGCAGATAATCACCTGATTTATCGGTGTCTAGCGTTCGGGTGTCCGAAATAGTAAGAACAGCGATATTGAGAGGTTGGCTAACAACTGACATATAAAATCCTAATTTGATATGCGACATTTTGACAGGTTTTGCTAAAGTACCCGCACAAAATACTTATTGGTTACCACTTTATAGGGGTGCATACCATGAATTCAACATTTAAGTTGGCATAACCTATGTCACAGTCAATATCTCATCATCAGGCAATGCGATACAATCGTCACATTGTTCTGCCTAAAATTGATTTAGACGGTCAAGAAGCACTGCTAAATGCACATGTTTGTATTGTCGGTGTTGGCGGATTAGGCACCGCCGCAGCAACCAGTTTATGTGCAAGTGGAATAGGCAACATTACTCTTATCGATTTTGATAAAGTGGAAAACACCAATTTGCACCGTCAGACGCTATTTAGTGAAGCGAATGTGGGAGAGAATAAAGCGGTTGCTGCCAAAGCCCGCTTATTGTCACTTAACAGTGAGTGCAATATTACCACTGTAGAATCACCATTTTCTGAGGCACACCAAGACTGCATTATAAATGCAGACATTGTATTAGATTGTACTGATAACACCGATAGTCGAGATCTTATCAATACGATGTGTTTTAGACACAATACCCCATTAGTTTCAGGTTCAGCCATTCGTTTTGAGGGGCAGCTGTTTGTTGCAATCCCGGGTAAAAGCCGTTGCTACGGCTGCTTACGCACGCTCTTTGCTTCGCCAGATTTAAGCTGTGTAGAAGCCGGAATTTTCTCGCCAGTTGTGAATATCATAGGTACATACCAAGCCATGCTCGCCATGCAAATTGTCATGCAATTTGAGGATATTCCCATCAATCAACTTATTACCTTTGATGGTTTGCAGCACCAGTGGCAACAATGGACGTTACCGGATAATTTATCATGCGAGCTATGTAAGCCACGCTAATAATGCGTAAACAGAATTTTAATAAAACGACAGAATTCAGGTTTAATTCATGACAACGCAAGTAGTTAAAAAACACATGGTCGTGGCGCAAAACGCCTCGGGTCGTAATATGAACGTACCTATCTACAGAATGAAAGGTACAAGGCCCGGCCCTACGGTTTATATTCAAAGTTCTATTCACGGAGCGGAAGTTCAGGGCAACGTTGTAATCTATCATTTGATACAACGCCTAAAGCAGATGGATATCTGTGGTGAAATAATATTGGTCCCCAACTGTAATCCCATCGGGACCAACATCAAAGCGGGTGAATATACTCTCGGTCGCTTCGACCCAGTAAACGGTACAAATTGGAATCGCGGCTATTTTTTTGACAAGGAGGCCGTTGCACATTTTGCTAAAACGGTGACACGAGAAGAGTCAATCGATGGTATTAAGCAACGCTTCCGTGCTCATTTAAGCCGCGCCATTGACAACAAGCTTGCGCAACCGTGGGGACTAGGTCTTGCACAGCAGCTCAACTTGAAGTTGCAACAAATGGCGGTTAATGCCGATTATGTGCTCGACTTACACAATGGTCCGGTTTCGACAAGACACGTTTATATCCCTGAATATGCGAAAGAAAGCGCCAGTCTGTTTAATATTCCCCATTGCATTTTTATTCCAAACGTTTTTGCTGGTGCGTTAGATGAAGCCACCTTCTGTCCATGGTGGACTTTGCAAGACTGCATTAGTGAAAACCTTGGTCGTGACGTTAATTTCAGCGTTGAAGCCTTTACCCTTGAAATGGGAAGCCAAGAAGTCATCGATTTTAAAGAGGGTGATATTGATGCCACCAGTATCCTTAGCTATTTAAACGCTAAAGGGGTGCTGCACGAATGTGACATATCGCCTAAACCCATGCCTCGGTTAGGCGTTTACTTGAAAGATTACAAAACCATGTTCACTGACTGGGGGGGCATGGTTGAATACATTGCCAAGCCAGGTCAAATTGTCAAAAAAGGCGAGCCGTTAGCGCAAGTGCTTAACATAGACGACTTGGATACAGATGAGGGCAGTAGGACATTGTATGCCCCCTGCGATCTTATCCCCATTTTGCATTTCCCTTCAGCGTCTGTGTTAAGTGGTACACAGCTGTATAAAGTGTTCACCAATTATGTCGAGCTTTAACGAATAGACAATGGCAACATGCCGCTAGTAACTCTAGCGGCATGTTCTTATAACGATTGGTACACTAACCGAATGACGCTTATCAAATAGGCGACCCCGGTGGTAATGGCTCTACGTCAAACCCACCATTGTATTCTCCGTACTTCCAGTAGGTTTTAAATTGGTCGTAGATCACTTCATAACGCCCGTCATCAGCTTCATTTTCTAGCCACTGAGTAAACTCGACTAGTGCATCTTGTGCAGCCAACTTCACTTCAGGGGCAAGCGCTTTATCTTCAACCGCGCGCATTATTGCATTTAGCGCGACTAATTTGAGACGTTCGTCCAACGGACTCGCCGATGATGACTTATACCAGTGAACGGTCAAAATTTGTTTTACCAACAATGTGACATCCACCTTTCGACGACGGTCTTTACTGTTATGCGCTTGCCATTGCAGCCTATTTAATCGCTCTGGGTGAAGCAGTAACTCAAGCGCAAAGTTGGCCGCAGAACCAGCTGCAGACACAGGATCTAGCATCAACCCCATCTTGCCTTTAAAGTGCTCACGCGTAATATCGTCACCGTAGGCGCTAGGTGGAATAAGGTTTAACACCGATTGCGGCAACTCCAAGTACTGCGATGTTGAAGCGTTAATAAGTTGTTCCATGGCACGCTGTTGCACAGAAGGCGCTACAAACTGCTGCCCTTGTGGTGTGGTGTAATCACCTTTTCTTTCGTATTCATAGTGCAGACCACCCACTTGTTTTGCCACAGCTTCTAATTGGTAGCGATGGAGCAAATAGATAGGTACCAAAGCATTTTCAAGCGATGAAAGACTGCTGCCTTCAGGTAAGGTATTAAGCCCCAAGTTAGACAATGCAACGCGGCGAATAGCTGAAATTTCGTCAAATGCCGTTAATGGATCGCTGCCATTTTCCCACATGTGTCCGTTAGATGAACCGTGGCGTGAACTACGAGTATCAGAGTCTGATTTAAACTTAAGCCCTTTATTTCGCGCTTGTACAATCAGTTTTGCAAGGCCCTCAACTTCAACGGCATCCTGAGCGTTGCTGCTTCCAAAGTCTTGGTAGCCATATGCAACAGCATGTTTATCCCAAACACCTATGCCTTTATCATAGGCATCGACAAGTGACACTTTTCCGTCAACTAAACTAATTTTGGGATGGGGATAATCCATTACAGATGCACGGTCGTTTTCACTGGCGGCAAAGTTATGTGCAATACCTAATGTATGCCCTACTTCGTGAGCAGAAAGTTGCTTTATTCTATCAAGCGCCATGGCCTGTTGTACTGAGGTGTCAGTATTACCGTCGCTAAATGGACTCATGAGACCGAGTGCAATTAAGTAGTCCTGCCGCACTCGCAGCGACCCCAATGTGACATGACCTTTAATGATTTCCCCCGTTCTAGGGTCGACTACTGATGAGCCATATGACCAACCACGCGTCGCCCGGTGCACCCAATTAATCACGTTATAGCGTACATCCATTGGGTCAGCACCTTCAGGAAGAACTTTTACCTGGAACGCATCTTTATAGCCTGCTGCTTCAAAAGCCTGATTCCACCAGCTCGCGCCTTCTTTTAGTGACGACATAACCGGCTCGGGAATACCTGGGTCGAGGTAGTACACGATTGGCTCAACGGCCTCGCTCATTGCCGCATGCGGTGACTTTTTGTGTAAACGATGGCGAGTAATAAAGCGCTGCTCAGTAGCTTCGCTAATAGGCGTTGAGTAATCAAAGTACCTAAACTTCCAATAGCCAGAGTAAGGATGATATACACGCGGCGTGTAATTATCATCTGGCAAGGCCACAAAAGAATGGTGAAGATGCACCGTTACACTCTCTGCATCCGGCGTTACCTGCTGCAAATAATCACCCGGTGACTTCCCAGCAAAAGTGACTAATGCTTCAAGCTCTGTGTTTTTTACAAAACCTTTCGTCTTTGGCAAATAAACGCCACTGCGCGTTTTATCCACGCTAAAGTTGCCTTGATTAGTACCTGCCAAACGGTTTGAGATACCATGAACATCGCTCAGTAAAAATGGGGTGTAATCAATCAAGTTAGCTGAGTCGTTTTTAGCCACTATCGTAAAGCCGGCAATAACTGAATCGGCAAACGCTTCATCGATACTTTGCTTTTCCGCCTCACTACCACGCGTTGCGCGAAACTCCGTGTTGTGTTGTTTGAGCAATACTTTATTACCAAAGCGCTCAAAGCTAATCAACCGCGTTTGCCCTAACTGTCCGCGATCTAATCCAATATCATTAGACCCAACACCATAAGGCATACTACTTTGGAAAAGAAATTGCGCGTTATTATTGGGCACGGCTAGGTAGATTTTGTCTTCATTGCTACTGTAATAAAGGGGGATCAACCCACTTTTTTCAGTCATGCCTTCAGTGAATTCAGCGATAGTTGGCGTTTGTGCATACGCCTTAGGTAGAAGAGAAAACATACAAACCAGCATTACCGTAAATAGCTGTAACAGACGCCTTATGGGTAACAGCATGCGGTTTGTAGGACTAAAAGCATGCTTTATATGCAGCATTAGTAGGTTCCTTATAGTTTTTTTTTAAACGCTAAAGCATTAACGTACATCTACTCCACTCTTCTTTCAAAACGTCAATTTGACATTGTTAAACAACAAGTTGAGTCAGTTTGTATTAACACCTGCTTTAGCCTAACCCAAGATATGCCATTTGCCTATGACCATTCATCGCAACGATTATCAATAAAAAAGTGAAACTCCATCAATCACAATCATCATTTTCAAAAAATCATAAACTGCTAGTTTAAATAAGGTCTTAACTCATGTATTTACAACAGTTCAGGAGCTTATTATGTTAGGCGAAAACCACTCTCTTATGTTCGACTTTCCTCAGCACAAAGACACCATTAATCAACTTAATGCTACAGATAATGAGTTTGCTGAGCAGGCAAAACGCTATCATGCGTTAGATGAGGAAATCAGGCAGCTTGAAGAATTAGGCTCGCCAACAACCGATGAGCATCTTCACGCCTTAAAACACGACAGAGCCGCGCTAAAAGACGTGCTATACCAAAAGTTGAAATAACGACTCGGGCTCGTGGTAGTCTGTGCAGTAGCGATTAACTTTCCGCATTAAGGAATAAACGTGAAATTTGCAACACGCGCTACTGCCATATCTCCCTTTCTCGCCATGGCCTACGGCGAAAAAGCAACAGAGCTTGAACAACAAGGTCATAACGTTATACGTCTTAATCTTGGCGAGCCTGACTTTGGTGCGCCAGACGCAGTACTTGACGCTTTAAGCACATCGTTAGACAAACCAGACTATCCGTATACGTCGGCCCTTGGCTTGCCACAACTCCGTCAAGCGATCAGTAACTTTTATCTTGAGAAACATCAATGCACTGTTTGCCCAGATACAATTGTCGTAACAGCGGGGGCGTCGGGCGCGCTTCTCCTTGCCAGTGCAGCCCTTGTAGAAGAAGGTGACAATATTCTATTGGGCGACCCCTCATATCCGTGCAATCGTCGTTTTTTAAATGCATTTGGTGGCGATGTCACCCTCGTCCCCACCCGCGCTGAGGATAATTTCCAACTAACTCTTAAAGACGTTCAATCATATTGGAAGTCCAACACAAAAGGTGTGCTCATTGCGACCCCGGCAAACCCAACCGGCACAGCAATTAAAAGTGATGAACTCGCGGCCATAGCGCGCTACTGCCAACAGCACGATGGTTTTTTGATTGTCGATGAAATCTACCTTGATTTAGCACTTGAGCAGTCGGGAAGTGTTACTAATGCGTCCCCTAAGGAAGGTCTCCAAACCATTCTTAAGCACACAGATTTTCGAGACACTGTGATTGTGGTAAACAGCTTCTCGAAATACTTTGGCATGACGGGGTGGCGTTTAGGATGGTGTGTTGTCCCGCCTGCTATGCTGCCAATAATGGAGCGATTAGCGCAGAATTTATTTATATGCCCATCTACATTGTCGCAAAAAGCGGCGCTCGCGTGCTTTACTCCGCAAGCTCTTGTTCAATGTGAAGCAAATCGCGCGACGCTTAGTGCGCGTGCTCGTCTGGTCTTTTCGGCTATTGAAAACATGGGCTTAGCAATTGATGCCATACCAGAAGGTGCATTTTATGCCTATATTAATATCGAAAAAACAGGCCTTAAGGCCACCGCATTTTGTAACCAATTACTGGCAGATTTTCACGTAGCATTAACCCCTGGCAATGATTTCGGCAACCACCGCGCCGATAGCTATGTACGCTTGTCTTTTGCCACCAAGGAATGCCAATTGACCGAAGGATTGCGCAGAATCTCAGCGTTTGTCAGTCGCCTTGAAACGGTTTCATGAATACACAAACATTACCTAAAAAAATGATACACAAACGCGCTTGTGCGTATATTGAAAGAACGTTGAGAAAAACAGGACAAAACAATGAGTAATGAGCGTGAATTTGATGTCGTTATTTTCGGTGCGACTGGCTTCACCGGCAAGTTAGTGGCGGAATACTTTCAATCGCAGTATGGCAATAATAACAACGTAAAATGGGCAGTCGCTGGGCGAAATGAAAGCAAGCTTAATGATGTCAAAAAAGAACTAGGCATAGGTGACAGTGTAGCGAGTATTATAGTTGATGGCGACGATGCCCAAGGGTTAGCTGCCATGACTAAGCGTACTCAAGTGGTACTAACTACTGTCGGCCCTTATCAAATTTACGGCGAGAAATTACTCAGTGCCTGTGTTGACAACGGCACTGGTTATACTGATTTATGTGGAGAGCCTGCTTGGATGCACCAGATGATTAACAAGTACGAAGACAAGGCAAAAGCAAGTGGCGCCAACATTGTCTTTTCGTGTGGTTTTGATTCAGTGCCTTTTGATTTAGGTGTTCACTTTTTACAATCGCATGCTAAGGCAAAAACCGGCGACGTGATTAACTACGTCAAAGGCCGTGTGCGTGCAATGAAAGGCACCTTTTCTGGCGGTACAGCGGCAAGCCTTAAAGCGACAATGGCGGCCGCTCACAAAGACAAGTCAATTATGGCTGCACTTATCAACCCATTTTCATTGGCGGGCAACGAGGCAATTCAACCTCAACCCGATGGCAACAAACCCTATTTCGATGAGCAACTTGGTACGTGGGTTGCTCCTTTCATCATGGCCGCTATTAATACCAAAAATGTACACCGCTCTAACTACTTGAGCCAATACGCCTATGGTAAGTCGTTCCAATATGATGAGATGATGATGACAGGTCCGGGCGAAAAAGGTGAAGCCATGGCCAAGCATGTCGCACAAGACAAGTCACTTGCTAGCGATGATGGCCCAAAACCTGGTGAAGGCCCCAGCAAAGAAGAGCGAGAAGCGGGTTTTTATGATGTTGTATTCGTGGGCACTGCGGTCAACGGCGAGATGCTATCAGTATCGGTAAAAGGCGACAAAGATCCTGGCTACGGCTCTACCAGCAAAATGATTGCTGAGTCAGCACTGTGTTTATGTAAAGACGTTGATTTAAAAGGCGGTTTCTATACCCCTGCTTCGGCGTTAGGCGACAAATTAATAAGTCGCTTAGAAGCCAACGCAGGTTTAACCTTTAAAGTTGAAAACTAAGTTCCAACTAGACCAAAAGGGACAAGCTTTTCTTGTCCCTTTTAATTTTTTAAGGGTTCGGCTGGAGTAAGGAAAGTGCTGATGCTGGTAGCTGACTCATATCGATTTCCACGCCAAGTTTTTCAGCCTCTTGAGCGATAATCCCCCCCACCTCTTCTGGTGTGGCTCCATTCGCATCCATTACTGCAGTTTGGACTGCTTCAAAAAACGTACTAAAATGTCCCGGTGCGACGAACACAAGTAGATGAGCAGGCTCATCATAAGGGTTCCAAAAGCCATGTTGGTTCATACGTGGTAACGACGCTACTGTACCGCTTTTTGCCACAACCTCTTGTTTTCCGTTAAGGAAATGCACCGTACCATCTAAAACAACAAATATTTCGTCTTCATTTTCATGTGTATGAGGTGGTGCCCCTAAACTCTTTGCAGGCAACACTTCTTCGAAAAGAGCCACATTCGAAGGAAGATCATCATTAGACACGTGGTGGTAAATGGGCCTGCCGTTGTAATCTACTGACCTTCCCTCTCCTAGCTGCGAAAACTTGGGTGTGTACTGAGGTGATTTAGCTCCGTGTTCATGGGCAAGCGCGGCACCAAAAAACATAAACAGTGATGAGGCCAAAGTAACCTGAACGCATTTACGCATCGCAATTATCCTTAATCGTTTTTGTTTTTTAACACCTATTAGTAATAGACGAGTTCGTAATAACACGCAATAACGGGGCACTCATTTGAGAGATGCCCTTCTTATACTTTCAATACACGTTAGCTAGAGCCCTTCATGGGGTCCGAACACTTCGTAATGAATACGTGAATCGCAAACGCCGTTTGCATGCAGTTGCGACTTTATAAAAGCCATAAACCCAACTGGACCACAAACATAAAAGTTCGCTTCTTCAAACGGTAGTGTAATGGTGCTCAAGTCAACAAGGCCAGCTTTAACCCGTTCACTGTCATTGCTTTCTTTGTGTTGATACCAAGTGAAATTAGGCCACTGATGTTCATTACAAATAGCGGAAACACGCTCAACGAACGAATGCTGAGAGCGGTTTTCACAGGCATGTATAAAGGTTACAGCACAAGTATTGTTCTTTAGATGCAGTGTTTCCAACATTGCCATCATGGGTGTGACTCCCACACCAGCAGAAATAAGCACTACTGGCTTATCATCTTCTGATAAGAAAAAGTCTCCCCTTGGTGCATACAGCATTACTGTATCGCCTACACTAACGTTGTCATGAAGGTGAGTCGATACTACGCCACAAAAAGGGACAGACTCTCGCTTAACTGAAATGCGATAGTGTGATGTGCGCATAGCATCTGAAAGCGAGTACTGTCTAATTTCACGGTATTCATTATCTTTTGGCTCAACTTCCACAGCGATATATTGCCCCGCTTTAAAACCTATAATGGGCAAGCCATCTTTTGGTGACAGTTCGAAACTTGTGACCAACGAAGATTCATCTTGCTTTCTTGATACCACAAAGGGGCGTTTACCTTTCCAACCGCCTTCTTGTTGCGCGGTAGATTCATACAAGGTAGCTTCTTTATCAACAAACAAATTAGCTAACTGGATGTATGCGTTGGCCCATGCACTTTCAATTTCAGGTGTGAAGTCAGCACCTAGCAGCTCGCGAAATGTCTCTATCAAATGATGTCCCACTATGTCGTAGTCACCGGGCTGAATATGTAAACTCGCGTGTTTATTTGAAATACGGTTAACAGCATGCTCTAGAACAGCAACATTATCTAAGTGATTTGCATAGGCCACAATAGCGTCAAACAGTGCTGTTTTTTGCTTCCCTGTTTTTTGATTGGTCATATTAAATGTATGTTTTAACTCTGGGTTGTGTTTAAACATACGTGCATAGAAATGTTCGGTAACTGCAGTGCCCGCAGCATTTAGAACGGGGATAGTGCTCTTCACAATTGTTATGTCTTGCTGAGAAAGCATAACGTGCTCCTTTTAAAGTTGTAGAATGATGTAATGTGCAATGAATGTCGTAAATACGGCGCGATAATTAAGAGAAGGGAGTATGCTTAAAACGTCTCTTTGCCCAGGCTGTGCATACCGATACAGCGCACGACATAGCCCACTTTAAAAAAGCCCGCGGTAATAATGGTTAGCATGTGTGCAAGCACCTGATAGAACAACGAAAAGTGTTCTTCTACGCCATACGCCAACACTATGCACCCCAAAAATATTACTAAGTTGACCGCCAGCAAGATGTTGCCAGCAGTTACACACTTATGGGCTTGAGTGACGGTGAGTATGCTACAGTTTTCTGTCTGATTGATAGGTTGATACACGATGCGACTCCTTCTTTTAATTAACGTTAACCGCCTTGTTGCGACCACGTTTACAACTAGACAAATCAAGTTAAATGCCACTTTTTATATTTATATAAATCAGAAGCTTACGAAACAAACACAAACAAAGAAGTCAATACGACACACCTTTAAATTAGGTCTTTATGACACATTACATGCAATATGACCCAACTTGCGTTACAGTGGCTTTTACACTGTGAATTAAGGAGAGTTCTTTATGGCGCTTTCACAACGCGACCTACTCACTTTCTGTGCAGAGTTACCAGCTCTTTTAGGAACGCCTGCCTGTTATCAAGACTGTATAGAACGATTATCGTTATTACTTAGCTGCCACACTATTGCTTTTCTAAAGCGCCAAGGAGATGTATTAATACCAGCAGCGATGAAAGGACTGAGCCTTGATACTATGGGCCGTCAATTCCATATCTCATCTCATCCCCGTTTTTCACAAATCGTCCATGCCTCGACGTTTGTAAAGTTTCCTGATGAATGTGAATTGCCCGATCCATTCGACGGTCTTTTATTAGGTCGAGAAGGCAATCTTCCCGTGCATTCGTGTATGGGATTTGCCATTCGACACAATGAAACCTTGATTGGTGTCGTAACGTTTGACAGCCTAAACCAAGGTGCTTTTGACGCTATTGATGAAAGGTTGCTTGAAATTCTGGTTACTGCATTAACCGGATTTTTCATCGCTGACATGCAGTTGCATACTTTAAAAATTCAAGTTAAGCATTCTGCACAACTTAAAGCAGCGCTAAGTCGCCCCGAAAACTTAACAGACGTCAATGAGTTCGTAGGGCAAAGCCGCCAAATGCAGGCATTAAAAAAAGAGATAGCGATGGTGGCGGCCACTGACTTTGCAGTACTTATCGTTGGAGAAAGTGGTACAGGGAAGGAGCTCGTTGCCCATGAAATTCATAGGCTATCCAACCGAAATGCTGAACCTTTAATTTACGTCAACTGTGCTGCACTACCCGAAAATCTTATAGAGAGTGAACTCTTTGGTCACGTCAAAGGTGCTTTCACTGGTGCACAAAGCTACCGAGCGGGTAAATTTAAAATTGCTGATGGCGGCACGCTGTTTCTTGATGAAATAGGTGAACTCCCTATGGCATCTCAAGCAAAGCTGCTTCGAGTATTACAAAGCCAAGAAATCCAACCATTGGGGCAAGACAAAATTGAGCAAGTTAATGTGCGCGTCATCGCAGCGACCAATCGTCAGTTAGAAAAAGAGGTTGAAGCAGGCCAATTTCGCGCCGACCTGTTCCACCGACTAAATGTTTACCCGCTGGCGATCCCGCGCCTTTCACAACGTAACGGTGATATTGTACTACTCACTGGATTTTTTATTGAAAAGCTTCGGCGCAAGTTAGGGCTTAGGCAATTGCGTGTTGAACAACCGGTGCTTGAGAGTATGGAGCGCTACAATTGGCCTGGTAACGTTCGAGAGCTAGAGCACTTTTTGACCAGGGCCGCAATAAAGGCGTCATCTGAGAAAAACAGTTATATCATCACCATTAAACTGGATGACTGCGAGGCACTTGCTGAGGGCCAAGCTACCTCTAAGCATGATGAAAGTGAAAGCAGTTCGCAACCGTCTCGTTTAGCAAGTGAACTTGTACTAAGAGAAGAGGTAGATAACTTTCAGCGCAATATCATCAGGCAAATATTAACCGAAGAGCAAGGAAATTGGACGCGAGCGGCCAAACGACTTAATTTAGACAGAGCCAATTTAGCGCGCCTAGCGAACCGCTTAGGCATAAGCGTAACGCGTGCTATTAGTTAGCACGCGTACACTTCTATTCGTCTTTTTTTAAAAGCGCATAGACAAATTTATCGTAAAACACATCCGCTTTAACGATAGCACGCTTAAGTACAGCTTCTTGTGAAAAGCCACACTTTTCTAATAGGCGCATAGAGGCAACGTTACCCGAAAACACAGCGGCATGAATACGCACAATGTCTGTTGTATCAAATACTTCACAACATAACTGTTCGATAGCCTCTGCCATAAAACCCTGACGCCATGCTGATTTAGCCAACCAATAGCCAATCTCGCCAGAACGGGAATATTCGAACTCTCCTGGCATCACGCCTATACAACCAACGCACTTATTGTTTACTACTAGGGCACGCACCAGCCCTTGCTGACAGCCCTCTTCAACCCACCATTTTGCATCTAACTCGGTGTATGGCATGGGTATTTTGGTAGACAAGTAACGAGTCACATCACTGTCGTTCAGTATACTTACCAGTTGGGGGATGTCGTCCATTGAAAAGGCACGAAGGGTAACCAATTTAAATTCCTCGTCTCAATTAACATCAAAGGCATAGGTAAGTTTACAATCAATGTACTTTAATATTTTATTGACCACTCTGGGTACTGAGACCTCTTGAATGCCACCATCAGTATGCGCGCGCACGAAAATATCACACTCATCGTATTTTATTTGCTGGCGAATGAAATAATCATTCAGTTCGTCGAATAAAGACTCTTCAAGCGGTACTTCTCCGATAAAGACGCCTTGATTATTGCTAGGATAGAAGCTTGCCCCAGCTATCTCTTTTTTCAGTGTGTAAGCTTGCATCATATCTAAATTAAGCAAACGAAAGCTGACTTTTACATGTGGCGTTTTCACAACAAATAAGCCTTATTTTTACATTAATTGTCTTTAGAGCACGTTAACCTTTGCCGTACGTTTTCACAGCAAAGCTCAACACGCTTTAGTTACATTTACTCGCCAAGGAGGGTTAAGCCTGTTCTCTCCAGCCCAGTACAGCTTAATTTTATTGCCAGAAGGGTCTCGTAATATAGCTTCTTTCCACAAGTAGCGCTCAAGTGTAGGGGCTTGTTCAAATTCAATTCCCTGTTGCACTAAAGTGTCATACAGTAAGTCCAACTCCTCGTGTTCAAAATAGATCACAGACCCATTACTTACCTTTTCATCTTCTAATGAAAGTGAAAATGTGGCATTTCCCACCGGACAACTAAAACGCGCGTAATGTGGTGTATCGACAATTTGGGTAAACCCCAGTGCGAGGTAAAACGACACCGCTTTTTCCATATTATCAACCGGCAGCGTAATTTGATTGAGTTCCATCGTGGATTCCTTTCATGCATGAGTGCGCTGAAAATAATAACGCACTTTTGGGCACGTGTTGACCTTTGCTACAAACTGTTTTTGCAAAATTCCCGCAAAGATCAACAATAAAGGCAGATTGGCTTTACACAATAAGAAATAAGGTAGCAGCAGTCGCCGCGCCCATGGTTAAATTAAATGTCTTGCGCCGCGATGGAGAGCTCAACCACACACGCATTTTTGCGCCTGCAGCTGCCCATATTGAAATGCATGGGAATCCTATTACAGCAAACGCGACAACAATGGCAACGCCAGATTCAAAATAATGCTCTGTGGGCGATGAAAACGTACCTACACTGGCAAGGGCCATCATCCATGCTTTAGGATTGACGAGTTGAAACAATGCACCTTGCCACCACGCTAGTGGGCCTTTTGTACTTGCTTTTTGCACTTCCAGTTCAGTAACGGGCGCCGTAGCTATTTTAAACGCCAGCCATAGAAGATAAGCAATACCTAATACTTTTAGTATGGTATACAGTGCTGGAAACACGGTAAATAGCGCACCAATGCCAAGCAGTGTACTGATCATTAGACCCGCCACCCCAACAACTATTCCGAACATGTGTGGCAACGATCTCACATAACCATACTGGGCACCTGATGCCAACAACATCATGTTGTTTGGACCAGGCGTTACTGTGCTAATAAATGCAAACGTACAAAGTGCCAAAAGAATCGAGAATTCCATAAGATTGAGCCCCCTTTAAATAAATATGATGACATTGCAGATAAAGGTAACGCACTCAATCTGTATTAAACATACTCACAAAGCACAATATAAATCCATACAGTTATCATGAAAGTGCAACTGTATGGTCAAAACCCATCCAATCTGTATGGTTACATAACCAAAACTTGCAGGATATACTCATGTGTAAGGCACATTACACAGCGAATATAATCGCTCAAAAAAGGCCGTTTAAATAGGACAGGCGTAATACTGATGGCGTTATATATAGACTTAGCAGAACACCTTAAAGCTCAGATCAACCTCGGACGTTTTACCGCGGGCGACAAGTTACCCTCAGTCCGGCAGTTGTCTAAGGAGCACAATGTAAGCATTGCTACGGTACAAGAGGCCTATCGCGTATTAGAAGCCGAGCTTTATGCACAAGCAAAGCCTAAATCTGGCTATTTTGTGCCCGCTACCATGCCGGGTGAAAACCTTCCTAAAATGACCAAACCACCTCAGCGCCCTATGGATGTCTCTCAATGGGAAGATGTGTTAGACATACTACTTAATACGTTTTCCAAAGACAGTGATATTGACGTTCGTTGTCAGTTTCAACACGCTATGCCAAACATGCATGCCAAAACACTGAAACCACTAACTAAGCGCCTTTATGAGCTAAATAAGAATAGAGCTCTGGACGGCATGATATACGGCGATGTTAAAGGCGATGTGGCACTTAGAAAGCAACTTAGCCGCGTTGTAGCAGCGTCTGGTTGCCACCTGCATTTTGATGAATTTGTTGTGACTTCAGGATGCCAGGAAGCATTGTCAGTGTGCCTTCGTGCAGTTGCCGAGGCTGGCGATATCATTGCCGTTGAGTCACCGGGTTTTTATGGGGCTATGCAGGCGATTAAAGGCGCCAACTTAAAAGCATTGGAAATACCTACCGACTCACATACGGGACTGAGTTTAGAGGCGTTGAAGCTTGCCGTCGATCAGTGGCCGGTAAAAGCCATTCTTGTCACACCTACGGTAAACAATCCTCAGGGCTTTGTAATGCCGGATGAAAAGAAAAAAGCGCTGTATGCATTGGCCCGAGAATATGACATCGCGATTATAGAAGACGATATCTATGGTGACATTGCTTATTCCTACCCTCGGCCTCGCACTATTAAATCTTTTGATGAAGATGGCCGCGTACTCCTTTGCTCTTCATTTTCAAAAACTCTCGCACCTGGTTTTCGCGTAGGATGGATTGCTCCAGGGAGTTTTCGAAACAAAGTGCTACACGTAAAATATGTGACAAGCTCAATGTGCCCCACACTACCCCAACTTGCCATTGCAGATTTTATTGAACAGGGTGGATACGACCGTCATTTGCGCGCAATGCGTCAAGATTATCGCCTAGCCCGGGATGCACTCCTCAAAGATATCAAACAGTATTTTCCAGCAGACACCTGTGTTAGCTATCCCGAGGGAGGCTATGTATTGTGGGTAGAGCTCAATGCAAAATACGATTGTGTAAAGCTGGCAGAGAATGCAAAGTCATACGGTATTTTCATTGCGCCGGGGCAGCTATTCTCAGCAACCGGAAAGTATCGCCATTGCCTTAGGTTTAATTTTATCGACGGTACATCGGCGCAACGAAGCGACGCCATTAAGCAGCTAGGAATATTAATAAAGTCGCTGAAAACTTAAAGAAATTGCATTAATCAAACGCGCTAGGCGTGCAAGTGCGTTTGTGCTTTTTTAGGTTCCAGCGTAAGCGTTATTTACCCGCTTTTATACTCTCAGTTAACTTGTCGGCCTCGCGTTCTAATTTAAGCGCGCTAATTGCACCTTTTTGAAAATCTATTTCCAATAAAAGTAAACGCTGGGTTTTATCAAGCACATCTAAATAGACGTGGGCATCTATTGACTGACTGCGTTTTAAGTTAATCAGGTTTTCGTTTAAATCACTCAACGTTGTGCCTGACAAGTTTGTACTGACTATTTCATAAGACACAAACACATCGAGATACTCAGGAAAAGGCGGCCTATTTCTTTCATAAAACGTCTCTTCGTCTGGTTTTTCGTCAGATAGTGAATCAAAGTAACGTATAATTTCAGACGTATACTGACGACTTTGTTGTACCGACGACACTGCTGCACTTAGCAGCTTTATCACTTTTTCCTTCTCTGTTTGCTTAGCCTCATATTCTGAAATAGAAATCGCCAGAATGACGCCTATCAAGGTAGCAAGCAACGTCAGAAAAAAATTTATCCCTGTTTGATAGCGTTCAATTGTAGGTTTGAATCGCGGAAAAAACGTGAAGGCGCCAAGCAGACTCAGCACAACAACCAGAGCAGCATAAATCATTAATTATCTTATACTTATTATAATTTCATGGTGTTACTATAACAAAAAACGTTACAAATACGACATGAAATACAACCAGACTGCGCAGAAGTTTACCCACTCTTGGAGGGTAAACTCCTATGTGGATTGGTATAACTATCTAAAAACCTCTTGATCCACATCAACGCATACCGGCATGGCTTTGCCCACAATAAAGTCATCTAAACTTGTGTATGAATTTGCGTATGCTCACCCTCGTAAACAACACCAATACCAATGATGACATTCATCCAGAAGAACACGGACTTTATAGGTTGTACATCAAGCCTGATACACAGATAGCGGTAGAAACTAAGCCTGTATTTGGCGCCAACATTACCTTTCATGAGAGCGTATTGACCCACGCTAGCTTTATTGCGAAACCTGATAACATTATTGGTTGGCTAGATCATGGAGGCCTATCATATTTCTGCGTGAGCAATGGCCCAACTGACTCCTCAGATGTCGCCACATCAACACTTCTGCCTTCTCAATTCTTGAACAACGATGGTGGCATTTTACGTGTGTGTAGTGATACACGAATTTACCTCATAGCGAGAAATCCAATTGACATACATAAGCATGGATTGTGTTTTTTCTCTCCGCTGTAATATTTGCTATTGAACAAATGCTTCAAAAGAAGGGTTTAGCGCCTACTAATTTGATAAGTAATCTATTGCAGACGATAAACCAGAAAAACGTTTATCAACCTTCCCAACCATGTCATTAAACGTGGGAACATCAGAAATAATCAAACACCCTGATTTCGCCCTGGTAAGGCCGGTGTAAACCAATCCGCGGTGAAACAAGTTTGCCGCCTTTTCGCTTTCAGGTTTAGGTAGGATCAGCACAACTTGAGAAAACTCTGAGCCCTGAGATTTGTGAATAGTCATCGCAAACACGGTTTCAAACTGAGGAATACGCGATAATGCGAGACTTCTATACCCGCCTTCTTGCGAATCAAACCACGCGTAAAGCTTACCAGTACTATCGGGCCAAATAATGCCTACTTCACCATTAGAAAGACGCTGTGGGTGATGGTTTTTAAGGATCATAATGGGCTGACCTTGATAAAAACGCCCTTCTCTACGCCTTATTTTATGCTTTATTGCATCAAAGACTCGCTCATTGAGCCCTTCTACGCCCAAGTCACCTTTTCGAATAGGCGTTAGCCACCGAACATGGTTTAACTGTGCCATAGCAGAGGCAACATCAGATGCCTCTAAAAGCGGTATAAAACACTCCTTGGCAAGTGCGATCACATCCTGTTTGCGAAGTACAGGAGCGTCAAACAAATGAACACCTTCATGTAAGAAGCCGGTTTTCTCATTCTTACCATCCGCGCTAACATCTAGTGCAAACAGGTCCATGGCCTGTATTGCTTTATCAGCGTCGCCACATTTAATAGCTGTTGCTACCTCTGCCACTTGTCCTTTAAAACGCTGCGGTGCTTGTAGCGTAGCAACCCAAGATTTTGCTTTCTCATCAAGTGGTAAAAGCGGTAGATGAGGACACAAGGTAGCGACATGTTGTCGCATGATTGTGGGCACAGCCCCTAGTGTCGTTGTATCATCATTCAATGTGTGTTCACGTTGTACAAGTTGTTCAAGGACGTTACCTAACTCCACGGCAGGTAACTGGTCAGCATCACCAATAAAGTAAAGCCTTGCTGTAGGCGGGAGCGCTCGAATAATACGAGCCATAAGTGCTAAGTCGACCATACTTGCTTCATCAACAATAAGTACGTCGGCATTTAATGGGTGATGTCTATGGTATTGCGTGCTTACAGTATACTCTCTAAGTCCCAACAGTCGGTGAATCGTTACTGCATTCGTTGGCACCCTTGACAATATCTCATCGTCAATCTTATTTCGAAGTGCTTCAATGCTGTTAGCAATTGACTCTGTCATTCGCTGTTGAGCTTTACCCGTTGGCGCGGCTAACACAATATTTAGCGAGCTATCTACCGCTTGTAGTGCAAGTAACAAGCGCAGCACAGTATAGGTCTTACCCGTACCCGGCCCGCCGTTAATAACACCAAACCTCTGTACTAGGCTTTTTGCCACTGCCACTTGCTGCCAATCTTGCTCTTGCACAGATTGCACATCAAACAAAGCCGGCCAAATGGCCTTTACTCTTGCTATTGCATGCTCATCAAGCGCGTCAAAAGCGGTTCTTTGAACCACACTTTTGGCAATTTCTTGTTCAAACTCAAAATACCTTTTACTGTAAAAACGGCCATTATCATAAACAAATAGCTGAGCAACTCGCTCATTCTCAAATGCTTTTTTCACTATGCGCAGCAGCGGTGTTAGCGAAGGAAAATGGATGCCATGTTTATCTTGCCCCTCTTTCCTTTCTTCGTCTGTCGCAGATACGTGCTCAAATAGTCGTTGATTGGCAATATCAGCAAGAGATACACAGCTATGCCCATTGCGCTGCATAAACGAAAGGCATACCAACAACCCCGTCCAAACCTTTACGTCGCTTTCATCCAGTCCTTCAATA
Source organism: Alteromonas sp. KC3 (assembly GCF_016756315.1). Lineage (NCBI taxonomy): Bacteria > Pseudomonadati > Pseudomonadota > Gammaproteobacteria > Alteromonadales > Alteromonadaceae > Alteromonas > Alteromonas sp. KC3. The sequence goes on from NZ_AP024235.1 coordinate 2,653,729, forward strand.
ACACCGAACTCTCTTGCAATGAATTTATCGATTGCCTCGATACCTGCGAGTTGTTCTAGCACGTCCTGTACCGTTTGAAGATGACTCATGTACTACTCCCAATCATCGTCGAAGCTAAATTGCTGTTGAGCTGACACCGTTTGGCTTGCACTTTTGTCGCGAGCAGAATGATCTGGCTCGTCTAATAACGCTGCACTGGTGTCGTTTTTGTCTGTGACACTATCGGTAACTGCACCGAATACGGCGTCTAATCTCAGTAATAGCTCAGTACTAATTTCGCAGTAAAAGACGCCCTCCCCCGCGCTATTGCCGGGGTGCATCCCACGCAAATAGAGGTAATACACACCGCCGAAGTGTTCGCTTGGTTCATAGTTGTTAAGGGTATTACCTAGGTATCGGTGCAGCGCAAGACAATAGATAAGATACTGTAAGTCGTACAAATGGTGTTGGTTGTTCTCGAACAGCGCCTCAGGTTTATAATGAGAGACGCTGTCACCTAGCCACGTTGACTTATAATCAGCGACATAAAATTTACCTTCATGCTCGAAAATAAGATCGATAAAACCATGCATCATGCCTTCGAGCTGCTCAGTAATTAGTGAAGGGACTGCGTGCGCTTGCCCGCCTATTTTTTCAAAAACTGAATGGCGATGCTGGGTAAGGATATCTTGCAACGCGCTCCATTGGCTCTTTGCCAATGGAAAATAAAATTCAGCCTCTCGCAGGGTTTGTTGTAAGGTCAAATCGCACAGCGAAAGTTGCACGTTAGGAAATAAGGGCGTCTGCAAAACTTCATCAAGCCATTCATAAAGCGCCGGCGTCTGCGATTCATCTAGACCAAAACGCGCAATCATTTCTGTGCCTGTTTCTTCCCACTGCGGTTCACTAAAATCATTTTGCTCTAGTAAATCGTGCAGTAAGTTACCAGCACTTGCTCCTTTAGCTAACGTAAATCGCAAGGCATTTGTATCTAAAAGTGTATCGGGTTCATGTACGTCAATATCAAAACTGGATAGCGTGTTTTCTGTAACTACTTCTTCGTCGCGTACCGTTTGCATCACGGGAATACTTGGCATGCTTATGCCGTTATCAATGTTGCTAGGATGTTGACCTTGGGTATTGATATAAGTTGTTAAACGGCTTAGTGCTGAAAATGAATATAACCGCCACTCTTCGCTACTGATGCCAGTAAACTGTAGTGCATACAGCTCAGGTGCCACGTCATTATTACTGACCGCTGTGTAGGTTTCCACGGCATCATCACCGTTAATATGACAAGCAAACGCTTCATTTTCTTTGGCAATACCTTCAAGCGCATCTCGCCAGTTCAGCTGCCCATTATCAATATTCATCGCTCGGGCCAAAGCACTTTTTTCATTGCCATCTAATGGCAATATTCCCATGTAACAGCGATGTGCAGCACGGGTTACCGCTACATAGGCTAACCGCATATCTTCGGCCGCGCCTTCTGCGCGCACCCGTGAAATAGCCTGTTTGGTTTGCCCTAATTGCAACTGCAAATCTTCTTTTTGCTCATCATAGTAAGTAAAGATGTTCGACATGGATTTACCATTTCGTGCGGCATCTTTATACCCTGTAGCGAAAGGAATAAATACAATAGGATACTCTAACCCTTTAGACCCGTGCTGGGTGATAAGTCGTATAAGCTGACTATCACTCTCTAAGCGCAGCGTTAGTTCTTCGTCGCTATCAGGCTGGTGTATTTGATGGTTCAACCAATCTAAAAGCTGCTCAGGACGTTGGTGGGTGGTACTGGCTTTTTCAAGCACTTCGGCAAGATGTTGATAATTGGTAAGTGCGCGCTCTACATCACTACCAAAGGGCTGGTAGCTAGATTGCATTAGATACAGCAGCACACTCATACAACCTTTTTGCAGCCACATCTCGCGCAGCGTCATTACCTTGTCGAACGCGCGATCCCACAATGTATCGTTCTCATGATAAAGCAGTTCAATAAGTGTCTGTGGACTATAACCCCATAATGGCGACGCTAAACTCGAAGCCACTTTGTTATTGTCTGTTGCGTGCCAGATGCCACTTAATAAGCGCAAGACATCTTTGGCTTCTGGCGTTGCAAATAAGTTACTTCTGTCGCTGAGGTAAACACTGGCGATCCCTTTTTGACCGAGCACATACTTAACAATATTTGCTTCTGTTCTATCTTTCACCAAAATGGCGATATCTGCTGGTCTTACTGTGCGCTGACAAGCCCCCTCTACGAAATACGCTTCGTTTAGCAAGCGGTAAATTTCTTGCGCTATCCAACTGGCCATATTACGACGCATAGAGGTGGCGTCCTGCTTGTCGTCCATGTGCATACTGACGTAATTCATCGCACTTCGCGTCGCGCTTTGTGGTGAGTTACCGTCACTCAAAGGGTCAAATAACGGAGTATTGGCTGCACTTGCTTTAGGTGTGAATTCCACTGGGTTGTAATTAATGCCAAAACCAAACACATCACTAGGTTCACCGGTAGCCACAGGTGCACCATAAAACAGACGATTATACGCTTTAACCATACCCTCTACCGAACGCCAATTGGTATTCATTACCCAGCGAAAATCCGCTTGCCTTCCCGCTTTAAGGTAGGTGAATATGTCACCGCCTCGAAAGCGATAAATAGCCTGTTTAGGGTCGCCTATCATCAATAGCGCGCTATCGACTTTTAAAGACGCGGACGCCTCAATTTTTTCTACTCCTTCATCCAGGTTTACTTGCATTGCATTGGCGTTTGGATAGACCGCATCAAGGATTGCGTATTGTTTAGCGTCAGTGTCTTGAAACTCGTCGATTAAGGCAACAGGAAAGCGCCTTCGCAATTCAGGCACCAGCGTGTTGTTGGGTTTGATCACCTCTTCGGCTAACATACGGATTAAATCATCGAAGTCGATAATACCTAATTGCTTTTTCTGTTGTGCCACACGTGTTTTGATAAAACCAATAGCGTCTTCAATTAAGCGAAAAACCGGTATTTGTGCAATGGCCGCTTCTTTGTCAGCCACCGCTTCGTCAATCGCTCTGGCTAAATCCTTAATGGGACTAAGTATTTCTTTAACCCCTGACTTGTTTCGCGCATAACGCCTGCCATCCAAAAACGCCTGCGCTTGGGGCGGTGCTGCCACATAAATCTTTTCGTCAATAACACTACGCAGCCACGCTTTCAGTGCGGCCAGTTCTTGTGGTCGCTCTTTTTTATGGGCAGGTGTTTTTATTAACTGCTCAACCAGTAGTTCTTCATTGTCTTCTATCTGACGAAAATGAAAAGCAAATTGGGATAACGCGGTTTCATCACTATCTTGTAATGTATTGATGAATGCGTCTTCGATGGCGTCTTCATCTAACAATAACGGCGTTAGCGTACTTCTCACGCTAGTATTAAATTCTGACAACAACCGTTCAGGAACATGCCATCCAGACTGCGCGAGTAGCAGAAAGTCGTCTTCGTTCACAGAGACTTTTCGAATGTAATCCTCGGCCGCTTGCAGGTAAAGTTCACTGGTGTCATTGCCTAAATTCAATGACATTGCAAATCCGCTATTAAAGGCCAGCTGAGCAATAACGTGCTGACAAAAACCATGTATGGTGAATACCGACGCTTCATCAAGCTCTAATTGCGCAGCTTTCAGACGTGCAAGACTTTCATCGACATCGTTGTTGTTAAATAAGTGGATGTAGACAGGATCGCAATCATCTGCAATTACGCCGCCATTGTCTTTAGCGTGTTGCCATATTTGCGTAGCCTCCCGCAGCGTTTTTGCTACCCTGCCCTTAATTTCTTCGGTTGCCGCCTTGGTAAAGGTCATTACCAGAATATCTTTAACAGTAAGCTTTTTCTCAAGTAAGAACCGTAGGTAAAGACGCGTTATATTGAACGTCTTTCCTGTACCTGCACTCGCTTCAATGAGATGCCTGCCATAAAGCGGCATGGCTACGACATCTAATAATTGTGTGGTCATAGTTTTTCCTCCACACTGGCATTGGCTACCATCGAAAACAACAAAAGGCCTTGCACATTAGGAATATCACGCCAAGAAACACCTTGTGGAAATAACCACTTAAGATAAGGATTGTTAGCCATATCGGCACTAAAAGGGCCCGAAGACTGTTGCCAGTTTCTTATCGCACGTTGGCCTTCAGGGCCATCAAAGAGCTTTGTTGCCTCAACAATGAGTTTGGTTACATGCTCACTCGTTGAACTTGATTCTTCAGCGCATGCTAACAGCGCACTGGCGATCTCGTTGAAATATTCTGGCTTAGCCTGACTAACAATAGCGGCAGAATCTGACTTGCGTTTACCTGGCACTAGTTCAGCAATCAAACTTGCATAAAGTGGTGTAGGTGCTGTGTAAATAGTGACAAACAGCGATTCAATGAACAACAGAAGCTGCTGTGCGGTTTCTTTTTCTAGCGCTGCAAAACGCCTTTTTATCAGCGTTGTTTCGCCCTTTTCCCAATCGCAATAGAAAATATCCAATGGGTACTGTGAATACGTTGTCGCTTCATCACTGCTGGAAAAAACGAGTTGCGAGATAAAAAAGCCAAGGGCACGAATATCGTTAATTTTCCCCGCACACAGTTCAACAAGCGCGCCACTTGCTTCAAAAGCCGAGGCGGTAAACGTAAGATGGCGTCCCTTAAAACTGGCTGTTTTGGGTTCGGCGTCATGAGGTCCCATGGCTTGATTTAAGGCTAGCGCACCGGCCTTCCACATTTCAAGCTCTTCTCTTGCGACTGGGTTATCGGGAATATCTCCTCTAAGCGCTGCAAATTCAATGACTTGTTGGCTATAAGCTTGGGTGCTCAATTCATCGTTTGTTGCTTGAGCCCTTTCAGGTGACGAGAAAATAGCGTCGAGCACTTGATAGCGAACAAGCGCGTTAGTTTCAAACGGTTCGCTATTTTCTAACAGCGTGAATGATTGGGTTAAGTTCACACCTAAGCGCTGTATCGAGAAAAAGGCTAATGGATCGCTAAATGCCCTTGCAACTTGCATGGCAGATAGTCGCATTTCTGCCACATCTGATGTGCCATTTTGTGAGCGGGGCATGTCGATTGTTAAGGCTTCATTGTGCGGTGACTGTGTCTGCGTGTCTTTAGAAACGTCATCACTATCGTTGACGTTTTCAATGCGCGTGCGCCTTAATGCATCAGCAAGTCTCAACCATCCCGTTTCATAACTTGGCAACATACCAGTAAAGCCGCTTTCGCTAAATGGGTGAAGCGGTGCCTGTATAACATAGTCAGAAAGTGGCACACCATAGCCCACTGACAGCATATCCATAAACTCAGCGAGGACTAGACTTGGCTGCCGCTCACTATTATTGGTCACGTCATTCCCTTGATAGCTAAGATATAAGCTTTCACGAGTGGATATAATCGCTTCTAAAAATAAATAGCGGTCTTCTAGACGACGAGAGCGATCACCTATTCGCCGCTCAGGCCCAGCCATTAAATCGAGTCCAAGCGGTGTCGACTTACGTGGAAATTCACTGTCATTAAGGCCTAAAATACACACCTTCTTAAAAGGGATACTGCGCATTGGCAGCATAGAGCACACTGTTACTTGCCCTGTCATAAAGTGGTTGCCAGCATCCGGGGAAGAAAAACGGTTGAGCAACAACTCCCTTATCTGGCGCAAACTCAGTTCGTGGAAATAGTTGGCTTCATCACAACGTGCAGATAAATCTGCAGCGACTTTAGCAATAAGGTCCCAGCTTTGCTCTTGATCTCGCGTTGGCGTAAAACACGCATCTCTAAGTGCTATCAGGTCCTTTGCCCATTCTTGAGGCGTTCTTGGTAGCGTAAGCTCGCGAGCGTAGTTACCCAGTAATTCAATGACCTCAATGAGTTTGCCTAAGGTAAGTACCCGTTGCCCTTCCACATCGGGAATAGTGAGAAGGTTGTCAACAACCATCTCGTGATCAGGTGCTAACATACCCATTAATAGCCGTCGAATACCCCACCACCAACTGTAAGTATCTTGGTCTGTAACACCTTCTGACACCACATTTTTATGCGTACTATTAAGTCCCCAATGTATATGCGCCTGTTTCAACCACACAACCATTTGGTCAATATCATCCTGGCTTACCGAAAAGCGCTTTTGCACCGCATCCAGCTGCAGGTAATCCATAATATCAGATACACCAAAGCGACTATCTGGTAGTTGCAATAATGCCATATACGCCGCTATGAGTGGCTCAGCGTCCATGGGACTTCTATCTGCGATAGAGCAAGGTAACCTGACAGGTCCATTATCTATCATCGCTTTCGTGCCCACACGATGAAACACAGCATCAACAAAAGGCGCGTAATTTTCGATAGCAGGACACATCACCAGAATATCGGAAGGCGTACGGGTTTTATCCTGCGAGAGCCAATGCAATAAATGGTCGTGCAACACCTGAACTTCACGCAGCGCCGAGTGCGTGCACATAATAGTAACGCTGTCATCTTCGCGTTTAATAGTGTGGTGCTCACTTTGTTTGCAAAGGGTAGACGGCGCTTCTGCTTTGAGAATATCGTTATGAATGTAATCAAGCAGAGAGTAGGTTTCTTCCGCGCTTTGCTCACTGTCCATAGCAGCCTTTTCAGCACTCTCTATTGAGGCTATGTCTGGAATTTTTGGGGAATCAAATGCACTTATTTCAAAGGTATCAAGCTCGGTTAGCAGGTTAAATAGCTCTCTTCCCTGCTTACCTAAATTTCCCAGTAATGGGTTTGGTTGCTCCTGACTCATCCATTTCTCAAGGCCCTCCATACGCAACTGTTTCGCTTGCTCACTACCACTTTTTGCGTCGCCCCAGTAATTCACACTGGGGTTCAAATGAAATATGTGAATATCAATATGCTCAGCGAGGGCATCGAAAAACGATATCAACTGCGGCGCCATAGTGTTAATGGCAAATACGATAATTCGAGAAGGAAGAGCGCTTGTACTTTGTCCTTCTGACAGCGCTTGCAACGTAAGCTGATGCAACCTTGCAGGGTGAAGAGCCTCTTCTTTTACCAAAAGCCGCCAAATTTCACTTTGCCATATTTCCATATCATCAAAAACGACGCGCTGATTTTGCTCCCAAGCAAACAGCCAGTCAGGGCGATAAAGCAAGTACTGTTCGTATACATCCGCAAGCGCGGTAGCTAGTTGCAAGCGTTGTGCGCCCTGCTCTAACTCATTACCAGCACTACGCCAGTATTTGTTAACCTGTTCAAATGCACTTGTTTCCATAAGCGAAGCGTCTTGCAACAAATTGTCAATTCGCCAAGTAAGTACTTCACGACGATAAGGTGATTGCTTGGGGACTTTATCACTCCCGAGTACGGTGCGAGCTGTATTCCACATAAAACGTACTGGTAAGGGAAAGTCGATGTTCATTGCCACGCCCTGAGCATGGGCTAGCTGCATGCTAACCCAGTGCTGCATACCAGGACTTTCAACCAAAATAGTTTCAGGCGTAAACACGCCATTGGGTTGCTGCTGAAGCAATGTGGTAAGAAGAAAACTTAAATGCTCTAGTTTGTTTGATGGGTAAAGGGCAAGCAATCTCAAAATCCTTTATAAATCGAGCTTTTATATCGACACAGTTATAGGACTATGAGTGTATCGCAATGACGGGCACAGTTACATCATCACGCTCTAGGATACAGACAAAAAAAACCCACACAGACCTCAGGACACGAAAAATCTGTATGGGTAAGGTTTACGGGCTGCCCAGTAACAACGTGAATAAGCGTTGCCTGGCACTCATTCACGTTAGCGCTACTACTCAGCACAGTTAACAAAAAAGGTTTTGCAGTAACAATGCCAACATTAAAAGAATTAATTATCAATAACTTACATCCACCCTTTTATTTAAAGAAAGCCTTTTCTCATTTGCTTTGGTGCAAGTGCACCATTTAGAATCACTCTTTGAACATGGAATCGACATGGGTTGGGCAAAGCGCTTTTGCCAACGCGACCATTACAGTACAATTGCTTTTATTAATTTGCTCTAACCATCAACTCAGGAGTTTCGATGTTAACCGCACAACAGCTTGCGACAATGTTAAACCTACAAGATAAAATGAATTCTAAAGTCAATCCTGATTGGCTGAACGCAGGATATGGGTATCTGCGTGCCGCAATGGTGGAGTCTGTAGAAGCAATAGAACATCACGGTTGGAAATGGTGGAAGGCGCAGCAAAAAGATTTGCCACAACTTCAGATGGAACTTGTTGATATCTGGCATTTCGCATTAAGCGCTTGCATCATAGAATACAAAGGTGACATTTCGGCTTCAGCACAGAGCATTGCTGCCCAGTTAGCAAGTGGCAATACCACTGTCACGTTTGATGGTAAAGACTACGATGCATCGAACCAATCGTTGCTTGATAACCTAGAGCTAATGACTGGCTTGTGTGCTGCTAAACGTTTTAGTGTTCCTCTTTTTATGTTTATCGTTGGTCAATGCGACATGTCTGCTGACGAACTTTATCGTCAATACGTGGGTAAAAACGTGTTGAACTTCTTCCGCCAAGACAACGGCTATAAAGAGGGAAGTTATATTAAAGTTTGGCAAGGCAGAGAGGACAACGAACACCTTGTTGAAGTGATGGATGAATTGGACTTGTCTAAGGCTGAATTTAGCGACCTGGTTTACGAAGGGCTGAAGTCTCGCTACCCTGCGGCTTAAACCCTAACTGCTTAGTCAAAAAAAAGGCTCTACATTTGTAGAGCCTTTTTTAACCAAAGTACTGTGTTAGGCGTCAACCCAAACTAACTTGTCGCTGTATGTTCCTTGAATAATGTCTTCAAAGCGCTCTTCAAGCACGTGTCGCTTAACTTTAAGCGTTGGAGTGAGTAGATCATTTTCAATGCTCCATTCATTTTTCATTACCACAACGCGGTCCATAACTTGGTGACTTTCGAGTTTAGCGTTTATTGCCTCAAATGTTTTCTTCAGGCTCGCTTCAATTTCAGCCTTGTCCTTCTTCTGCGCTTCCTCACTTAGCACAAGTAATGCGACAGGCTGAGGTAGGTTAGTACCGGTTACACACACCTGCTCAACAACTGGGTTTTCCATAAACTTAGCTTCGATAGGCGCTGGCGTCACGTATTTGCCCTTTGCCGTTTTAAAGATATCTTTAAGACGACCCGTTATTTTCACATACCCGTCAGCATCAATAACACCTTTATCCCCAGTGCGAAGGTAGCCATCTTCGGTAAAGACTTCTGCTGTCTTTTCTGGCTCTAAGTAATACTCAAGCATGTTACACGGAGACTTAACTTGAATTTCGCCCTCTTCAGACGTGCGAATATCAACGCCGTCATAAGGTCTGCCAATGCAGCCTATTTTGTCGTGTCTAAACGGAACGCTGCCGGTACCATAGGCGCTATTTTCAGTCATACCCCACCCTTCTGAGATATTAATACCGATTTTTGCAAACCACTCGATAACCGCTGGCGCTAGTGGCGCAGAACCACTTGCCCATAAGCGAGCATTGTTAATCCCAAGCCCATTACGAATTTTCTTCGCTACAATCTTGTTAAGAAATGGAATTTTAAGCAGCGTATCTAATTTTTTCTGTGGCATCTTCGCCAATACACCCATTTGGAACTTCGTCCATAAACGCGGTACAGAAATAAATAGCGTTGGCTGGCAATGACCAACATCACGCTGGAACGTCGACAAGTCTTCTACAAAATGGATTTTACCGCCGCTGTAGTAACTCGACAGTTCAACCAACACACGCTCGGTAATATGCGCTAGCGGCAAATAACTCATAGTGCGGTCGCTTTCATTGATACCCAGTTGGTCTAACGAACGTCGTGCTGCCCAACATGCCGTATTATAGCTATGGACTACACCTTTAGGCTGACCAGTGCTGCCCGAGGTGTAGATAATGGTCATGATGTCATCCATATCTTGCACCGGCGAGTCAGTGATAGGCGCGATAGCCATAAACTCGTCCCACTGCTGCTTTGTAGCAATATTCGGATAAGGGAAAGCAACGGTTAAATATTCAGATGGAATTGAAGCGACTTGTTCTGCAGTGTTATCTAATTTACCCACAAACAATAATTTCACGTCAGCGTGTTTCAACACATATTGCACTGTGTCAGGACCGGCTGTAGAGAAAATAGGTACAGAAACGTGACCTGCCATCATGATACCAAGGTCAGTAATGAACCACTCTGCGCAGTTCTTCGAGAAAATCCCTATACGGCTTCCAGCAGGAAATGCCATTTCACGCAAACGTGCCGCGACTGTGCGTGCCTGCTCTGCTACCTGCTTCCATGTAAAGTCATGATACTCGCCCTTTATGGGCTGTGTTAAGAAGACGTCGTCACCACGGGTTTGTTCCCAGTGGTACAACATAGTCAATGGCGATTTAATTACTTCCGTGCTGTTGGCATTTGCTGTCATATCTAGCGGCATAGGTCACTCATTTGTTGTTATAATGTAGCTCATTTTTACAATGATTTCACAGACTTCTAATAAGCCTTATTTTTCTTTGAATGACAAGCTTTTTAAACAAGCGTTTACATTCTATGCGACGAATAACGTGGCTTAACGGCTAGAATTTAAATTTTTTATAGTTTCGGCTTTTGTTTCATGATGGTCTTATCACTTGATTCACCCTTGTGGCTTACTCAAGTCCACTGCTTAAACAGTAGAGGCGTGACGTCTTCTGCCGAGCAGGGTTTCGCATAAAAATAGCCCTGATGGAAGTAACAATCTTTACGCAAAAGCGCCTCAACTTGGTCTTTCGACTCAACGCCTTCCGCTACGCAACTCATATTTAAACTGCTCGCTAACGAAATAGTTGTTGCTACAAGTGCTTCATTGGCATTACCCGGTGCCATTTCATTTACGAAGCTTTTATCTATTTTTAGTACCGAAAGCGGATAGCGCTTGAGATAACTCAACGAGGAATATCCCGTCCCAAAATCATCAAGTGCCAATATAAATCCTTCATCAACGAAACGCTGGATTTGCCTAAGCGCATTGTCAGTGTCATCCATCAATACACCTTCGGTGATCTCAAAACGAAACGCTTCTTTAGGTAAGTCAAATTCCTGCAACAATCCAAAGACACTATTTAAATCAAACTCGGTCTTGAAGTGCATGGCCGAAAGATTGATTGAAACATACCCATCAAAACCACTTGAATACCACTGTGATAAATCACTGGCTGCACGACGCATGGCTTTGCGAGTCACTTCAATTATATACTTTAGCTCTTCAAGCACGGGAATAAACTGGTCAGGGAACAACGGCTCATCGTCCAACCTTCCCCGTAAGAGAAGTTCTACCCCTACCGTTTTGTTCGTGCGTGCATCGACAATAGGCTGATAATGATTGTAAAAAGTATCGTCTGAATACGCGCGCTTTACTTTATTTTCCAACTGCAGACGTGTTTTTGCACGCTCATTCATATCTCGCGTAAAGTAAGTAAACCCACTCAATGCATCTTTTTTGGCTGTGTACATCGCCACATCAGCCTGCTTAATCAGCTCTGCTGGTTCAGATGCATCGTCAGGGTAAAACGCAACACCAATACTACAAGATACGCGCAGCACCTCTTCAGCAAGTGAAATAGGTGTCTCTACTGACTCTATAATTTGCCCAACGAAAGAACTCAAGTCATCTTCGTTGGTTACTTCTTCGATAACGATAACAAATTCGTCGCCACCTAAACGCGCGACGGTACCGGAGTCAGCGACTAAATTACGCATTCGGTTTGCCACAATTCGCAGTAATTTGTCGCCATAATCGTGACCAAGAGAATCGTTTATGCCCTTGAATCTATCCAAGTCTACAAACATGACCGCAACGCGATGCTCGTGATGGCGAGCCAGCGCGATAGCATGTTCAAGCCGGTCTAATAGTAAAGTACGATTGACCAATCCAGTTAAACTGTCATAAGTCGCTATTTTAAGTAGCTTACGCTCTGCATTCTTTTGTTCAGTAATATCCGAGATAACAATTAAATAGTGCTCTGGCACATTACTTTCACCACTTACTGCGGTGATATCAATTAATACATCATAGCGCTTGCCATCTGCACCATCGATGACGCCTTCATCTTTCCAGAAGTCGCCACCTTGTAAATCCGGTAGCTTGGCTGATAGTTGGCGATTAAGCGTAGGATATCGCAAATAGAGTTTTGCAAGTTGTTTAGGTAATGGCTCTTTTTTGTTGAAACCAAATACTTGCTCGAATGCTGGGTTAGCCGCAACCAAACGCTTCTCGGCATCGAAAATTAACACCCAATCTCGGGTCTGCCTAAACGCATCGCTAAATAATGTGGCTTGATGTTGGGCTTTGTGAAGTCTGAATAGTTGACGCTGACGGGATAATAAATACGCTACGAACAGCCCAACTAATAGCGCGGTATAAATTCCGTAAGCCAAAGGAGAACGAAGCGGTGCGTAAGGCATAGACACTGAAATTTCGGCGGGAAGCACGGTAAAATCGAAACTGCCCGGTGTCGGTGACACTGAGAAGACATAGTCGCCTGGTTCAATATTCGCAAATGTAATTTTAGCGTCTTCTGTAATACCTTCAGTTACAATCCGCTGATCTTTAAGCAATTTATAATAGTACTTTACCTTTCCAATTCCCGACATTGCAAGGGATGAGAAATGAATAGTAAGCCCAAAATCTTCGTGTTCAAGGTCGAAGTGATGTCCATTCAAATTCAATAGCGGTTGCCTTAGTTCTCGATTATCTACCGAAACTTGCGTAATGGCGGTTTGCTTGTTAATAAGGCCTCGGCTGGCTTCAATGCTTTCTAGTTGTGCAGGCGAAAACACCACAACACCGCTGGTTGAGCCATACGCCAAACGCCCATCGTTCAGCTTAAGCGACGCACCTTGGTTGAACTCAGACACACTGAGTTCGCGACCATAGATAAAGTTCTTAATTTGACCTGTGGCAGGGTCATATTTGTGAAGTCCTTTGTGCGAACTGAACCAAATATTTCCACCGTCGTCTTTTTGTAACCCATATACAATGTTGGATAATAAAAGGTTGCTATCGTTTAGGTTATAAAGCGGCTCAAATGTATCGACATCAAGTCCTACTAATCCAACGCTATTATAGGCAAGCCACAATACACCAGTGTCATCAATTACCCATGATGATATAGAGCGGTCACGCCCACGTTGTGATTCAGGAAAACGATAAACGAGTTCATGGGAAGAGGTATTGGGATCAATAAGCCACAACCCCCCTTCGGTTGATAAGAACAATCTGCCGCCGTGATAAACTGACTCGCCCAAAAAGCCCTGTGTAAAGTTTATATCAAAAACACGAGGGTCTAACTCCATGTCGCGCAACGACTTTAACGCTGTGTCGTAGGCCAAAAAGTCTTCGTTGCCCACAAAATACAGAGTTCCGTCGCTTGCTAGTGTCGTTCCCGCACTGTAAGCATCAAAAACCTCTTCTTCGCCACCACTTAACACCTGTGGGCGCTGCGACTCGCCCGTTGAAGGGTCAAACAGGCGTATTCCGTCATAAGTTTGTAAAAATAGCTTATCGTCAGTTGTCGGGATAATTCGCTCAACTGAGCCTTCCCCTATATAACTTAAAGGAGAGTCACTCGTTAAGTATTGCTTTGACTTGCCAGTAGCGAAGTCGTAGTGATTTAAACCGTTGGAGGTACCAATCCACAATTTATTTGGCTCAGTTTCCGCAAACGCCCAAGTAACGTGACTGGTTAGCAATTGCTCTTTTGCATGACGCTCATTTTGAATAGTAAAAATATCTGCGCTTTTTACGCCAAAGTAGAGCGCGCCAGCATAGATAGAACTCAACCAAATATTACCTGTCTCGTCTTTTGCGATCGACGTAATCTTTTTATCTGAAATAGATGTTGAACCATTGTGTGGCTCTAAAATATGAACTTGCTCCCATCCACTCGCTGTCTTGGTAAGTGAATATAGCCCCCTGTTAGTCCCAAGCCAAAAGCTGTCGTCTTTAGCTTGCTCCATCGTCCACACGTTCAGCTGATCGATAACGAGTTCAAATGCGTTGTTTTGACCTTCATTAATTTGCTCAAGCAATGCTTTTTTATCAGCCACAAACACGTTTTCAACGGTAGTAAGCCACACGCGCTCACTGCTATCTAACATCAGAAATTTAGCGTTTTCATTATCCAATGTTGGGGAAATACCATTGAGATATTCTACTGGTACTAAGGTTAAATCTGGATTGGTTAAGTCGTTACTAAATAGTCCCGTTGTAGTAGCAACTAACAATGTATTGTCGAGAGTGATGGCTGCTCTGATGCTATGGTAGTTTTCAATGGCAGTACTGCTGAGTTTTGCAATAGTCTCGACAGTTTTAGTTTTCGTATTAAAACGCTGGACCTCTTCCCCCAAAGAAATGATGAGATTGTTTTCATCTTGCCAATGAAAAAACTCAGCGTGCTGAATAAACTCTTCTAGTTCTTGGTATGATTTAGGTTCAATTTGAACGATGTCTTGTGTTTTAAGATCTAAGTAAAAAACACCTTGTCCGTAAACGCTAAACCATAGCGCTTTGTCACCTTGCAACGTGAGTTTATAAATAGATGAGTCGATAAGCGTATTATTAGGCCCTTTTATTCTTTTCGTTCTAACGCCATCCCATCTTACAGCGCCTCCTTCCGTCGCTATCCAAACGAAGCCGTCATCATCTACCACGATGTCGTTCACCACATCTTGTGGCAAACCGTTTTTAGTCGATAAAGATTGAAAGACAGGGTTTGACAGCCGCGGCGATGCCTCAGCACTAAGAACAACTAAAAAAAGTAAAAGAATTAGGTAGATAAAACGGCTCATACCAAAAGTCGACGTAATTGAATTGTTATTATGCGTACAAGTGTAACAGAATGTTTTTGACTTGGGCAGAAAAGAAAGCAATCAAAATTACGCAGCATATAGTAAGTTTAACTCTATGATTGCTAGCGATTTATTGTAAATAACGCCTGCCCTCCTGTCGCGTAAACTCGCAAGTTCCCAACTTAGTCTTGGGCAAGAGGGATCCTTCCTGTTTTAATTACTTGTCTTCGAATGCTGGGTTGCGGAGCAAGTCTGTAAAGGTCGCCGTTACGCCCTACGTAATGTTTTTGTATACCGCATTCGCGAGCAATATTAGCATGCGCCTGTAAGTGCTCGTGCTCTCCGTGAACGGGTATCGCTATTTCAGGTTTCACCCAATGATACATTAACTTTATTTCTTCAGCACAAGGGTGACCACTTGCATGAATTGGCAAGGTACTGTTTTCACTGTGAATCACCTCAACGCCCTTAGTTTCAAGAAGCGCGGTAAGACGGCCCACTGTTTCCTCATTCCCCGGGATGACAATTGATGAGAATATCACCGTATCGCCCTTTTCCAATTGCAAATGAGGGTGGTTATCCTTGGCTAATCGTGCCAATGCGGCATTTTTTTCGCCCTGACTCCCCGTGGCCACGCCAAGCACTTCATTGGCGGGTAAATAGCCAAGATGTTGAGGATCTGCAATAGAAAGATCGTCGGGCCAAATACCCTGAAGCTTTGCTATTGCGTACATGTTCAATAATGAGCGGCCATATAGACCGAGGTACCGGTTTGTTTTTTGTGCAACGCGGGCTAGAGAAATAAGCCTTGCGACATTACTTGCAAAGCAGCCTACAATTACCCTTCCTTTTTTCGCTGATATAGTACTTAACAGACCATCATAGCAACTACGTTCAGAAACAGAGAAGCCAGGCTTAGGTGCGTTAGTAGAATCGCCGACTAGTGCTAACATGCGTTCTTTACCAAGTTGCTTATAGAGCGTTGCATCAAAAGGCTCCCCGGTAATGGGATTGGCATCAATTTTCCAATCAGCAGTGTGCAATACCGTACCCGCCGTCGTGTTGATCTTAAGTGCAAATGGCTCTGGTAACGAGTGGGTAATGGCTAACCATGTAACGGAAAACGGTCCTATATTAACCGTCTCGTTGGCACTCACCTCAACGATTGGTATCTTGTTGGCGAGTTTACTGCGCGCAAGCTTTCGTCGTAGCACTTCAGCGGTAAACGCTGTGGTATAAATAGGTTTTTGAAATCGCTGCCACAAATAGGGTATTGCCCCCACGTGGTCTTCATGGGCATGGGTAATAACAATGCCAGCAAGTGAGTCTTTCTGATTGGCAATGAAACTCGGATCGGGTGCTACTACTCTATGCGTGACCTGACTGGACGTTGTACTTTGATGACTTGAGGTCACATTATCATTTGTGCGTTTAGGTGTTAGCGGTTCGTCAAATGACACGCCACAATCCACCATCAACCAACTGTCGTTATGACCGTATAAATTGAGATTCATACCAATCTCACCTGTTCCACCAAGTGGAACAAACCACAAATCATCAGCGCTGGGGGACAACAAGCCTTAATTACTCCATTTTCACAAAATCATTAAACGTGCGACATCGTAGTGACTTATTCGGCATGCAGTTGAGCATTAAGTTGATCAATAATCTCGGCCCAATCAGCATCTTCGTCAATGGCTTGCTTAAGGAATGCGGCTTGGGTTTGAGTGCAAAAAGACTATTCATCGATGGTGGCTCAGTAAACACTAGTCAGCTCCGTTTTGAACGGGTTCTCAATGTCTACCGTTTAGTTTAAACGATAACGTAGACCTTGTTTTAAACGCCGTCCACGTCATCGGGATCACCTTACAAATATTCTGCGAATTCTTCGGGGGTTATCACCTCACCTTCTTCAGCAGGAACTGGGCAGACGATAACCATAAGCTCGTCTTGAGTCATACCGGGAACCCACTTAGTAAGAAATTCCTCACTAGAAAGCTCCATGGCCTCGCAATGTTCCCAATCATCCGTCGCCCATAGTAGAGCCAGTTCAGCATCTGGCCATACCGGCACACCATCTTCTTCGTCTGTTGTAAGCATGACGCAGCCATGCTCGTCTTTAAGGATAAATAACTTTTGTTCTTTTTTGATAGTCGCCAAGCTCGCTTCCAAACGCTGAAACGCATTCTTTTCAAGCAACGGGTGTAAATCAGACATAGAATTCCTATTAATGATGTTGGGTAACGCTTTCAATGATTTCAGGCAATCCAACTCGCCTTACTTGTTTCATGGTATGTACATAGACACTAAATGAAATGCTGTCTAGTGTTTGCAGTAAAGTAACTTTCGCATTTTTTGGAAATTGAGACTCTACCCCCACCGGCAGCACAGCTACACCGCCCTCACTCGTCAAGTTATTGATAGCCAAGTTTAAAGAGTTAGTGCGCAACTTAGCATCTCTTAACTGGGGATAGGCAGTTAAGAGCCAATCACGCGCTTTGGTCCCCCAATCTATAGCGACAAAATCTTGCGCTTCCACTTCACTCGATACTTCGCCTACTCGATAAAGCGCAAGTGTTTTTTCTAGCATGACCTCGCTGTTAACTTCTTCGGATTTTAACGGCTCACTAGAAAACGCAATATCAGTTACACGCTCGTGCAATTGTCTAGACAAGGAGTCTAACGTGAGTACTTCAGCTTTGACTGACCAATCTGGAAAGCGACTGTGAAGGTGGCTTAGCATTTTAGGAAGAAGCAACTCACTAGCTAACTGTGTAGCACCACACACCACATATTCAGACGACTGAATTTGAAGCTCTTGTTTTGCCTCATTTAATGTCGAACAAAGTTGTTTTGCATAAGGGAGTAACTTCTCACCCGACTGAGTCAGTTGAATACTGTTTCGCTGTCGAATAAATAGCGTAGTATGAAAGTACTCTTCAAGAAGTTTAATTCTTGCACTTACCGCAGATTGAGTAAGATATAAATTTTCAGCGGCTTTGCCAAAATGACGAGTTTTAGCCACCTCTATAAAGGTGGTGAGAAAGCGTATATCCATGCTTGTATAACAACCGAATCAAGGTACTTTTAAAGTGACACAGATGATACGGCAAGTAAACACAAAAGCACAGAAGCGCACCGTCATAAACGGTACGCTTAATCAAAATTTCACCAAGTCGGCTAATTAGTACTCTTCTTGGTGCAGACGACGCTGCTTATCACGGCGTTGCAAATCTCTTTTCTGCTTTGCCTTCACACTGCTTTGACGCTTTGCATTAGGCTTTTTAGCGTGGAGGTCGTCCTCTTCTACCGAGTCCCATTCATCACGCTGGTAACGATAGTCTTTGCTCATTGATTTCTCTAATTGGTAAGGGTTGTAAACACCTCTCAATTATTGACCTAACGAAAAAAATAGAAAACGAATTTTAATCATCGTAGCGATAAGAAATTTTAATTGTGGTGTTCGAGCAAAAATTCATACCGCTTATCAAGCAAGCGAAATGCCTACACATCGGTCAACTCAACGCGATTAACTACACAATATTGATAGAAATTAAACAGTTAAAAATTTTTTATTGATAAGAGAAAAATCTTTTGTTTTATCTTCGTTGGGATTTCACTTAAAAGTGCGCTGAACATTCAATCACGTTGGGTACATCATGAAAAGTTTAGCTATTCGACTCTCAGTAAAACCATTTATCGATCGTCTTAAGTTCCCTTATGGCTTTCGAAAGTCTGGTGACTTTAGTATTACAGAAGCAGACTTGCTAACGAAATATGGAAAAACCTTATTGGGCCTTGAAAGTGGAGAACTTAGTCCTGAAAGCGACGACGAAAGTCATTTCGTTGACTTTATAAGCGGTAAAGTCCCCGCTGAGAATAGTGTAGAAAAAGCATGGACGAAGTATGTTCGCCTTGCTAGAGGCAAAAAGCATTTTTACACGCTTCACAGTAGCGCAAGTAATCAGTCTGATTTTGATGATGATTATACAGATGAAGAGTTTGATGTGGCTTGATTAATAAAAAGTAAGCGTTGGACGCCCCGTTTTAAGCAACGGAAGCTATGCGTTGCAACGACAACAATTCAAAAAAACGCCCACAGTTTTGTGGGCGTTTTTGTTTGTGGGATTATGATCTATATCACAAACTAACACGAACAAAATGGTGAAAACTTAAGGAAAGTCTACACTTAGAGTGTGTTTGCTTATCACTTATATTCAGCGCGACTGTGTTTGCCTGAGTGAAGTATAAGTGGCTGTCTTGTCATAGAGCATCACTCTCTTGTATGAAAAGTCACGTAAAGGAGACTGCCAGCATGATCACCAGTTCAAAACAACTTACCCATTACGCTATCCATGCCACTGATGACAAAATTGGCGGAGTACGCGACATACTTTTCGATGATGAAACATACACCGTAAGATATCTCGTCGCAGATACAAACACTTGGCTTCCCCTTAGCCGAAAAGTTGTTATCTCACCAATATCAGTTGTCAATCTCGATACAGAAAACAATAGTGTGTATATCGATATGACAGTAGAAACGCTAAAGAATAGTCCCTCTATCGACGAGCACAAGCCCGTTTCAAGAGAGTATGAAGAAAACCTCTTTAAGTATTTTGGTTACGGCTATTATTGGATTGGCCCAGGCGCATGGGGAGAGTTTGCTCATCCAAATGAACTGGTTGAACTGCAACACGCTGAAGAACAACAGCAACAGAGCGAAAAACAAGAGAATCATCTAAGAGCATGTGGCGAAGTTGTTGGTTATGAGGTGGCTACCAAAAGCGACAATGTAGGTCACATAAGCAATTTCATTATTGACAACGCTAGTTGGAAAATTGTCGCTATTGTAGTTGATACCAATAATTGGCTGCCCGGTGGTAAACACCTTGCACTACTACCGAAAGATATCAACGAAATTGACTGGGCTGCACATCATGTTTCTGTTTCACTTACCCATGACGAACTACTCGAAAGGCCAGAGATCGATCAAGATAGGTTGGCAGAGACAGGTTATATTGATGCACTGTGCAAAGAGATAAGCAATGTCTCTCAGTAAAAAGAGACAAGAATAAAGGAGAGTTGTTGATACTCTCCTTTTTATTCGCAGAAAAATTCATACATAAGTGCGATAAGACGCTTAACCCGCTCATCGGCTAAACGGTAGTAGATGGTTTGACCGTCTCTTCTGGTCGCCACCATTTTTGATTCACGAAGCAATGCTAGGTGCTGGGAGATGACAGGTTGAGACACGCTAACCACATCAAGTAACTCCGTGACCGACTTTTCTTCCTTAAGCAAAGAGCACAACACCATTAAACGTGTTTTGTTGGCGAATTGCTTAAGAAAAATCTCAGCTTCTGATGCATGCTCCATCATATTGTCTGAACCAATAACCCTATCCTCGGACATAATCACTCTCAATTTGTGTGAACTCGGCTCAACTTAGCCACTTATTATACTAAAGTATAAGACAATCTGCTAAGTTGCCAATATATACGACGAAAAACCATAGTTTATATTGTTTTGGAAATGTCTCAAATATACATTAGGATGAACTAATGTATATTTATGCTATCCATTAAGGAATCAACATGCTAATAGATTTGAAATCACGTATTGAGAACATTGAATACGACTTAAGAATGGTCACTGCACAACAAGCTTCGCAAGAAATACAGCAAAACAAAGGACTATTGATAGATGTGAGGGAACCCGGCGAAGTCAGCAGCCAGCCAGTTTCAGCTGCCATCAATATTCCTCGAGGCGTGCTTGAAATGAAAATGCTAGAACAAGTCAAAGAAGCGTCAACACCAATATATCTTCATTGTGCATCGGGTATGCGCGCTAAGCTGGCAGCAGAGCAACTAATTAATATTGGTTATGAGAATGTGAGTGTTGTGACATGCCCTATCACAGACATCAACCAAGCTGACATTTGATTTAAGGCTGTGCTATAAGACCCATTAATGTAGTGCGATAATAGCAAATTGAAAAAAGGTCACTCATGCTTAAGTCAACGTTAGAGCAATGGCGCATGTTCAAAGCAGTGGTTGATGCCGGAGGGTTTAACCAAGCTGCAGCAGAAGTACACAAGAGCCAGTCTAGTGTGCACCATGCCGTACAAAAACTAGAAAACGCCATAGGTGTTGTGCTGTTTGAAAATGAAGGAAGAAAGGTCAAACTGTCCCCTCAGGGCGAACTCATGTATCGCCGCGCCTCGTTTTTACTGAATGAAGCGCAAAAACTTGAAGCAGTTGCCAGTAGTCTGCAATCGGGTACTGAAACAACATTGCGTATTGCAGTTGACATTATTTTCCCTTCTGAGCTTTTGTATAACGTGCTAGCGAAGGTATCAGCTGAATTTCCTTTGCTCAGAATTGAGATTGAAGAAACTGTGTTAAGTGGCGCAAATGCACTGCTTAATGATGGCAAAGTTGACTTAGGGATCTCACCATTTGTTTTTCCCACAGGGTTTAGCGAAGACTTGTGTGAAATAGAATTTGTTGCTGTCGCGCATGTCGACCACCCACTGCACCAGCTCAATAGAACACTGACTTTGGAAGATTTAAAAGCACACAGACAAATTGTAGTTCGAGATTCGTCTGCTGAACGCAAAGCTGATGTGGGCTGGTTGGGTGCCGAGCAACGCTGGACGGTAGGCCATGTTCGAACGTCTCTTGATATCATTGCACAAGGCTTGGGATTTGCTTGGCTCCCTATCGCTATTATTCAAGAAGAGTTGGACAACGGAACCTTGTTACCCCTCCCCCTAGACAATAACGCGGCACTGCGCAAAGCGTTGCTGTACCTGTCATTTGAGGACGGTGACTCGCTAGGCCCCGCAGCAAGGGCATTTATGGGTGAACTTCGTTATCAGACCATGAATCTTCCGTCTAGTGATTTCATTCACGACACATGAACATATTAACTGGCGACCAATAACCACGTACTTGCGACTTCTAGGTTTAATACTGTATGGATGTGCGTACGTATATTTGTGGCACGCTTGAATCACTATGCGATGATAGCAGCGAGCTGCTCGCCGCCCAAAACGAAACCAAATAGCGATATTGATACACCAATAAGGGCCACCGCACCGTCGTCTGCGGCCATACCAATTGCCATTATAAATACCGCAAATGCAGGTATTAGCCCCATAAATGGAATGAGTTCCAGAGGAATCATTACTAAACCACAACCTACGCAGCATAAAGCAATTAGCGAGCGGAAAACGGTCTGACGCATAAAAAAGCACCGAGGAACTAAGAATCTATCTACTCTGACGGCATACGGTTTTACTTTTTCAACAATAACCCGCAATTGATCTGCCTCACACTCTAGCTCCATTACTTTTTGTGGTAACCATGGATGACGCCGACCAAGTAATATTTGCAAAGAGATGAGTAAGATTGTCACACCTGCGATTGACGGGACACCGGGGATGGCGCCAATAGGTGTACACGCGATAAAAGATGGCAGCGCAAGCATTGGACCGAATCCACGCTTTTCCATCACGTCCCAAAATTCGCCAAACTCAAAAACGTCTTGTTTGCGACGAGGCTGCATTTTTCCAAGCATCTCGTACAACGTCATTGATCTTACTGCTGTTTTCGCCCACATATTCAATTCCTTTGAGTATAGTCACACCTGTAAAATGGCACTAGATGAGACATTTAAGACACTACCGTCTCCCCTTTTCGAGTATTTATCTCATTGCATCCTTTGAACAGGTACTCATTAACATTTGAATTAATTGTGCGAAAAATATGCCATTTGCTTAATTTACTCTTTCGTACAACAGTAGGAATGGTAATTGCTAAATTGCTAAAGGTAAGCGCTAAAGACTAGAAATGGAAAATGCTAATTGCAATAACTAATTCTGGCTAATAGTGCCTACAATAAAACTAGAGCCTAGCGCGTTTTGGCGGCAAACAATCGTAAAATCATGGCAAAAAAGTGGTTTATATTACCTTTCTTTCGCTAGGCAAGAGTGTCAAACGCTAAATATAAAATACGTTAACCCACCGGATTGTGTTAGCGTATGATAAGAATAATTTGTTGATATTGTTCCATAATTTTTATGTATGGAATAAAAAGAGAAGGACATCCAAGTGCTAACTATCTTACTCGTTGATGATGACGCTGAATTTACTGAAGTGGCATGTACGATAATTGAATTTCTTGGTCACGAAGTACTGACTGCTGCTACGCTCGAAGAGGCGCGCAGTTGGTTAGAAAAAGAAACCTTCGACCACATTCTGCTCGACTTTATGCTGCCCGACGGTAGCGGCGCACACTTGTTTAATGAACTTGACGCGTTGCCGAAGCGTCCACGCGTAACGCTAATCACCGGCCACCCTTCTGTTAAAGGTGTAATCAAAGGGTTGTGCGGCCCAAATATCGATTATCTCGTCAAACCCATTCAGCGCGAAGAAATAGAAGCAGTTCTAAGCCAAAAACCCAAAGCTCAAGTAAAACCAGAAGATAAAATAGAGAAGCATTTTGACCTTCTAATTGGTGAGTCGCCAGTTATGAAGGAACTGTACAAACTGATCTCTCGAGTGAGTAAAACCAGTGCAAACGTAATGCTATTAGGTGAAAGTGGTGTAGGTAAAGAAGTGGTTGCAGCCGCCATACATCGCGCTTCAGAAAGTGAGGGGCCTTACATTGCTACCAACTGCGGTGCATTTTCAAAGGAACTGATTGGAAGCGAATTGTTCGGGCACGAGAAAGGCGCGTTTACTGGCGCAGTCGGTCGAAAGGAAGGCGTGTTTGAACAAGCAGAAGGCGGGACATTATTTCTCGATGAAATCACTGAAATGCCAATTGATATGCAGCCTAACTTGTTGCGAGTGTTAGAAAATAAGGTTGTCATTCGCGTGGGTGGAACAAAAACTATACCAGTAAATTGTAGGGTCGTTTCAGCGACAAACCGAACAATGGAAGAAATTGCCCAAAGTAAGGTGCTGCGCGAAGATATTTACTTCAGACTTGCCGTATTTCCTATCACTATTCCACCATTACGAGAGCGCAAAGAAGATATCCCGTTGCTAGCTAAAACCTTTATCGAAGAGTTTAACAAAGACAATGGTGCCAATTTTAAATGGGAAGAGTCTCAATTAGATACGCTTCAAGCCTACGATTGGCCAGGCAATGTTCGAGAATTACGCCATTTTGTTCACCGTGCCGCCATCATGAGTGACCCGGAAAAGCAAAACGTAGAACTGCCAAAAACCATAGAGTCACCTTTTGCACAAAAGCAAAGCACTACACCAGCACTGCAAGCAGGACGGACAATTGAAGACGTTGAAAAAGAGTTGATTTATGCGACGCTCGATAAAGTAAACGGCAACAAAACCATGGCAGCAGAAATGCTAGGGATCAGTACTAAAACGTTGTACAACCGTTTACACGCCTACGGCGACTTAAGCAAAGATGATTAGAGCATTAACCGTTACCAAGGGGTAATCAGTATGACTAATGACGAGTTTTCTCAACTTAGTGTTTTCGTACACGATGCGCGTAAACCCTTAAATCGTATTTCTATGCAAGCAGAGCTTGTAAAAATGGCACTTAATGGCGAAGTGCCGACAGAAAAAGCGCTAGCCGCGTTAGATAAAATTATAAGCAGTGCGAAAGACTGCAGTCACACTCTTGCTGAACTTACTTCAGCGATGAGTGTGAACATTTCGGAATAAATGGATGATCACCAAATTACTCTCATCCTTGTACAGTTGGATTATTATCGTTGTACTTGTGATTGTTGTGATGACCGCAAACTCGTTTTACGTGGTTAGTACGCTAAATGACTTGTCAGCACTTGAAGCTCGCTTATTTACTACTAACAGAGTGATAAATGCCGTTAACAGATTACACGTTGCCGTTCTGCGAGTGGAATCCGGCCAACGTGGCTATATGCTAACGGACAATGAAGACTATCTAACCGATTACACCGAAACGTTGAGTGTGTTAACCGAACTTATTGATGAGGTTGAGGTTAGCGCCTTCTCATCCGATATTGAAGAACAACCTGCACGTATATCAGAACTTCTTGAGCTTACGCGACTAAAAATCAATGAAATGATTGAAGCGGTTGAATTGACTAAGTCCGGTGCCAACACCCAAGCACTGGCGCTAGTTAATAGTGATAAAGGCTTTAAGCTCTACAAACGCTTTGAAGCCTTGTTTAGGCAAATCGATGACTCTGAACGAGACATGCAGGGTACGCATTTAGCAAATTTGATGAGTTTACGCAGAGACTCAGTCAATACACTGATAATTTCGTCAGCAACCACGCTCTTGTTAATCATTACAGTGTTTCTCCTACTCAAAATCAATACTCGTGAGCACGAAAAGTACCTCGATGACCTAGAAAAAGTTAATGAGCAGCTAGAATCTCGCATTGAAGTGCGTACGCAAGAGCTGAAAATATATTCAGATGAGCTTTCTCGCAGTAATAGAGAGCTTGAAGACTTTGCGTTTGTGGCCTCTCATGACCTACAAGAACCGTTGCGTAAAATCCGCGCATTCGGCAACCGGTTAGAGTCGGGATACGCCGATGTTATTGACGAAAGAGGTAAAGATTTTCTCGCTCGGATGCTAAACGCAGCAGAGCGAATGTCTATGCTCATTTCAGACCTACTGGCATTTTCACGCGTATCGACAAGAGGCAAAGACTTTGGCGACGTTGATTTAAATAAGGCACTTAGCAGCGTGCTAAGTGATTTGGAAATTGCCATTGATGAGAAGTCAGCAAAGGTCAACATGGACCAATTGCCAATCATTCGCGGCGACCGAACTCAGATAGAACAATTATTTTTGAATTTAATTTCCAACGCACTCAAATTTCAGCCCGAAGGCGTAGCGCCTGAGGTAAACGTGACGTGCTCAGTGCCTGATGAAGCAGAGCTGGCCGAGATTGTCATGTCAGATGAGTTTGACTGGGTGAAGATTAAGGTAGCTGACAATGGCATTGGTTTTGACCAGTCATTTGCTGAAAAAATATTCGCGCCATTTCAGCGCTTACACGGAAGAACTGAATATAAAGGGACGGGTATTGGTTTAGCGGTATGTCGACGCATAGTAGAAAGACATAACGGCCAAATTACCGCACAGAGCGTACAAGGAGAAGGAGCTACATTCACCATCCTAGTACCGAAAGACAGCGAGCCTTTTGGCTCTAATAATAACGGAGAAAAGCACAATGACGCGTAAACAGACCCAACCAATAAATATTCTTATGGCTGATGATGACGAGGACGATCGCCTACTAACAGTTGATGCACTAAAAGAAAGCCGCGTTTTAAATAACCTTTTTTGTGTTGAAGACGGTGTCGAGCTTTTAGAGTTTCTAAGACACGAAGGGAAATATACTGACCCTGCGGCAGCACCTCGCCCCTCTTTAATCTTACTTGATTTAAATATGCCAAGAAAAGATGGTCGCGAAGCGTTGCAAGAGTTAAAGAACGACCCTAAGTTGCGCAGTATTCCGGTTGTTATTCTTACCACGTCGAAAGAAGAGGAAGACATGTTGAGAGGTTACGATTTAGGTTGTGCATCGTATATTACTAAACCAGTAAATTTTGAAGGCCTTGTTGAACTAATGCAGGCACTCGGACGTTACTGGATAGAGTTTGTAGAGTTGCCACACGAGTAAAGAGGTTCTAGATGGCAGAGGTTATAAAAATTCTGTTAGTTGAGGATGACGAAGATGATTACTTCTTAACCTCTGATTATCTAGCAAATTGTGAGTCGCCTAAGTTTGAGTTAACTTGGGTGACAAACAGCGCTGATGCACTTGACGTGCTTAAGACTCACAGCTTCGATTTGTGCTTGTTAGACTACCTACTAGGTGCGGAAAATGCCATTGATGTACTTGGCGCGTTAAAATCTAATCAAATTAATTTACCCGTTGTTATATTAACTGGCCAGTCGGATACCGCCGTTGACGAAATGGTCATGCGTGCAGGGGCTGCTGACTATTTACAGAAGTCAGAAATTGAAACTCCGAGATTTATGCGCACTATTCGCTACGCTATGGTGCGTAGAGATATTGAAAACGAGCGTCTTGAACGCAATAAAATTGAGCAAAAGAACAAAGCGAAAGACAAGTTTTTGGCCCATCTAGGCCACGAATTGCGCACTCCACTCACGTCTATCCTTGGTTATACAGAACTGCTGATAGACGACGCAAAAAATCAAGGGATACAACAAGAACTCTCGATTATTCATTCCAACGGCAAACATCTACTTAGTTTGTTAAACGATCTGTTGGATATGTCGCGAATTATGGCCGAAAAATTGGAACTAAATGTAAAAGATGTCAATTTAACGGCATTTCTGACCGACATCCACTCGCTCATGCGACTCAACGCCAAAGACAAAGGTGTTTTTCTCGACCTTGTGTCAGATACTCGAGTCCCTGAATTTATAAAAACAGACCCTACTCGTTTGCGTCAAGTATTGCTAAACCTAATCTCTAATGCAGTTAAGTTTACTGATAAAGGGAGTATTACGCTGACTGTTTCGTTAGACGAAAGCGATGCACAATCAAACGCTAAGCTGCGCTTTTCGGTTACAGACACGGGGATAGGCATGCCACCCGATAAGCTTAGAAATATCTTCCAGCCATTTGAGCAAATTGAAGATGTGATGAGAGCTAATCACGGCGGCGCAGGGCTTGGGCTAGCTATCTGCAAGGAACTGGTCACAAAACTAGGTGGTGACATAGCCGTTAGCTCTAAGCTTGGTGAAGGCAGCACCTTTGTGTTTGATATAGACCCAGGCGATATCTCATTACAGCCGAAAGTTGAACTCATTTTGGGGCAAATCGCGCCTGTTGAATCAGGACAAATAAATTTACAACTTAGCGGACGTGTACTCATTGTAGATGATTTGCGAGAAATACGCCGACTTACAGGGCACCTGGTTAGTCAGTCTCAAGCTGATATTAGTTTCGCTGAAAATGGTGTTAAAGCACTAGAAGCTGTACTTCAAGCCGATGAAAGTGACACGCCATTTGACTTGGTTCTGATGGATATACACATGCCGGTTATGAATGGCATTGAAGCATTGCATGCGCTACGACGCCACGGTCAAAAGCTACCCGTGGTTGCAGTTACAGCGGCTAGTCGCAAAGGACTTAGAGACTCTCTAATAGACGAAGGCTTTAATGATGTTATTGGCAAGCCTATCGATAAGCTCGCGTTAGCTAAGCTTTTAGGTAAGTACCTGTCAGGTAGCCATCCAGATACCTTTTCTAATGTAGAGAAGCATGTAAGTAACATGCCAATTAAAAAACCTTATGTGCCTGAAGATGTTCGCTTCACTGAGTGCTCTAAAGCGCCAATTAAATCGTCGCCATCAAGCAAAGAAGAAGTAAGCGATAAAGCGAAAAGTGTGCTTGTTATTGAAGACGACGAAGATGCTGCTGAGTTACTCCAACTCTTCCTAACTCACTTGGGAAATCAAGTTCACGTAGAATACTGCGGGGCTGATGCGCTGCAGTTAATTAACGATAAGCAGTTTGACCATGTATTGATGGACCTGACACTTCCAGATTATGACGGCTATGAATTGGCTGGGTTAATTAGAAAAGCGGTACCAGAGGCGACAATCACCATTGTCAGCGGTCATGAAGCTAATGAGGGCCGTATGAAATCAATAGGCATTGACAGTGCACTGTTAAAACCAGTGACAAAAGATGACCTCGCATCAGTATTAAAGTAAAAAGATGTTAATGGAGATAAAAGTAGAACATTAAGGCCCGCTTTTTTCACGCTTGGCGGGTCGTTATAGAGTGAGAAAATATTACAGAGATATGAAACAAAACTGTGTGACTGTTTCAAAGCGACGCCCTCCCCGCTCCTTACGAAAAGACATACCCCATATAATTCAAACACTTAAATACAACAAAAGCTTGGTACAAGCGTTGCAGCACCTACTGTGAACCCATAAATTTTAAGGAGAATATTATGGCTACGCAAACTTCTACTCGCTCTCATGCAGGTAAATCAAACGGTGCAGCGCAGACAAATGGCATTAAAGAGCCTGCACATCCGGTGACAGATAGTCTACAAGCGACACTACATGCGTCGGTGGATAAATTAGCTGACAGCGCAGGTATCGCTGAAGAGAATATTCGCAAGACCGCAGCGTCTTCTGCAGAGAACATGTCTGCGCGAAAACGCCTTGCAGAGAAAAAATGGCATGCGTCTAAGGTCCGTGCATATGCGATTGAAAACCCAGTAGCAACTGCGGGTATTGCATTTGCCGCAGGTATGCTAGTAACGTCTCTACTACGCAAAAAATAGTCATGGCCTTTGCACCTGACTTCCGCCGGGCTCAATTTATATTGAGCCCGGCAAATCCATATCAGTTAACTGCTCCGAGGGCGAGCACGCTCTTTTTCGCTGAAGAGAAAGAGGCGGAAACTGAAGATAGGATTAATCAGCCCTATCCTGACCCTACGTTTAACGATGTTTTCGATTCATTGCAAAACGCCCTGAATCAGAAAAAGTCTCAATACTTTGCTTTTTGTGAACTTGTCAACAGCGAGCTTGTGCTCGTTAAAAAGTCGTTTTTCGTCACTGTTTTTGCCGCACTTTCTGCATTTGCTGTAGGAACCGTTTGTTGGCTCATATTCAACATTGCATTGGCTGCTATTTTTCACGAACTCGGCATTCACTTTATTGCTAGTTCTCTTATTTTACTGCTGCTTAATGCGGTCACCGCCTGGGGCCTATTTCGCTTAGCAAAGAACGCATACGGATACTTAAGTTTTTCTCGTGTTATAAAGCTTTTAGAGCGAGTAGTAGGCACTAAGTAATGCTTTGGTGCTGCAAGCACAAAAGGCCAAATAAACTGCTTAACTATAGTAAGGAGTGAAAAATGAATGTTTTTATCAAGTCAAATATTCGCGAAATTGCCGAAAAGGAACATACTTACTTTGTACAAAAACACAATGCCGAGGTTGCACTTACCCAAGCAAAGAGGCAATGTAAACTATTAATGGGTAAACCCGAAACAATCATAGGTATCGCGGGTGTTGGCGCGTACAAAGGCGCCAGCGATGCAAAACCTAAAGCAAGACGAAATCAAGCACTTATGGCGATTAGCCGCACGGCGCTACTATCGCTATTTCAATAAAATCAGCACGAAGTACAAGGAATTTGTCTGATGAGCAATGTCACTAGAAAACGTAATTTCACTAAGCGAGCCTGCGCACTTTGCGCGAGCGTTTTTGTATTGGGAGGACTCGCAGCATGCTCATCAACGCCTGTGGCAGCCCCTACCCCTTATAAAGCTTCGACAACTAAGGGCGGCTATGGCTATTCAAGTGAGAAGATTTCAGGCAATACCTATCAAGTGCGATTTAAAGCAACAGACAAAACCCCGGCAGACTTGGTTCAGCAATACGCCTTACATCGCGCGGCAGAAATTGCCCAGCAAGAAGGGTTTACATTCCTTGCGGTACAAAAAACTAACGTTGACAAAAAACCTGTTCTCGCAAGAGAAATTGTGGCTACTAATGATAAACCTGTAGTTTTACCAAATGACAAACAATGCACTATGTCTGGCTGTGACAACGTCGCCCAGCCCATGGCTGGCGCAACGTCCAACGACGTAGTGAAAACTCAGATAAATAACATTTACTACACAATTACTATAGAAATGGCAAATAGTCCCAATGAGCTTCACAAAAACGCATTAAGTGTATCTGAGCTACTTGCAAAACCTCTCAAACCGAAAAACTAGCACCGTTAAATTAAACCAATTTCTTGTGTTGTAAAGCGCGTTTCACTTGTGAAATCGCGCTTTTTTTATCACTTATTGACAGGCTCTAGCTAAAAGTGGGTTCATGCGCTGTTAATCTGCTTTTAATCTTGCATGAAAGCGCATGTCATCAACGCTGTATATCCTTAAAGCATGTCACTACGATTCTTCCTTTCTTAAAGAGTTGGTAGTGAAGTAGGTTTTACGTATTTGCAGACTTAAGGAGTCCAGCGATGAAAACACTATCAACACAATTTACGAAAATAGCCTTGGTAATGACAACAGTATGCGTGACAACGGGATGCAGTGCGGTGGCTAAGACTCAGGTAGCTGATTCCAAGTTAAATAAAAATTCAACCTTACAAGCAAAGGCAATAGATAATGCGCTTCTCTACTCAGATGAGTGTATTACGGAAAGAGAAGTCGTTAATGCACAAAAAATGTGGGGCAACGGTATTGTTAGGATCGGTAGCGTATATTCAAACAACGGGGATTATGCCCTAGAGGCCGCTGATTTTATTCAAGACATGTACGGATACGATCTAAGCAGCGTACTATTTAAACCTACATTGGCAGCTAATGATCAGTTTCGCTCTAGTTTCGACGCAGCACTCTCTTACTTTGTTGGGGGCAACGATGCATATGCTGAAGACAAAGGTTTTGCAATTAAGCCCTATACCAATGTTAAGTTTGATAATGTGGGCATTATCAATAATAGCTGTCGTATGGCAGTAGCCATGGGCAATTATTTTTTTACTGACACCTCTGGCGGTGAGACTAAGGTTGAGTATACCTTTGCTTATGTGAAAGACAGCGATGGAGATTTGCGTATCGTTGCTCACCAATCGTCTTTACCCTACAACCCCGCTTCAAATTAATCTGAGCAATGAATCTGAGCATAATGCGTTGCGACCGCTGGAACATCGTGAAATAGCGGTGTTCCAGCGGTAACAAAAAACAGCGCTAATTACTGTCTAAATGTAGTGTATTCGCCCGTTCAATCCACTCAAGGTCTTTGGTCTGTTCGTCGAGCGTGCCCTTAGCATCTTCTAAGAAGATTTGGCAAAAGTAATCTACGGCTTTTAACCGATCTCTATAGCCCTTTAACTGTACTTCCATTTCTTGCATAGCATTGGAAAATTCACAGTTCGATTTTGCAAGTTCATAATCACATTTAAGATAAGCACAAAGCACATCAGCGGCTTTTGCAAGTACAACATGCTCATCGTCCTTGTCTTGCTCAATTAGCGGTGTGTATCTAGCCTGTAATGCTTCGGGTAAGGTTTTTATTAACATCGCTTCAAAACGGCGCTCAAGCTTTTTTATTGCAGCTGTAGTTTCTGGATCGTGATACTTGACGGGGCTTGGTATATCACTCATTCCTGCAATTTCGCTTCCCTCATGAAAAATCGCCATCGCCGCCACGCGATCAGGATTTATGTCTTCACCAAACACATCACACGCAATCGCGCCCAACATATGCGCAACGACAGATGCCTCGTAAATGTGGGTAGAAAGCATCTCGTCTTGGAATTGCGCCATTAGCGGCCAACGCTTTACGTTTTTCGCTCGTTGCATCAAACCAATAAAAGCTGAGTGTGTATTTGCCATAGCGCGCTCCTTGTCGTGATTATTATTACCACGTTCACCTGTAAAACTACTACGTTAAGTGAGCTGTGTAAAAAGTGCAAAAAATACTGTAAAGCCGAATAGCTTTGGAGACAACAACACGTACTTAAAAAAATAGAAACTCAAGTTTTTACTTATAAAACATACAGATAGCAAAGAGGCACAAAGTTAGCATTACCTATTGTGAATGTAACGGAAGCAATAAGAGGAATTAGCTATGTTAGGTTGGGCAATTACATTTTTTATTATCGCCATTATTGCAGCAGTTTTTGGCTTTGGAGGCATCGCAGGTGCAGCAACAGGTATCGCACAGTTTCTATTCTTTGTGTTTATCGCGCTGCTAGTAATTTCACTTATCGCAAATGCGCTACGTGGTCGATCGCCTAAGGTCTAGATAAGATTTAATTCAAGGAAAAGGAGTAAGGATATGTTTTCATTTAAAAATTTGTCAAAGGTACTAGTTGCTTCAGCTTTTGCTCTTTCACTCGCCGCATGTGGTGATGGTGAAGCAGAAGACGCAGGTGAAGAGCTAGACGAAATCGTTACTGATGCAGGTAACGCAGTAGAAGACGCTTGTGAAGATGTGAAAGAAGGCGTAGACGCTGAAGATAAAGATTGCTAGACAATCACCGATGAAAAAGCCAGACATTGTCTGGCTTTTTTGTTCCTGTCTGTAAAGCAAGCTTCCACTACACTTCCTGACCGCCTAATTCTCGTGCGAGATCATCTAAGGTGCTTAACGTAATATCAAACTGCCCGAGTATATAGCGATACTTAACACTCACGTGGTGATCGCTGCGACCAAATTTCACTTTTAACCCTTCAGCATCGATATGCTTTACAGTATTGAGAAATCGGTACGCTGACATTTCGCTTTCGAATTCAAACTCTACCGTATTTTCCATTTATGCCAGCACCTCTGGATGCGCATTCAGCACAGCACTTAATCGTTGTATAAACGGTTTATCAGATTCGGTTATCGTCGCCACCGTTAACCAATCGGCTAAAATGTCGGACGCCGTTGAAGACACACCTTGTTCAAGTTTTGCTGTCATCATCTTAAGCTGTACACTCGAACGTATAGAGGCATCTTGTTCAGGGCTAGGCATATCTGTACTCACTTCTAACGCAACAGTAAGCCACTGCCTGTCATGCAAAGTGTTCGATGTGTCATCCACTTGAGTAGATTGTTCTAATAGGGAAGTCCATCGTTTACCTAACGTGGCTTTAAGTGACGCTTCATCTTCACTTAAATCAGTTACTTTCGATTGTACCAGTGAGACAAGTGCATTCACTTTTTGCTTGAGCACTTGCTCTTGCTTATTTAGCTCTGCTTCGTCACGATTAGTCTCAAGGCGCGCGATCTTCTTTTCTAGCTTAGTACGCAGCGCTTTAGGCAGCGACTGCGCATTTTCTGACAACGCATGAATTCTCTCGTCAAAGTCATGGGCGTGGATGTCAATTACAGCAATGGCTGCATCCAATTCGCTGGCTTGTTTATCAAACGCACTGCTTTGCGATTGTCGCTGTGCTTTCAACTTTTCAAAAACAGCATCATTAACCGCTTTAAACTCAGCCCAGAGCCTACTCTCTTCGCGTTTACCCGCATGACCAACTTGCTTCCACTGAGCCTGAAGTTGTTGCGCTTCAGTCGCTGCATTAGCCATGTCTTCATTGTCCAACAGCACCTTTACACTTGAAATTAGCGCGCGCTTTTGCTGTTGATTATCGCGCTGCCACGCGTTGACCTTATCAACCAACACTGAGGAAACTGCTTTCCATTCGTGTTTTAGGTTTTCATACGCAGTACGCTCAACTTGTCCTGCCGAATGCCACTGCTTTGATAATTTGTCATACGCTTTGGCAAGCTCCGCTGCTGGCATTTCAACGTCAAGCGCTTGTGCCGCTTCAATTATACGTTGGCGTGTTTCTAGTGCTTCACTGCGCTTCGCATCTAGCTCTGCATAGTATACACGACACGGTTCAAATGCTTGCTCTAGCGCATTATCAAACGCTTGCTGAAGCGTGTCATCTTCACTGTTTTCGCTCTGAATGCTGGTAAGCGACAACCATTGCTGGCGAAGATACTTGATTGCATCACTGCGGGCTTTGATGTTCTCGGCAGGTGTCTCAGCCAGTGCTTTCGCTTCTTCAACCAAAGCGGGCTTCCTAGGTGCTGCTAGGTAATCTTGCCAACCAGCTAAACGAGAGACATCTTCACAGGTTTTTTGATAACGCTTCTCCAATGACCCCTTTGCACTTTCTGACAAGGTTTCAAAACTCACTTTTAACTTGTTGAACTTTGCCATAGCAACGCGAAACTTGCCTTGCGCAATCAAGTTATCGATAAGTGTTAGCTGCTTTTTAATGGCATTGATCGACGATGCCTGTTTTGCTTTAAACGCTTTCGCTTTGGCGTTTACGCGTTTATTCGCTGTATTAAATCGCTGTGCAAACGTGTTTGGCAGTTGTATAAGCGCGCTTTTTACTTCGTTATAACCTTGTTTGGATTCATTAAATTCATTCAAGAGTGTCGATTCAACGTCACCGTCTTGTGCATCTATCTTCGAAGCAAGTTCCTCTAAACTTTGCAAGCGGACTAGCAATTTTTGTCCATATTGCTGTTGCATTGAAAAGCTATCGAGCTTTTCATTGAGCCCTGCAACAACATCACTGTATGCACGAAGGCGTTTATCGCTAATACCGCCCTCCATTAAACGTCCCAATTGCTCAATGGTTGCCTCAAGTCCACGAACGCTCTCGTTTACGGTCGCCACATCAGCTAACGTTGCATCACATAAACGCTCTTGGAAAAGCCAATTCACTTGCTGCGTGGCGTAGTCAAGTTGTTGGTCACATAACGCTTTTGTATTGGCTATCTCTAACGCTTTTTGCTGTTCTTCCCATGCTGGACGTATTCGCGCTAGATAGCGCTCGACTTGATCTGCAATGCGTGCCTGCTTTTCTTCAAATAACGCTTTGTCTTGGGTATCAAGCACATCACATTGAGACATGAGGCCTTTGAGCTCACTCTCCAAATGTGCCTGTTGTTCAATAACAAATTGCACATCAGGTTTATCCAGTAACGCCTGATATTTGGACAAGCATAATGTGAGCTGCTTTTTTAGCTCTACAGGTTTTTGCTCAGCCAATCTGATAGCGTCTATACGTGCTTCTATCTGCGCTCGTATGGATTCGTCGTGTACCTTCTTAGTTAACTTTTGAAGCACATTTACATCAGATTCTTCGTTAACGATATGTTGGCGAAGTGCTTCGCTGCTTGTGTTTGAAAACACGAACTGCGTGAACGAAGGCTTACTGATTTTAGTCATCAGTTGTTTAGACAATTCATCGTCATCTAACAAACTGGGATCGCGCTGTACAATCTGAATAATAAGTTCACTATTGGCTGACTCTGTAAGGAAACTGGCCTTTTCATCAGCTCGAAGGGCGATGTCACTTTGCCCCAAAATAGCGTCGTTCACTTTTTGCTCACAAACTCGCTTTACCTTTGGTGATCTAGCGATTTGCGACATTTTCAGCCAAAGTGCAAACACATTTAGCTTGTTAAGCGCTGCTAAACTTACGTCGGCATTATCATCGTTAAATGCCAACTCATGAAGAATTGTTTTCTCTGTTGCCCTTTCTGGTGAAAGGCTTTCTATGGCCTGAATCCTTTTCTCAGGCTTTGAGCTTGCATGTGCAGGCGCAAATAGTCGACTAAATATCATCCTGTTTAAACCGCGCTATAGTATTTTTATCATCTTGAGGTTCATTTAAAGAGCGCTTAAAGTCCGACTTACTTTTATGGACAATTTCACCACTCTCACCTACGGTCATATGCTCAGAAGACTTCTCAACTTTTGACTGGTAAAGCATGACAGCTTGCATGCTGCTTGCCTTTTGCTCTTCACTTAGTGGCGTGCCATCAGGCCACTTTCCAGTTTCCACGGCACTGCGCAAACGCTCGAAAATCTCAGGCGTCATGCTGGCTAATAATGCATCTATATTCATTTAGGAAAAACGCTTAATGTAAACAATACGTGCGCGGTTAACGAGGTACCATACAAAGCCCACTACCGCACCTAAAATTGCTAGGTTGTGTTGCAGATCACCAGGGCGGGTTCCACCCCAATACATAAAACCGAAACTCGCTACAAAAATTAACATTGCAAGTAGCGACTGGTTTTGAATGCTTTGTAACTTCTGAAATCGCTGTAAGCTTTGTTTGCGCTCTATATCTTCAGATGTTGCATCACCAATCTTAAAACCACAATGAGGACATGTTTTCGCCTTATCAGACGTTTTCTTATTACATGAAGGACAGTCAACTAATGCCATATGTTGCTCCTGTTTGTTAGGTGCGAGAGATAAACGCGTTGTGCCTAGCACTCTTCGTTTTTACGCGGACGGGTATCATACTTAACTTAATGGCAACAATGAAGTCGATTACACCGTTTTAAAAACAAAAAATGCGTGCTAAGCACAACAGAATCGAAGGCTTGAACACGCATTTAGCAAGGGCAAATGCCCTTTACTGTATAGACAATCTACTTCTTATGTCTGCTCCAGTAATCGTTTACCGTTTCTTTCATTTCTTTGCACAGTAGCATAATGCCAAAAAGGTTCGGTAGGGTCATTACCACAATAGCAACAGCAGACAACGCCCACACAAGGGTAGTATCAGAGAACGCTGCCCAAACGAAACCGGCAACATAAATGACGCGATATGGCATAACTGAACGCGGCCCTAGTAGGTAAGTCATAGCGCGATCACCGTAATAAGACCAAGCAATAGCCGTTGAGAACGCAAACAACATTAAGCCGATTGACACAATGTACTGCCCAAAATCGCCAAAGAAACCGCGAGTAAACGCGATAGTAGTCAACGCAGCAGAATGTACCAGAGACTTACCGCTTACTTCTAAGTTCTCTTTAACTGGCTTTCCATCGACAATCTTCAACGTACCCGTGAAAAGATCTTCACTACCGACAGAATATTTTACATCTTCAGCTACTGAACGAGAATTTAGCAACGTAAAGCCATCGCTTACTGCTGTGCCATTAACTACGGTAATTGACCCCGTATAAGCTTCTACTGCATTGCCCTCAACTTCATTAAGGTAACCGTATAGCTTATCGACGTCGGCCTGCTTGGTGTCATCATACTGACCCGCTACAAAGAACATATCCGAGCGGTCAAAGACATTCTCGTGTTTTTCTTTCCACACGCCAGAAGACAAAATAACAAGGCCCGTTACAGTACAAATCAAAATCGTATCGATGAAAGGCTCAAGCAACGACACCATACCTTCAGAGGCTGGCTCTTTGGTTTTTGCGGCTGCGTGAGCAATTGGCGCTGAACCCTGACCCGCTTCGTTAGAAAACAGACCACGGTTTACACCACGATTAAATGCGTAAGCTAGAGACGCACCTAAAAAGCCACCCGCAGCTGCGGACCCAGTAAACGCATCACCAATTACACTTGCGAACGAAGGACCAATATTTTCTAAATTCGCTAAGATAACGGCCAGCGCACCAATTAGGTAAATCACTGCCATCACAGGCACAACTCGCGCGGTAAACGCGGCAATACGCTGAATACCACCAAGAATAACCAGCGCCAGTAGAATACCTAGCACGCTCCCTACCATCCAAGGCTCAAAGCCAAATGTCGCCTCAATACTTTGCGCAATACCATTACTTTGAGGAAGGTTACCCGTACCAAAAGAGCTAACAACCGTAGCGATGGCAAATGCAACCGCTAGCCATTTCATGTTTAAGCGACGGTCCATGTAATACATAGGGCCACCAGCCATAGTGCCATCTTCTGTTTTCACACGATATTTATGGGAAAGCGTAACCTCAACAAATTTGGTCGTCATACCTAAAAATGCAGTAACCCACATCCAGAATAATGCTGCTGGGCCACCTAAAAAGATAGCGAAAGCTACGCCAGAAATATTACCGGTTCCTACCGTGCCTGATAATGCCGTGGTTAGCGCACGAAAATGCGTGGTGTCACCTGGATCGCTCTCTTTGTCGAATTTACCCGTAACAACTTGCCACGCGTGCTTGAAGAAACGAATTTGTGGAAACTTAAGATAGATAGTGAAAAATAGACCGACGCCTAATAGCACGTAAGGAAACCAAAACGCGCCTCCTAGAAAGCCATCTAACATCGTTAGAAAACCGTATAACCCTTCCAAGGTACTTCCCCTTTTTTATTATGATTACTTATTTATTGTGATTATTGTCGTAGCTTTTTGATTCGAGAGCGTTTAGGGCAACCCAACTGCAATACAAAAAGCGACTTTGAACGCACTAAAAGGCCTCTTAAAGAGGCCTTTTTAACAGAAGCTCGTGCTTCTAACTATACTTTCTTAGCCTTTCAGCTTTTTTACTACCGCATTAACGCCAATAAGTAAATCTTCACCTAACTGTCGACTGCGCTGAACAGACCAGCCGTAAACATCATCCGGTACATCAGCGTTATCTTTAAATGGCATTTCAACGGTATATGCCATACATTTGAACTTTTCACCAACCGCATTTGACGCCACGGTAAGGTTTGCCTTACCCGGCTCATCTTTGTCATAACCAAATTCATCTTGGAATTCAGGCGTAGCATTTAACAGTGCTGATTTGAAGGTGTCTTCTAGCGCTTTAATATCGTCGTTGTAACTAGGGTTCCCCTCGCTGCCCGCAACAAAGTTGTACGGCAATGCCTCATCACCGTGCAAATCTAGGTACATATCTACACCAATTTCAGACATAGCATTTAGCACATAAAGAACTTCTGGGCTTTTTTCTGCACTCGGCGTTGCCCATTCACGGTTTAGATTAGTGCCTACAGCATTAGTACGAAGGTGACCTCGCGCGCTTCCATCAGGGTTCATGTTCGGCACAATGTAAAATACAGCGTTATCAAGCAACTGTCGCGCCAAACCATCTTGCTCGTCGAGCAAGCGATAGATAATGCCCTCCGCGCACCACTCAGCCATTGTTTCACCGGGATGCTGACGCGCAGTGATCCACACCTTTTTCTTTTCAGGTGTTTCTTCTCCAATCACAAGCAATGACATGTCGCGGCCATCGAGCGTAAGACCTAAGAATCGATGTTCACATAACAGTGACATTTGCGCATCGTGCACAAGGTCTAAGTGACGCTCGTAGCTATACGGAATAAAATACGCAAAGTAGACACTAGGCTGTTCTAACGTTAGTGAGAATGAAAGATTGTCGCCGTCAAAATCACTTGGAATTCTAAACCATGTTTGACGGTCGTAAGATGCAAGAACGTTATACCCCTTCCAACCTTCAGGGTAAGCAGATTTCGCTAGATTTTCGATTGTCATTGTGTGAGTAACAAAGGTTTCACCGACTAAACGAAAATGGAACCACTGAGCAAACTCTGACTGATTGTCTTTGGGAATAGCAAGACGAATGTCTTCTGGTGATTGCGCCTTAACAACTTCAATGTTGCCGCTGTCGAATTGACTTGAGATATGCATAGACTGTCGTTTTCCTCATTATTTGTGCGCTAATTTAGCATAGACACCAATACAAATACCACGCGGACAAGAGGGTTTTATCACACTAAAAGTAAACAAATTGTTTACACCAATAAAAAACCGACCTATTGGGTCGGTTTTTTGAACAATTTAGTGGTTTACAACCGCGTTGGGTGAACCCTTTTGCTGCTTAAAGTGGCAGTGTAGGAAAGCTTAGTCCAGCCATATCGCGCACAACGCGCAGTACCTGACAGCTATAACCAAATTCATTGTCATACCACACGTAAAGTGTAAGGCGGTTATCTGCTGCGATTGTTGCTTGAGAATCAACTACCGATGCAGCGCGAGAGCCAACCAAGTCTGTTGATACAATCTCTTTACTTGCAGTGTAGTCAATCTGGTGTTGAAGTTTTGAGAACAACGCCGTATCGCGCAAGAACTCGTTGACTGCAACGCGGTCTACTGATGTCTTAAGGTTCAAGTTAAGGATAGCCAATGACACATTAGGGGTAGGTACGCGAATGGCATTACCCGTTAGCTTTCCTGCCAACTTAGGGTACGCTTTCGCCACAGCTTTTGCCGCCCCTGTTTCAGTGATAACCATGTTTAATGGCGCACTGCGACCACGACGGTCACCTTTGTGATAATTATCGATAAGGTTTTGGTCGTTAGTGTAAGAGTGCACGGTTTCAACGTGACCGTTGTCTATACCGTACTCTTCGTCAAGCGCTTTAAGCACTGGCGTAATAGCATTGGTTGTACAGCTCGCAGCAGAAACAATGGTGTCTTCAGCTGTAACTTCCTCGTCGTTTACACCGTGAACGATGTTTTTAATGTCACCTTTGCCCGGGGCAGTCAAAATTGCTTTTGCAGCGCCTTTCGCTTTTAGG
The DNA here is from genome assembly GCF_016756315.1 of Alteromonas sp. KC3. Classification (NCBI taxonomy): domain Bacteria; kingdom Pseudomonadati; phylum Pseudomonadota; class Gammaproteobacteria; order Alteromonadales; family Alteromonadaceae; genus Alteromonas; species Alteromonas sp. KC3. The sequence goes on from NZ_AP024235.1 coordinate 2,694,372, forward strand.
TGAAGACCTAGACCATCGCGGTCACGCCAGATACCTGTATTATCAATAATGATTGCATTATCAATTCCATATTGCGTGTAGTCTACTTCATCAGGGCTGTTAGCGTAGATCACCTGAATGTACGAGCCGTTTGCTTTAAGTGCGTTGCGCTCGTGATCAATAGTGATGCTGCCGTTGAATGGACCATGTACAGAATCGCGACGCAGTAAACTTGCACGCTTTTCAAGATCGCCATCGCGACCGCCGCGCACTACGATAGCGCGCAAACGAAGTTTATTATTTTTACCCTGGCGCTCAATTAACAAACGCGCTAATAAACGACCTATACGGCCAAAACCATATAGTACAACGTCTTGAGGCTTCTGATCGTCCTCTTTACCGGCAACGTCATTTAGTTTTTCGTTGAGGTAGGCCGTAAGGTCGTTGTTGTCAACCGCAGAACCATAATGGAAATCGAAGGCTAATTTGCCAATATCAATTTGCGCTGGCGCAAGTTGCATATTGCTTAATGCTTCTAAAATTGGGTAGCTTTCACGTAAACGTAGTTTAATACCTTCGTGCAGGCGCACTTTACGATGCGCTTTAATAACATCAATGGCACTAGCGTTAAGTAGCGAGCGGCCATAAACTGAAATTTCTACTGCCTTATTTCGGTATAACTTACCAATAAGGGGCAACATCATTTCCGCGTATTCCTGACGCTCTTGCCAGCTGCTTTGTAATTCCTGCTCAAACTGTTGATTCATGCTTCTGCCTTCATCGATAAAAAATTGCGTTAGTTGCACGTCAGCTTTTTATTATTTTTAGGGTACACTAGGTGAGGTTTCGTCTGACGGTGACGAGCAGTATCTTAAATAAACACACAAGGATGACCAAATTGTTGATAAGTTTCATAATGCCCATAAAAAGCGCGTTGAACGCTGCATTATTTAGTAAGTTTCCAACAAACTGGCGCAATAAAATAAGAACGGTGTTGGCAGGTATTTTAACAGTGCCCCTTTTAGCGGGGTGCGGTGATTTATTTGAACCGACAATCAGCGAGATTTGCGAAACGCACAGTGAGCTATGCTTAGACTTAAGCTTAGATGCACGGTGCCGTTTTGAGCGTGCCGATATCATTCGCCTTCGCTATTACAATCAAGACAATAAAGACGATGCCTATAAGTATCCTCTGTTATTGCATTTTGAAGAGTATTTAGAATGTGTCGAAGAGGTACAGCATATAGAACATGTTAAACGCAAAGGTAAAGAAGCCACACGCTTAAAAGGCGTTATTACCGCACGCAACGAAATAAAACGGTTAAGCAGAGAGACTAAAACCTCCCTTGACCCTTACCTTTCTTATTACCACTGGACACGATATAACGACCAAGATGCGTTTCATCGCTTTGAGCGCTTTGCCGCGAGTGACCGCGTGACCGACCCCGAACTATTAGTTTCTCTTGCCTCTGTGCAAATTAAAACTGATCAACAGCGTGCCTTAACAACCCTGTATCGAGCGCTAGGTCTATACACTGACAGCGACAATATTGATATCGGCATTTACCATTCACTAGCAAGCATTGGCATGGATAGCGAAAACTATCGATTGGCTTACGTATGGTATGGCGTTGCAGAAGAGTTTGATGATGCATTACCGAGTATTCAGCGCGAACAACTAGGCAAAACTTATGATCTCCCTGTTGATATTCTGAACAACATTATTGATGACATCACAAGCGCGTTAAACAGCAACACGTTCAATGCCGAAAAACTTAAGCTAAATAAACTCTAATTTCTGAAAGTAACTTTCACAAAAATTCATTACCAAAAACAAAAAAACCGCCTTTTATAGGCGGTTTTTTATATCATTTTGAAAGTGGCTACGAAAAGCGCTCACTTTTTAACCAGATGTTTACCTTATTTCTGTTCAGGCTGTGTGGCGCTAGCCTTTTACTACGGTGTTATTTTCACCCTTAAAGGTCATTGAGACTGAATTCACACAGTAACGTTGCCCCGTTGGCTCAGGACCGTCCGGAAAAACGTGACCTAAATGCGAACCGCATTGCTTACAGAAAATTTCTACTCGTCGCATGCCATGAGATAAGTCCTCTCGATAATCAACATTTCCATCTTCTAACTGTTTGTAAAAAGATGGCCAACCACAACCAGCATCAAACTTGGTATCCGACGGAAACAATGGTGCCTCGCAACACTTACACACATATAGGCCATTTCGCGTTTCATCAAGCAGCGCGCCCGTAAATGGTCGCTCTGTGCCCGCCTCTCTGCATACACGGTATTCTTCTTCACTGAGCGTGTCACGCCATTGGGTATTCGTTTTTGACATACATTACCTCTTACAATGAAAAAAGGTGTACTTGCTGCCAAATACACCTTTTAATGGTCTTGTTACGCCTAAAATTCATTATCTAAGCGCGTCACTTGTTTCAAGCTCGAGTACTATTTTTTAATAGCAGTTTGTGGACGTGAAGGATCACTCCATTCGATGTGATACTTCTTACCAGCTGGCTTGTCTATACGTTGATAAGTATGCGCGCCGAAATAATCACGCTGCCCTTGCAGCAAATTAGCGGGTAACACAGCAGTACGATATGAATCGTAGTAGCTCAACGCCGACATCATCGATGGGCACGGCACTCCAGCTAGCGTTGCTTGTGCTATTGATTCACGCCAGTCTGCTTGGTATTGAGTGATTTGCTCTGCAAAATACGGATCCATAAGCAGGTTGGCCAAGTCTTCATTGTTTTCGTACGCTTTAGAGATCGACTGAAGAAATACGGCGCGAATAATACAACCAGCGCGCCAAATTTTTGCGATTTCACCAAACTCCAACGTCCAGCCGTGCTCTTTGCCTGCCATTGCCATAAGCTGGAAACCTTGAGCATAGGCACAAATTTTAGAGCAGTATAACGCTTGTTCAAGCTTGTTAATGATAGACATTTTCTGTTCATCATTGAACACTGGGGCATCAGGACCAGCTAGTACTTTGCTTGCCGCTATGCGCTCCTCTTTTAAACTTGAGATGCTACGAGCAAATACAGCAGAGGTAATGGTTTGCGCAGGGCTACCAACTTGAAGCGCACTCACTGCGGTCCACAGCCCTGTGCCTTTCTGCCCGGCTCTATCGAGAATAACATCAACAAGGGGCTGCTTGGTTTCTGGATCAAGTTGCTCAAGAACTTCGGCGCTAATTTCCATTAGGTAGCTATTTAGTTTGCCTTCATTCCAACGACGGAAAACTTCAGCTATTTCAGCAGGCGCCATGTGTAATGCTTGGCGCATTACGTGGTACGTTTCACAAATAAGCTGCATGTCAGCATATTCAATGCCGTTGTGTACCATTTTCACATAGTGTCCCGCACCAACAGGCCCTATGTATGTTGCACATGCCTCGCCTTCTAACACCGGCTTTCCTGGTGTGTGACTTTCTAAAGGTTTGCCTGTTTCAGGATCAACTTTAGCGGCAATTGACTTTAAAACGGGTTCAATGCGTGTCCAGGCATACGGGTTGCCCGACGGCATTAATGAAGGACCGAAACGTGCACCTACTTCGCCACCCGAAACAGCGGTAGAGAAGAAAATAAACTTACCCTTATATTGCTCTTCACGTGCAACAGAGTCTGTCCATAAGCTGTTGCCGGTATCTACGACAATGTCATCAGCGTGAATGCCCGCATCAATTAGGTGGTTGCAAACATGATCTACCGGGTCGCCCGCTGGCACAGAAATAATGATAAGATGAGGGGCTTTTAATTTGCTCAAAAGCTCGGTGTAAGAACTGCAGCCTTCAACGCGAGGCTCAGTGTCCTCACCTCTTTCACTTGCGTCTTTTGCTAGAATGGATTCAACTTTGTTTTGATCTAAATCGAAACACGCTACGCGGTATCCGTGATCAACGAGGTTCATGGTTAGGTTGCTACCCATCACCCCCAAACCGATAAAACCAATGTCGCACGCATTATCATCGTGCGAATTACCACCTTTATTTTGCATAGGAACACCCTCACATTTCAGATGGGAGCGCATGATACCACCTGAACTAATAAAGAACAGCCAAACATCAACAATTTAGTACGGTATGCCGTATTTGTCGCCAATGGTAAATGTATTCGCCACGTTTTTTACTATTTTTAGGTATGTCATACCTAAAACGGTGCGTAATTAAGCTTGGTGCTATGCGTCAAAGCTGGCGAAACTGAACAATGTCAACGACGAACTCGCCTGAAGAAATACTTTCTGGATACAAATTGAAGGCTGCTCTTCAAGTGACGCATAACGCGTATCTAAATGCATCGTCCATCCACCTCGTGGTAAAACAGACGGTAAGTGAAAGCGTACATCATTTTCGCTCGCATTGACGCATAAAAACCAATGCTCTGGCTTTTGTGTTCCCGAAGCACACCCTTTAATCTCTACACCAAACGCTTTATTGTGCAAAGCATTCCAGTCTTCTGACGCTTTATCGGAGCCGTCTGGTTTATACCAATTTATTTCCTTAACGTTTCGCGACAAATGATAAGTATCATCGTGTAACTTGAGCTCGCTTAATAAAGACGACGATTGCCGCAATCGAATGACATACTGGCAAAAACGCAAGAAATCCTGCTTTCGCTTATTAAGCTCCCAGTTAAACCAACTAATGGGATTATCTTGACAATAAGCATTGTTGTTACCTTTTTGCGTACGACTTAGTTCATCCCCACCAAGAACGTGCGGCGTACCTTGAGAGAAAATCAGTGTGGCAAACAAATTGCGTTTTTGTCTCTCGCGCATGGCAATAATGTCTGGGTTTGATGTTTCCCCTTCAACACCATAATTGGCTGACAGGTTGTGCCCGTGCCCATCGCGATTTTCTTCCAAATTGTCCAGGTTATGACGCTCTGCGTAGGTCACCATGTCGTGAAGTGTAAAACCATCGTGGTACGAGATATTATTTACTGACGTGCTGATATGGCGATGACCTTTATGAAAGATATCCCGCGACCCCATCAACCTTGTCGCAAAGTCAGCTGTTACGCCGTCGTCACCACGCCAAAACGCTCTCACGGTGTCGCGATATTTATCATTCACCTCAAGCCATGGAGAAGGGAAATTGCCAACCTGGTATCCACCTGGTCCAATATCCCAAGGCTCAGCCAACAACACTTTATTTTTCAGCACAGGGTCACTGCTAATAGCACGCAATAGTCCGGATTTTTTATTGTATTGCTGAGGTTCACGCCCTAGGCTTACAGCAAGGTCAAAGCGAAAACCGTCTACGCCTATAACCGATACCCAATGGCGCATTGCATCTAAAATCAGTCCCATCATAAAAGGTTGTGCGGTGTTAATTGTATTGCCACAGCCTGAATGATTCGAATAAACCAACTCACCCGTTTTAGTTTGCTCTAGGAGATAAGCTTGATAAGGGCAAAAGCCTTTGTATGACAGTATCGGCCCTCCCTTCCCTGCTTCAGCGGTGTGATTAAACACAACGTCCACAATAACCTCTAGCCCAGCGCGGTGATATGCTGCCACCATCTCTTGCAATTCAGCTAATGCGTCGCTGACGCCATAGCGCGGCTCTGGAGCAAAGAAGTTTACTGGGTTATATCCCCAGTAGTTGGTTAATCCTTTCTCGGTAATAAAGGGCTCAGGCATGAACGAACAAAGTGGCATGAACTGCACTGTTGTTATACCTAATGCCTTCAAGTGCTTAATAACACTGGGATGAGCAGCGCCTAGAAACTTGCCTTGGTGCGCTTTTGGTACGTCCGGGTGTAGCTTTGTAAGTCCTTTGACATGCGCTTCATAAACAATACGCTTGTGCTTGGGTACCTTAGGTGAGGTTATGACTGGCTTGGCATAGTTTTCATCATCAATAACGATACACTTAGGTATCATAAATTGAGAATCATGCTTGTATTGTCTGGCATCCCACTTTATCGGGCGACTAAGCTTTTTAGCATAAGGATCGATGAGCAGTTTATGCGTGTTTGCAGCATGAAGACCGCCCTCGCCACGCTCTACGCGATACCCATAATATTGCCCTGCTTTTACACCGCTAAAATAGCCGTGCCAGATGTCACCGGTTTTCTCAGGCAGTACATGCTCAACGGTCGCTTCTTCAGTATCTTTGTTAAAAAAGCACAGTATAACGGCCTTCGCATCGGGCGCATAAACTGCAAAATTGCATCCATCAGGTGTCGGCGTTGCTCCAAGAGGAAACGCCTCACCCACACTATGTTCTGCAGCAAGCAAATTTTTGCGATGTTCGTTCACTTGTCTCTCTTAAACTATGTGATTGTGTGAAATTTATTGAGCGTCTGTGACATAAAACACAGTAGAAAGCGGCGGCAAATTAATCTCTACTGAATGCTGTCTTTCGTTCCACGGTGTTGGTGTCGATGTTACGTGTTCCACAACCGCGTAGCCGCTCCCCCAATAAGCACTATCATCAGTATTAAGTGCTAACGTCAAACGGCAAGCATCATCCACGCCAATTCTAAAATTGTTGCGTGGCACCGGCGTGAAATTCGATACTACGTATACCTTTTGACGGCCGTTTTTCGCAGAGCGGACAAAAGAGACTACGCTCTGCTCTGCATTATTGTGATCAATCCACGCAAACCCTGCAGGATTATGGTCCTGTTCATATAGCGCTGGAGTATTTTTGTAGAGATGATTTAGCGCTCTGTAAAGTGCTTGTATTCCCGCGTGCTTATCAAAGTCAAGTAAGTGCCAATCTAAACTCGCATCATGATTCCATTCGCGTGATTGTCCAAGCTCATTGCCCATGAAATTGAGTTTTTTACCTGGATGACCGAACATGAAGCCTGCGTAGCAGCGAAGGTTTGCGGCTTGTTGCCACTCGTCACCAGGCATTTTACGCAACATACTCCCCTTTCCATGAACGACTTCATCGTGAGAAATGGGCAGCACAAAATTTTCGTCAAAGGCATACACCATGCTGAACGTAATGTCGCCATGATGATAGTTGCGATAAGCAGGGTCTTTGGCGATATAGTGAAGGGAGTCGTGCATCCACCCCATATTCCATTTGAAACCGAACCCTAACCCACCGTCGAATACAGGACGGGATACTTTAGGAAAAGAAGTGGACTCTTCCGCAATGGTCATTGCATCAGGGAAATGCTTGTACACTTCTTCATTCATCCACTTAAGTAAACTAATCGCTTCGTAGTTTTCGTTGCCGCCATCTACATTCGGGATCCACTCGCCGTCATTACGTGAATAATCCAGATATAGCATTGAAGCGACTGCGTCGACACGCAAACCATCTACGTGGAATTTATCCAACCAATACAGCGCATTAGCGACTAAAAATTGACGGACGGTGTCTTTTCCAAAGTCGTAAATACACGAGTTCCAATCGGGATGCCATCCCTTGCGAGGATCTTCATACTCATAAACACACGAACCATCAAAGCGAGCAAGACCGTGACCATCTTCTGGAAAATGCGCAGGCACCCAATCTATGATAACGCCGATACCGGCTTGGTGACATCGGTCAACAAAGTACTTAAATTCGTCTGGATTACCGAAGCGACTTGTAGGTGCAAACATACCCACGGGTTGGTAGCCCCAAGAACCGTCAAAAGGGAACTCAGAAATAGGGAGTAATTCTAAATGGGTATATCCCATATCACTGACATAACCAATGAGATCGTCAGCGAGTTCGCGATAAGAGAGATAGCGCGCGTCACTGTCATCACCAGGACGCTTCCACGACCCCAAATGCACTTCATAAACACTCATTGGCGTTTCGTACTTATTAACGCTACGCTTTGACATCCAAGTGCTGTCACCCCACTCATAATTGTTGTGGTTGTACACTTTTGACGCGTGTGAGGGATACTGCTCAGCGCTAAACCCTAACGGGTCAGCTTTGTGCGGTAGGTCATGGCCCCTCGCATCCTTAATTTGGTATTTATACCGCTCACCTTCAGCTAGCTCTGGAACACATAAAACCCAGTAACCCATTGAGGTTTTTTCCATTGGGTGTAAGCGCCCGTCCCAGCCATTAAAGTCACCAATAACAGATACCGATGAGGCATTTGGCGCAAACACACAAAATCTGACACCGGCTACCGTGGTGCCCTGTTCGTCACCAAGCGAGATTAGCTGTGCACCAGCTTGTTGATACAAGTTTGCGGGACTAGCATCGATATAATGAACAGCATGAAAGGCATTGTCAGTAAATTGATAAGGATCGACATAATCGAATTGCGCGTTGTCACTGTCGACAAAAACGCGATACAGGGTCTTCGCTTGTAGCTGTGAAATACGCCCTTCGTAAAGACCACCACCGTTAGATTGCAGAGTAACGTCTGCTAGCGCTGCACTTTCCCACTTGACTGTCACCGACTTTGCGTCTGGACGATAAACGCGAAGTAAGTACTCTCCTTTGTCTTCTAAAACACCTAGTTGAGAAAACGGCTGTGAACATAATGCCTGTTCTAACTGCTGCGCTAATTGCATTCGCTACTCCTATTAAAAACCCGCACTAAAGCGGGTTTGTTTTAGTAAAGTGTCAATAGTGACGCTTTATCTTACTCGATTAAGAAGTCTTTCGTCACTCCTTAATTTTTACCGGCCTTAAGACGCGCTACTTGTTGCCGCTCGCCTGCTTTCTAGCGTGTGTAAGCTTAGATGCCAAATCGTTAATGTCATCTCTGTTGAACATCGATTCGATGTTTTCAGTAAGCTTTCTGCGCCAGTTAGGATACTCATCGAACGTACCTGGAATATTTACAGGCTTATCCATCTCAAGCCAATCTTCAAGTTGTAAACTCAACAGCGCACTTGAACCTCCCGCCATGTGAACTTGCATTCCGTTATTAAGCTCTCGGTTCATGCCGGTGTAATTCACATCGCGACCTACATGTTCTGCTACAGAACCGTGTCCATGAAGCGTGTCAAGAATGGCTTGTTTGTTTTCATGTCGATCTGCGTAAAGTGTCTGCAAAATTTCTTCTGTTGGATAAAGCCCAATTTCTTTGCCTAACTCTAAGTCTAGGCAATGCCAATACCCAATTAATGTCGGCATGTCATGCGTGGTCAATGTAGACATTGATTGTACTGGGTAATGACTTGGCGAGAAGAAACCGCCATCTTCCGCTTGTTCGAAAAAGAATACACGGTAAGAGTAAACACCGTTTTCAGCCAGCTTACTACGAATCTCTTCTGGTACTGTTCCGAGGTCTTCTCCAATGACTAAACTTTCATTGCGCACGCTTTCAAGCGCCAAAATTCCCAGAAGATCGTCTACCGGATAATAAACATAGCCACCGTCTTTAGCGTTGTCGCCCTTCACAACCCACCACAAGCGCAAAAGTGCCATTACGTGATCGATACGAAGTGATCCGGACGATGCCATATTTGAAGCAAAGAGGTCGATAATGGGTTGATAGCCTTGCTCGTAAAGCTTGCGAGGGTCCATCGGAGGTAGGCCCCAATTTTGACCTAGAGGGCCAAGAATATCAGGCGGTGCACCAACACTTGCATCTGTACAATACAAATCTTTATTGCCCCAAATTTCAGCGCTGCCTTCGCTTACCCCTACCGCAAGGTCGCGGTACAGACCAATGGTCATGCCAGCTTCAGAAGCCTTGTTGCTAGCAGCCTCGAGCTGCTGTGCAGCAATCCATTGCAAGAACAAATAAAATTTAACGTCTTGCTCGTTGGCCTTCTTGAATTTAGCAACCGCTGGGTTGTGGTAGTCTTTGTATTCTTTTGGAAATACTGGCCAACCCCAACTTTCTTTGCCTTCTGCTTTTAGGTGAGACTGCAGCGCGTCGTACACTGCCAACATGTCTAGGCTCTCGCCACCTGCTTCAACAAACGCTTTAAACGCTTTGTTTTGCTTTGTGTTTTTGCGTAGATATTTGGCATCATAAACATCGAATACTGCTTTAAGTGCAGCAAGTTTTAATTGAGCAACGGCTTCGTAGTCAACATGCTCAACATTTCGAGCATGGGCAAGCGTTGCGTTAAAGTCATCGCCTGTCACGACATCCTGCACCGATTTATCGTCATAACCTTCAACTGCGGTTACATCGATATACAAATAGTTTAACCAGCGGCGTGAACTTGGACCATAAGGTGAGCAGGCATTTGGGTTAGCAGGATACAATGCATGGATGGGATTAAGGCCAATAAAGTCTGCACCAACGCTTGCTGCTTTTTCGATAAGCAATGCTAAGTCAGAAAAATCACCAATACCCCAATTTTTCTCACTACGCACACAATAAAGCTGAACGCTAAGGCCCCAAATTTTTTTGCCGTCTTTAATTTCTTGTGGGGTGTAACACGCCTGTGGTGCACGAATTATGCGTGATGTCCCTAACTGGTCATCATCAGCCATCAACACAACATCGTGGTAACCGAGTGGTAAATCCAAAGGCAGGGTTACAACGTATTCATGAAACTCTACGTCGTCTATGTGTGCCATTGTCGTCATTTCTTGGTCAACCGGCGTAAAACGATGTTCAAGTACATCACCGTTTTCACAAGTCACAACAAGCACATGTTCGTCATTAACTAATTCAATTGGAAGTCGAACTGCAAGGTTAATGTCTTCGTGAGCACGAACGACTTGAACAGGATTAAGCACAGAAAGCCAGACTGATTGAATGTCTTTGGCAATTTGAGACTGAATTTGTTCGTCACTTGAGGTGTCATAACCTAATACGTTAAGCAACTTAGCTTTGCTTGATTCTGCGATGGTTGCAGGTTTACCCCATGCGTCAACATATTGGGTTTCGATTCCCCGCATTTCAACCAGTTGCTGCAGAAGTTGTTGTGTCATTGTGTGTCATTCCTGTTATTCGGTGAAAAACGCATCAAAGAGAAAGCATAGTGCGTCTACAAACAATTTTTTAACATTATTCTAGAAACAAGGCTTTGGCGAAATCTGAATACGATTGCAAAAGCCATTGTTCGTAATTTTGCAACACTTTAGCTTTTTATTTTGCTAATTATGGCATTTTGATCCATACTTTACGTAATTTATTTTCATTTTATTTAAATAATCGGGGTACGTTATGACAATTCGCATCGGTATCAATGGTTTTGGCCGTATTGGACGTTTAGTAATGCGCGCAGCAGCAGAGCGTCAGGACATTGAAGTTGTAGCTATTAACGACTTACTAGACACGGACTACATTGCTTATCTATTGAAGTACGACTCGACACACGGATTATTCGACGGTGATGTAACCGTAGACAACAATAACCTTGTTGTAAATGGCAAGACTATCCGCATTACGTCTGAAAGAGACCCAGCAGCACTAAAATGGGACGAAGTGAACGTAGATGTAGTTGTTGAATCTACAGGTTTGTTCCTTACCAAAGAAACGGCTGCTAAGCATATTGAAGCAGGTGCCAAGAAAGTTGTTATGTCAGCACCTTCTAAAGACGACACCCCAATGTTTGTTATGGGTGTTAACCAAGATAGCTACGCTGGCGAAACAATTGTTTCTAATGCGTCGTGCACAACGAACTGTCTTGCACCACTGGCAAAAGTATTGAATGACAAATTTGGTATTGTTGATGGCCTAATGACAACAGTGCACGCTACAACAGCAACGCAAAAAACCGTTGATGGTCCATCAATGAAAGATTGGCGCGGCGGTCGCGGTGCAGGTCAAAACATCATTCCTTCTTCAACAGGTGCAGCGAAAGCTGTTGGCAAAGTAATTCCAGCGCTTAATGGTAAATTAACGGGTATGGCATTCCGCGTACCTACGCCTAATGTTTCAGTGGTAGACCTAACGGTTAACCTTGCAACACCGACAAGCTACGAAGATATCTGTGCGGCGATGAAGGCAGCGTCTGAAGGCGAACTAAAGGGCATTATGGGTTACACCGAAGATGCGGTAGTTTCTAATGACTTTATTGGTGACGCTCGCACATCGGTATTCGACGCAACAGCTGGTATCGCGCTAACTGATACTTTTGTTAAATTAGTATCGTGGTACGACAACGAATGGGGTTATTCAAACAAGGTATTAGACCTAGTTGCCCATATTTCTAAATAAAAAGTATCATTTAGAACAAATATTTAATTAACTTGTTGTAAAGTTGAGTTAATCTAAAAGGTGTAAGCAATAAGCTTGCACCTTTTTTGTTTTCCGAGCGCTAAATACTTATTAGTTTTCTATAATATAAAGTAACGCTAGCGCCTTTTGTTTCCGTGACAATCACTTGTGCTCTGTCACTTCGTTTTTAAAAACGTTTGTCCAAGGAGGGTTTATGCCGCCCGTTAATTCAGTGAACGTTAGTGAGTCTAACGGACTGACTTTTTTAGATATTGAAAATAGTAACGCTGTAGCCCGAATTAGTTTATTTGGCGGTCATGTGCTGTCGTATGTACCTAAAAAGGACAACAAAGAACGTTTATGGGTGAGCCCTCACGCTTACTTGAATGGAGAGCGCCCGATTCGCGGCGGTATTCCTGTTTGCTGGCCATGGTTTAGCGACGACCACGGTAGAGAAAAAGGCGCCCTGCCCGCTCACGGTTTCTTGCGTACACAAGTATGGAAATTAATTGATTCTAGAGATACTGAATCAGGTACTGAAATTACACTTTCTCCAAGTTTTTCACGTGCAGAAGGCTTTGAATATGACTGTGCGGTACAACTTGTTATACAGGTTGGTGACACCCTAAGCGTCTCTTTGGAAACTCAGAACACAGGTGTAGTGCCCTTTGACTACAACTGTGCACTGCATACTTATTTCCATGTTGACCACATTCAGGACACTCAGTTAACAGGTATGCATGGAGAATTTAAAGATAAGTTGGATGATTGGGGGCTTAAACCTACGCCCTCGCCCTATCTAATTACAGGGGAAACAGATCGTATCCATGTAGAGGCGATTGAGAATGCAACGATTGAAGTGAGCAATCAAGCATTTACGTCGGTAAATTCTCAAGGCAATGACTCTGTCGTGGTATGGAATCCATGGCAAGGCGCAGCCTCTATCTCAGATATGGATCCATTTGGTTACAAGCATATGCTATGCGTAGAATCGGCGATTACAAAAGGAAAAACGCTTGCCCCTGGTGAGCGCCACGCGCTGACGCAAGTTATCGTTCCCCTCTAAGCAAATCCACTCTTTTTATAGGAATAAAAAAACCTGCCAAATGGCAGGTTTTTTTGAAAATCAGTACACCTGATATTACTTAGCAGCGCCAGCAACCGCTTCTTTTGCCAATTGCGTTATACGTGCCCAATCACCCGCTTCAATGGCATCATCTGGTGCTAACCACGAACCGCCCACACACTTAACGTTATTTAGTGCTAAGTAATCGTTGTAGTTATTTGGACCAATACCACCCGTTGGGCAGAATGTCACATCAGGGAAAGGACCGCTGATTGACTTTATGGCTTTCACACCACCTGACGCTTCTGCTGGGAAGAATTTCATATGTGTGTAGCCTGCATCTTTGCCTTTCATTAGATCAGACGTAGATGAAATACCTGGAATAAGCGGAATTTCAGCATCCATACCCGCTTTCAATAAGTCAGCTGTCATACCAGGGCTGATTGCAAACTTCGCTCCTGCTTCTACGACTGCTTTCAACTGCTGAGCATTGGTTACCGTGCCTGCTCCGATAAGTGAATCTGGCACCTCTTGTGCAATGCGTTTAATCACATCTATTGCAGCAGGCGTACGCAGTGTCACTTCCAGTACTTTAATTCCACCTTCCATTAGCGCTTTTGCCAAAGGTACAGCTTTTTCAACATCGTTGATAACCAATACAGGTACCACAGGACCGGCTGCAAAAATTTCCTCTGGTGAGTATTTCCATTTCGTTGTCATAATTTAGCTCGCTGTATTTTGGTTCAGATAAGCAGCAGCACCAAGAAGACCATGGTCAGGCTCTGCTATCAAATAGGTAGGAATGTCTTTGACGTAATGTTTCATTTGCCCTTTTGCTTCAAAACGTGCTCTAAAGTCACTGTTTTGGATAAACTCAGGGAAACGATTTGCGATACCGCCACCAATAAAGATGCCGCCCGTTGTCGCCATGTTCAACGCCAGATTACCCGCAAAACTACCCATAATGCGGCAAAATTGGGTCAATGTGGCTTCAGCTAATTTACAGCTTCCCGACAATGCCGCTTCAGTGATTTGCGCAGGCTCGGTGAACGTCACCGGCTCACCGGCATGTTTAGCGAGTGCAGTATAGATATTATGTAGGCCTCGACCAGACATAACTTCTTCAGCAGAAGCTCGACCAAACGTTGACTGTAGATGGCGCCAAACAATGATGTCGGTCTCATCAACAGGGGCAAAGTCCACATGACCGCCCTCACCGTCTAAGGTTTGCCAACCTGACGTTGTCATTGTGATATGTTCAACGCCAAGCCCTGTACCTGGGCCAAATACCGCAATATTACCGTTAGGTTTTGCGTTACCCTCAC